>JAAYRD010000198.1 GCA_012518955.1 Tissierellia bacterium | reverse complement strand
TATATCCTTCTTCAATTCTTCAGCCTTTTCATCTCCAAGAAGGTGCCTTATTATCTCTATTGCAAAATCAACTGCTAAAGCCGGTCCTCTTGCTGTAATAATATTATCATCTCTCACAACCGATTTTTCTTGGTACATACCATCCTTTAGTTCTTCTTCAAACCCAGGATATGAGGTAACCTTTTTCCCAACAATAAGCCCTGCCCTTTCCAGTACTATCGGTCCTGCGCAAATAGCAGCTACAAGCTTATCCCTTTGGCCTATGTTCTTTATTATTTCAATTACCCTATGATCATCTCTAAGGTTGGTAGCTCCAGGCAATCCACCAGGTATTACTGCCCCATCATAGGATTTTATATCCTCTATCTGATTTATAACCTTATCAGCTAATACTGTAATCCCATGAGCCCCCTTTACATTTTCTTCTTCTGTAATGGATACCATATCTACTGTAATATCCATCCTCCTTAGGTAATCCACCACCGTTAAAGCTTCCACTTCCTCAAAGCCATCAGCTAAAAACAATATAACCTGCATTATATATCCTCCTTTTCTTATTATATATACCCATGTCCTATCTTCTTTTCCATAGCCTATCCCCCTTGTGTTTTAAAAGATTTCCAATGAATATATCATATATATACCCATTATAAAGGGTTAATTTTTTATTTCGTTCCATATGTCTAAGAAACTTTTTCTCTTTCAAATTGACTGTTATAAAGCTCTGCATAGAATCCCTTTTTCTTGATCAATTCTCCATGACTACCTTGTTCTATAATGTCACCATCTTTCATCACAAGGATTAAATCTGCATCCCTTATGGTAGAAAGTCTATGGGCAATAATGAAGGAAGTTCTTTCTTTCATTAGATTTTCCATTGCTTTTTGTATCAGTACTTCTGTCCTTGTGTCTACTGAAGATGTGGCCTCATCTAGTATTAAAATTCTAGGATCCGATAGAATTGCCCTGGCAATAGTCAATAGTTGTTTTTGCCCTTGTGAAATATTATCAGCTTCCTCGTTAATTATCATATTATATCCCTCTGGTAAAGTTTGTATAAAATTGTGGGCATGGGCTAATTGTGCTGCTTCAATTACTTCCTCATCTGTGGCATCTAATCTACCATATCTAATGTTTTCCATTATACTGCCGGAAAAAAGCCAGGTATCTTGCAAAACCATTCCAAAATTATCCCTTAAAGCTTCCCTGGTAAAATCCTTTATATCATATCCAT
Source organism: Tissierellia bacterium (assembly GCA_012518955.1). Lineage (GTDB taxonomy): Bacteria > Bacillota > Clostridia > Tissierellales > Tepidimicrobiaceae > DUNJ01. Next base: position 2,010 of record JAAYRD010000198.1, on the reverse strand, counting down.
CTATGAGTATTCTACCTCCATTTAAGTCATAGAATCTCATGAGAAGTTTAACTATAGTGGTCTTCCCTGCTCCTGTAGGCCCTACAATAGCTACCTTTTGTCCTGGTTTAATATCTGCAGAAAAATTATTTATTATTATCTTTTCTTCATTATAACCAAACTTAACATCTTCAAATTTAACCCTTCCCTCTACCTTTTTAAGTTTAATAGGTGTCTCATTTTCTTCCATCTCTTCTTCCTCATCCAGAAATGTAAAAACCCTTTCCGCTGCTGCAATTGTAGATTGTAACACATTACTTATCTGGGCCACCTGAGTTATAGGTTGGGTAAAACTTCTTATATATTGAATAAAGGCCAGTATATCTCCAACTTCTATGGTTCCCCTTATGGCAAACCAGCCACCTAAGATCGATACAGCCACATAGCCTAAATTGCCAATAAACATCATGATAGGCATCATCATCCCTGAAAGAAACTGGGATTTCCAAGCAGAATTATAAAGTTCTGAGTTTATACTTCGGAACTTTACAACCACCTCTTCTTCTGCATTGAAAGCTTTCACTATATTATGACCCCCATAAACCTCCTCAATATGTCCGTTTACTTTCCCTAAATATTCTTGTTGAGCCCTAAAGTATTTTTGGGATCTCTTCACTACAGTCATAACCAGTATCATAGATATGGGCAATATTAAAAGAGCTGTAATGGTCATTTGCCATGATATAGACATCATCATGACAAGTACTCCTACCAAAGTCGTAGCAGATGTTATTATTTGACTCATACTTTGATTCAATGATTGACTTACCGTATCAACATCATTTGTCACCCTTGATAATACATCCCCATGAGTAACGGAATCAAAGTATTTAAGAGGTAGTCTGTTTATTTTTTCAGAAATTTCCCTTCTCAAATTATATGATACCCTTTGGGCTACTCCTGTGACTATAAAACCCTGTATATAGGAAAATATCGAGGATAATAGATATAGACTTATTAAAATCCATATTACCTTTCCTATATATTGAAAATCTATTCCTCCACCTTCCACGCCTGATATTTTAGACACTAAGCCATCAAATATTGCAGTTGTTGCCAGGCCTAATATCTTAGGCGCTATAATTGCAAAGATAGTACTTCCTATAGCAAATATTATTACTATAATAAGTTTTAGTCTGTAAGGTCTTAGATAATTAAGAAGTTTAAAAAAGGTTCCTTTAAAATCCTCTGGTTTTTCAAAACCTCCCTTTATTCCTCCCATTGGTCCATGAGCCCTTCTTCCCGGTCTTGAGACCCTTCTTTTATTTTTACTCATATTGCAAGTTCCTCCTCTGATAACTGTGACAAAGCTATTTGTCTATATACATTGCATTTCTTTAACAATTCTTTATGGGTCCCCATCCCCACTACTTTTCCTTGATCTAAAACTATAATATTTTCCGCATTTATTATTGTATTTATTCTTTGGGCTACTATTAAAATAGTTCTATCCCTCATATTTTCGTGAATAGCCTTTCTTAGGGCAGCATCTGTTTTGAAGTCAAGGGCTGAAAAACTATCATCAAATATAAAAACTTCTGGTTTTTTTGCCAATGCCCTAGCTATTGATAACCTCTGCCTTTGACCTCCAGATACATTAGTTCCTCCTTGAGCTATCTCGTATAAAATCCCCTCTGTATTTTCCTCTATAAGCTCTTTAGCTTGAGCTATTTCTATTGCTTTTAATATATCTTCATCATTAGCATCTATATTTTTCCCATATTTTAGATTACTTTCTATGGTTCCTGTAAACAATATGCTTTTTTGTGGAACATATCCTATTCTATCCCTTAATTCCTGTAGTCTAATATCCTTTATGTTAATACCATCAAGCAATATCTCTCCTTCTGTTACATCATAAAATCTTGGAATTAAATTGATAAGGGTAGACTTTCCACTTCCTGTGCTTCCTATAAATGCAGTAGTTTCCCCAGGTTTTGCAATAAAAGATATCTCTTCTAAGACAGGTTC
>JAAYRD010000197.1 GCA_012518955.1 Tissierellia bacterium | reverse complement strand
TCCAAAGGTCCCAAGACTTTGCTTTATCACTCCAGCAGTAAGTTGCTAGACCTTCGACTCCTTTCAGCCACCAGAAGTCTAGCAAACTCTTGCAAGGGTAACTCAACTTTTATGGATTTGTTTTTATTTAAAATATGCATTCTCTAATGTTTATTATCTTAGTATTATTTAGTTTATTAGTATTTATTATGGTTAGTGAAGTTTTTAATATTGTTTCAGTACTTCCAGTTTCTTATATATTATTTCTCTAAATACTCCCTAGACACTATATACTTTACCGGTCTACTTTTAATTTTTTCGACTAAACCTCTATCATATAGATCCTTTAGTTTGAGTCTAATAGTTTCATCTGTGTAATCAAATACATCTTTTAACTCTACTATTCCTATACCATCTGTTGATGGATTAAAATGATATTCCTGAGCCATAATACTCATAATAATCTTTTCATCTTCATTTTTTAATGTATCATCAATTTTGATTTTTTCCATTATTACATTTAGTAAATCACTTTTTTGTACTAAATTTCCTAGTATCTGTTGTTGACCTTCTAGTATTATTGATAAAAATTCATCAACAAAGAAATTAATTTCCCCTTGAGAAGATATTTGATTCGTTACATCAAATATCTTTAAATATCTATTTCTCTTTTTATTGCATCCTTGGGATAAGGACATAGCTGTAAGCCAGGAATAATTTTCTTTTAAATAAATGCTACTTATAAACCTTCCAGTTCTACCATTTCCATCATAAAATGGATGAATATACCCAAAGTAATAATGAGCTATTGCTATTTTAATCAGCTTATGAAGTTTATAGTTGCTATTAATATCCATAAAATCTAAAATATCATTCATTCTATCAATTATAATTTTTTCTGTGTTTTCACCTTCTGAAATTCCTCTATGAATTTCTTTATTATTTCTATATATATAAGTTATGTCATTTCTGAAATACTTCCCATCTGGAGTATCATCCTTGGAAATTCCATCAGCTGTAATTTCATCATATATTTTTCTACAATCTTGGCTATCAACTGGTGGCTTCAGATTTCCATCCTTTAATTCAAGATATGATTTTATTACATTTATAAACCGTGCTTCTATCTTTCTTCCTTTACCTTGGTCTAACATCTTTTTTGTAGTTTGAACTATTTCTTCCTTTGAACTTCTAACGCCTTCTAATTCATTTGTACTTTGTAATTCCATACTAAGCATATCTACAAAGAAATTTCTTTGTGCTAAACCTGGTAAATCCTCATATAAATTTTCTAATACTACATCTAATCTAGATATTTCTGATATTAATTCTATTGTAGTATTAGTTGGAACATAATAAAGAATAAACTTATCTGGCTGATTTATTGGCTTTATTTCCAAATTTGTTTTTATTGTACTGTCATAATTCATACGTTCCTTTGATTTAGTTTTTCTATCTTTTAATGTTTTGAGATTATAATATTCTTTATGAAAATATAACATACTAAAAACCCCTTTAAAAAGTATATTTAATGATATTATACTCTATTTTAAAGTTTTAAACCATGTTTTTTTATGTTTTTCCGTGTTAATGTGGTTTTATATAGCTTTATTAAAGAATTATTTACATTTTCCTCAATATTCATGTATTCAAACTATATATA
>JAAYRD010000196.1 GCA_012518955.1 Tissierellia bacterium | reverse complement strand
TCTTCTGTTATAATTGTTTTCATAAGAAAGGATCCCTCCGATTTTTGTTTGTTGTGGTAAACAACATTATATCAGAGGCCTTTCTTTTTTTATACTTTTTTGTCACAAATGTATTATCTCATAACACCTAATTATAAAAAGCTAACAGTTAGCTTTGAAGATGAATTAAGAGCTGCAATAAATGCTAAAGAGCATAAATTAAATAGAACCAACAGAAAACATTTACCATTATCTAAAGAAATAAATAGGGTACAGCCTAAAGTAAAAGTAGAAAGAAACCATTTCCATAGATTTGATAAAAACAATGTAAATATTGATGTGGAATCGGCGGACTTAGCAAAGAACACGATTATGTACAATGCTTTAATAAATCAGACAATAAATGAGTTTGAAAAGATAAAAAATGTTATCAATGAAGGGAGTAAATAATAATGGGGATCTTTGATTCGATTAATATAAGTGCATCTGCTTTAACAGCAGAAAAGACAAGAATTGATATCATTAATAAAAACATGGCCAACGCTAATACTACTAGATCTACGGGAGGGATGCCTTACAGGAGGCAAATGGTAGTATATGAAGAAAACAAAGGGAGAGCATTTTCGGATTATTTAGGGAAACAGAACGATAAGATAAATGGTAAAGGAGTTATGATAAGGGAAATCGTAGAGGATGAAACTCCTTTTAAGTTAAAGTATGAACCGGGACATCCTGATGCAGATGAGAATGGCTATGTTAGTATGCCTAACGTAGAGATAGTTAAGGAAATGGTAGATATGATAGATGCTCAAAGAGCTTATGAAGCCAATATTACTGCTATGAATTCCACTAAATCGATGTTGATGAAGGCCTTAGAGATAGGTAGGAGGTAGTTAAATGGAAATAAAAAACATAGATCTCCATAGACCATCCTTATTTGAGGAAAGGTTGGAACAAGATAGCATAAGGAAAAAGGAGGATCAATTTAGCTCTTTTTTAACCAATGCTATAGAAAAGGTAAACGAGCAACAAATAATAAGTGATAGGTACAAAGAATTATTAACAACTGGTGATGTGGACAATCTTCACGATGTAACCATAGCTCAAGAAAAGGCGAATATTTCTTTACAATTAACATTGAGCATAAGAAATAAGGTTGTTGAAGCCTATAGAGAAATAATGCGAATGCAGATATAGGAAGGAATGCTGTAAGAAATGAGGTGGTACTATGGCAGAAACGATACAGCAAATGAGAGAACAATTAAATGAATACTGGAAAAATATGGATAAAACTAGAAAGAAAAAAATAATTATAATAGGTGTTATAATTATTCTATCCATAGTAATAGCATCTATCGTATTAACTAGAACTAAATACGATGTACTTTATGGGGACCTATCTTTAAAAGATATGGGGCAGATAACAAAAAAGCTAGATGAAATGGGTGTAGAGTGGAAAACACCAAGTAAGGATAACCCCACTACCATATTGGTTCCAGCAGATATGAAAAACAAAATAAAAATAGAACTTGCTTCCTATGGTTTGCCTAAAGAAGGCTATAGTTTTATGGATGCATTCAATGATAGTAGCTGGACCATGACTGATTATGATAAAAAGCAAAGAATGCAGCTAGCTCTACAAAATGAATTAGCTTCAACTATTTCTGAAATTGATGGAGTTGAAAGCGCAACTGTTTACATAAATGAAAAAGAAGGGACAGGTTTTGTTTTAGAAGAAAACAATAAGGAAACTACTGCGTCCGTATCCATAACAAAATCGGACAACAGGTCTTTAAAGAGTGAAACCGTCACTGCCATTCAAAATCTAGTAGCATCATCAATAAATGCTGAACCAGAAAAAGTGCAAATAATAGATAATGAGGGAAAATTATTAACTGGCGAGGGAAAAGAAACAGACCTTTTAATGACGGATCAGTTCAATATTAAAGATAGTTTAGAACATAGAATAGATGAGAGTATTAAAAGATTTTTAGAAAACGTTTTTGGATATGGAAACGTAGACGTAAGATCCAGTATTAAAATAAACTTTGATAGTGAAAGAACTACAATAGTGGAATTTGCCCCTCCTATTGAAGGAAATGACGAAGGGCTTATAAGGAGTATGGAAGAAATAGAGGAACATATGGTAGGCGGGACTGCAGGAGGAGTAGCAGGAACAGAATCCAACCCACCAGAATATGAAATGCTAGAGGATGGAAATGAAAGATATGATAAGGTAAGTAGAACTATAAATAATGAATTAAACGAGATAAATAAGGAGATTGAAAAAACACCAGGAGAGATAGAAACTATTACTGTAGCCGTATTAATCAATAGAGATGCATTAATTGATGGAGAGTTTACACAAGATAAAGAAAGGGAAATATCTGACTTAATCTACGCGGCAACAGGGTTGGATACTAGGCAGGTTGAGGTAAGAGCTGAAAGATTTAGGACAGATGACTTGGCAGGTGCAAAAGAGAGCAAGAGAGGCCTTGGTTGGTTGCTATTGGCGTTAGCATTAATAGCTATTGCGGGTATAGTAGGATATTTTATATATAGGAGAAATAGAACCAAGGAGCTAGAGGAGTTGCAAATCGACATGGAAGATGCAGCAACGATGACTGCTGAGATTGAAGATTTGGAATTTGAGACAGAGGAGTCAAAGATGAAATCACAGGTAGAAAAGTTTGTTGATAAGAAACCTGATGCAGTGGCTCAACTATTAAGAACTTGGTTGAATGAATAGGAGAAGTTTATATGATGAAGAAAAAGCTTAATGGAAAAGAAAAGGCAGCAATACTTTTAATTTCACTAGGACCGGAGAAGTCTGCAGAAATTTTTAAGCACTTAAATGAAGAAGAGATTGAGGAGCTAACCTTGCAGATAGCAAATATGCGTATGGTTTCCTCAGAAGAAAAACAACTAGTAATGGAAGATTTTTATCAAATTGCTTTGGCACAACAATATATTTCTGAAGGTGGAATTAACTATGCAAAGGAAATTCTTGAAAGGGCTCTAGGACCTAATAAAGCTATTAGTATAATAAGTAAACTGACTTCATCTTTACATGTTAGGCCCTTTGAATTTATTAGAAAGGCAGATCCTAATCAATTATTAAATTATATACAAAACGAACATCCTCAAACTATAGCACTAATATTATCCTATCTTCAACCTACTCAATCAGCGGAGATTTTGGCAAATTTGCCTTCAGAAAAGCAGGGAGAAGTAACGAGAAGGATTGCAATAATGGACAGGACATCACCAGAAGTTGTGAAAGAGATTGAAAGAATATTAGAATCTAAGTTCTCTAATATGATATCTGAGGATTTCACAATTGCTGGAGGTATACAAAGTACCGTTGACATTCTAAATTCCGTAGATAGAGGTACAGAAAAGTTTATAATGGAAGAGTTAGATATGAAGGATACTGAACTAAGCGAAGAGATAAGAAAAAGAATGTTTGTATTTGAGGATATTGTTTCATTAGATAGCAGGAGTGTTCAAAGAGTGGTCAGAGAAATTGATAATTCGCTCTGGGCAACTGCATTAAAGTCTGCTAGTGAAGAGGTAAAAGAAGTCATATTTGCTAATATGAGTAAAAGGCTTGTAGAAATGATTAAAGAGGATATAGAGTTTATGGGGCCAGTTCGCATAAGAGATATAGAAGAAGCTCAGCAAAATATTGTCAATGTAATTAGAAGATTGGAAGAAGAAGGGGAAATTATTACTCCTAGAGGAGGAGATGAAATAATTGTCTAATATTATTAAATCTTTTAGGGTAATAGAATCAAATATTGTATCCAAACAAAAAGCAAATACCAATACTCCATTGGAAGAAAAGTTTATTGAAGAGGCTAAAAAAAAATACAATACAATAATACTTAATGCTGAGAAGGAAGCTAAAAAGATAATAGATTCTGCCAATATTAAATCTGAAAAAAAGATAGATGAGACTTATGAAAGGACAAAGGAAATTCTTGAAGAATCTAAAACCAAGGGATATAACAAAGGTTATCAACTAGGCATGGAAGAAGGTTTTAACCAGGGATATGAAAAGGGATTTGATCAGGGTAAAAAGGCCTCAGAAAAGCTAATATTGGAAGCACTAGACATAAAGAATGATTATATTGAACAAAAAAGCAGGCTATTAAGGGATGTAGAGGAAGAGGTAATAGAACTGGTAATATCTATATATGAAAAAGTTTTATATACAAAGGTGGAAGAGGATGAAAAACTAATAGTATCTTTAGTACTAAATGGAATTGACAATTTAGAAGTGGCAAACAAACTGACTATTATAGTACCGAAAGAAAACTACGATATAGTGAAAATGCATAAGAATGAAATCTTAGCAAAAGCTAGCTCGGTGAATGAATTGGATATAAGGATTAATAGCGATATGAAAAAAGGAGATTGTATAATAGAAACATCTAAAGGCAGTGTTGATGTAAGTATTGATAATCAATTAGAAGAAGTAAAGGATTTATTAACAACTATCTTAAGTAATGAGTGATACATATGGAACAAAAATTGGATATTAAAAAATATACTAATAGCGTAATTGAGAAGAGGTTTATTAAATATACTGGAAAGATCACAAAAGTGACTGGTTTAACTATTGAATCAGATGGACCAATTGCTACCATTGGAGAGCTATGCCACATATACCCCTATCATGAAACTGAATCTATTTTAGCAGAAGTAGTAGGATTTAGAAACGATAAGATATTATTAATGCCTTTAGGGGATATGGAAGGGATAGCATCGGGCAGTACAGTAGTAGCTAGTGGTAGAGCATTAAGGGTAGACGTTGGGAATGAGTTAATAGGAAGAGTATTAGATGGATTAGGGAATCCGATAGACGGTAAGGGCCCTATAAAAACTCAAAAAAACCATCCAGTACTAAATCCTCCCCCAAATCCATTAGAACGTGCCATTATATCCGAACCACTTCCCTTGGGGATAAAGGCAATTGATGGATTATTAACATGTGGAAAAGGACAAAGAATTGGAATATTTGCGGGAAGTGGTGTAGGTAAGAGTACTCTTATGGGAATGATTTCTAGAAATAGCTCTGCGGATATTAATGTAATAGGTTTAATTGGAGAGAGGGGTAGGGAGGTCAGGGAATTTTTAGAGAATGATTTGAAAGAAGAAGGATTGAAAAAATCTGTGGTGGTTGTTGTTACTTCGGATCAGCCAGCTTTAATAAGGGTCAAAGGTGCTTTGGTAACTACTGCAATTGCGGAATACTTTAGAGATGAAGGGAAAAATGTTATGCTCTTAATGGATTCTCTTACTAGATTTGCCATGGCACAAAGGGAAATTGGACTAGCCATAGGGGAACCTCCAGTGACCAGAGGATTTACTCCTTCTGTATTTGCAGCGATGCCTAAATTATTGGAAAGGGCTGGCACTTCCTCAAAAGGTACGATTACAGGATTATATACTGTGTTAGTGGATGGAGATGATTTAAACGAGCCAGTTACCGACACTGTAAGAGGGATTATAGATGGGCATATAATATTATCAAGAAAATTAGCTAATCAAAACCACTATCCTGCCATAGATGTGCTTTCTAGTGTTAGTAGAGTTATGCCTAATATAGCTGAGAAGGAACATTTAAATATGGCAAATGTCATAAAAGATATAATGGCTACGTATAAGGAATCGGAAGATCTAATAAATATTGGCGCTTATAAAATGGGATCAAATAAAAAATTGATAGAGCAATTGAATTAAAAGAAGATATAGATGAATTGCTAGTGCAAGAGACTTCAAATATTTATCCATTTGAAGAAACAGTTTCTATAATGGAGAAAATATATAAGGATGCTAGCACCTTGTAATGGAGGGATATAAGTGACAAACTTTAATTTTAGATTAGAAAAAGTCCTTGACTATAAAAAAACGGTTGAAGATTATAAAAAAGGCGAATATGGTACTGCTAAAAAAAAGTTAGACGACGAGAAGGATAAATTGGATACTTTTAACCAATATAAAAATAACATGAAACTTGAAATGAGCTCATCTGCTGTTAGAACAAAAGTGGGTAATTTAGCTATGTATAGTAGTTATATAAATGATATAACTAGAAAGATTGAAAAACAAGAACAAGTAGTAGATAAAACTAAGGAAGAATTGGAAACTGTTAAGGAAGAGATGATTGCAGCAGTTCAAGAAAAGAAAATATTTGAAAAACTGAAGGAAAAAGAATATGAAAAATATTTATTTGAGAGAAAGAAAATAGAAGAGATACAAACAGATACATTAGTAAGTTATAAGACTAGCACCCAACAGTAGGAGGAATAATGATGGGCAATACTAAAAGTGTAAGAGGTAATAAAACAAAAAAAACAAAATTTATAATACATACTATATTTCTCCTTATATTTTTATTGATAATAACTTTAACATATTTTTTCAATAGAACATTTAAGAGTAAAATTAATAGCCTATTAGGTAAATTGCCTGGAACTGTTGGTGAATATTTTACATCTTCTGCTGGGGAATTAGAGAACAAGGATAAGGAGGCGTACTTAGCTAATTATTACATCTCTTTAGAACTAGCAATGGCAGCTGATAAACTTTATATAATAAAAAAGAATGATGGAAAATTATATAGTGAGATAATTAAATTGATGAACTCCACCTCTTCTTCAAAGACTGAAGAGATAATAAAGCTTGTACGGAGTATAGAAAATAACAGTGGATCATTGTCATCAATATATAATGCAGTTCAAAATGAAAAAGAGGGCCTAATGTCATATGAGGCAAGTAGATTGGAGAGCCAGGATCTTCTGGTGACTATTAGTGAAATAAAGGAAAGAATAGAAAAGGATGAAACCTTTAAAGAAGCATTACCTAGCATTATAATCAATATGAGTGATGATAGGATAACGGATATATTGTACTATATTGAAGATTCTATAGAAGATAAGATTCTTTATTCTTTAGAGGATAATAAAAGATTAGAAATAGAAAACAAGCTCTTAGCAAAGAGGACTGAAAAAACTAAATTGAAGGACTTAGCTAGCTTGTATGAAATGAAATCTGTGGAAGCGGCTGCAGAGGAGATTGGAAATACTGAACAATATGATATGGATGAATTAGGGATTATTTATACAAATTTGTCGGTTTTAAAATCTGCAGAAATACTATCTAAATTAGATGATGATAGTTTTATTGAAGAATTATATGCAGCTATACGGAAAGAAGAAGAGTTAAATGGAGTCAAAGAATCTATTACAAACCATATTAGTAAATCAATGCAGTTTATTACTGAATACAATAAAAAAATAGATGATCTAGTGACTGTCTATGGGAAAATGAATGCTAATAAAGCTGCTAAAATAGTGGAAAAAATGATGGCAAATAGTGATACGGTAACAGCTTTAGAAATTGATTCAGAACCAGTCTTTGAAATATCCGATTCATCTATAATAATAGATGTTTTATCTAGAATGAGAAATAAGACCCTATCCAGTATTATGAATTATATTGATACAGACAAAGCTTCTACACTAACTCAAATGTTAGTTGAACCATAAATATTAAAATAGGGCTTTGTAAACTAAACATGAAAAAATAGCACAATGTTTTATAGAATTGCTTCAAATTGCTTTAAATTTCGCCCTGACAATTATAAAAGTCCGCCTTGAGATTGTCAAGGGTAAAATGAACGCGCTA
>JAAYRD010000039.1 GCA_012518955.1 Tissierellia bacterium | reverse complement strand
GTAAGGTTTTAATAATAGCCTTATTATCTGGCGGTATAAATACCTTGCTAAAACATTCCAAGATGCTACCGGAAGGATGGAATCTTATATTTGCAATAATATCTGTATCTACCTTAGGAGCTATTTTGTATAAAGGGGAGGATGTGGAAGATTATGAATGATAATTTTAAATTAATATTATTGATGATGATAGTAACTTATATCCCTAGATTATTGCCATTTCTTATAATATCCACAAAAAACTTACCAAAAGGAATACTTAGGTTCTTAATGCTTATACCCTATACTACATTAGGGGCTCTTATTATCCCAGATGTATTCTCTGCAACGCCAGATAAGCCTTTAGCTGGCTTAGCTGGCATTGGGTTTGCTATGATTTATGCATGGCATAAGGGTGGAATAATAGTTCCTGTAATAGGCTCTATTTTTATTACGCTCATAATATTTATGGTGTAGGTAATGGGGTATATATTGATAAAAAGGATTACTTTTAATTTTAACATCAATTTTTATGGGTATTAGGATACTAGGTAATTGAAACAATATATAAAGAATAAACTATAGAGTCAGTAGAAGGGAGAACCTAATTGTGGATTATAAAAAACAAGTAGAAGAAATAACAAAATACTTTAAAGATAGTGAAAAAAATGAAGAGGATTTTAAAATAGGGATAGAGTTTGAACACTTTGTAATAGACAAGGATACTTTAGAAACTATCTCATATTATGGAGATGGTGGAGTACAGGAGACTTTGAAAGAATTAGAATCCAATGGATGGATAGGAGATTATGAGGGAGAATATTTACTAGGTTTAAACAATAAAAACCAAGTGATAACCTTAGAGCCAGGAAGTCAACTGGAGTTTAGTATAAAGCCTCAAAAAAACATAATGGACATAGAAAGGGAATACTTTGAGTTTTTAAAAGAGATAATACCTATACTTGAAAGAAAGAACCAAGGATTGATTGCAGTTGGTTATCATCCAGAAACTAGGATTGAGGATATTAAGATTTTACCTAAGAAACGATATAGTTATATGTTTGAATATTTTAAGGATAAAGGTTCCCATGCCCATAATATGATGAAGGGTACAGCTTCAGTACAGATAGCCTTTGACTTTAAATCTGAAGAGGATTATATAAAGAAGTTTAAAGTAGGTAATGCTCTTGCACCAGTAATGTATGGAATATTTGATAATGCCTTTTATTTTGAAGGACAGGTGTGGGAAAGACATAATTTAAGATCCTATATATGGGAAAACTGTGATAATGATAGGTCTGGAATAGTAGATGGAGCATTTGATGAGGATTTTGGATATGAAAAATATGCAGAGTATATTTTAAATGGCCCTCCTATATTTATGGATGATGGCAAGAGAATGTACTCAACAGGGAACAAGTCTTTTAAGGAGATATTCAATCCAGAGAACTACTCTATGGAAGAATTGGAGCATGGATTAACTATGTTTTTCCCCGATGTAAGAACCAAAAAGTATGTTGAGATACGGATGATGGATGCCATACCCTATCCACTTAACCTAGCATCTATAGCTTTATGGAAGGGTATACTATATGATGAAGATAATTTAAATCAGGTTTATGAATATATAGAGGATATAGAGATGGAAGATATAGATAAGGCTAAAACTAGTATACTGAAGAAAGGACTAGATGGAGAGTTAAAGGGTAGGACCATCTTTGAAATAGCAAAGTGGCTTATAGAACTAGCCAAAACTGGTTTAGGGTCGGATGAATCCAAGTATATACTTCCATTACAAAAGATGATAATGGATAAAAAGAACCCCTATGAAATAATAAAAGAAAAAGAGCATTTAGGAAAGAAGGAAGCATTAAAATGGTGTATATTGAATAATTTGCAAGAGGTGAGATAAGGGTGGATGGGAAAGATTTAACTCAAGAGTATATTGACATAGTTAAGCAGAATAAAAACCTATACTATGAAGATTATAAAAGAGCAAAGGACAAGGTAGCAAGATCCAATGCCAGATATAAAGGAAAACCAGTACCCTTTTTATATCAACCTATGTTTTTCACCAATGAAGATATTGAAAGCTTTAATAGAATTGGAAGTATTGTAATGTCCATTGGAAACAAGGTGACAAAGAAATATATAGAATCACCCGAATATAGAAAGATGTTTAAATATCCTAAATTATTAGAAGAACTTCTATTGGTTGATCCAGGCTATGATATAAATATTCCCATATCTAGGTTTGATCTATTCTATAGTGGAGAAGATAGGTTTAAGTTTATAGAGATAAATACAGATGGATCCTCTGGTATGAATGAGGACAATATATTTTCAAGGATAATATTGGAATCGGAATCCATGAAACCTATGAAAGCAAAGTATGAAATTGATTATTTTGAGTTAATAGATAGATGGGTAGAGGAAAGTCTTAAAGTATATGATGGTTTTAATAAAAAGGTAGATAAACCTAATATTGGAATTGTAGATTTTTCTGAAACAGGAATAACTGCTGAATTTGAAGCATTTAAAAATGCTTATATAGATAAGGGCTACAATGCAGAGATAATAGATCCAAGGGAATTAAAATATACAAAGGGACATTTGTACTACGAAGATATGAGAATAGACTTAATATATAGAAGAATAGTTACTGTAGAGTTTATAGAAAAGAGTGAAGAGATCCCAGATTTAATAGAGGCATATAGAGATGGGGCTGTCTGTATGATAGGATCCCTAAGATCTCAAATAATGCATAATAAGATAATATTTAAAATACTTCACCACCAGGATACCCAAGAGTTTTTGACAGAGGAGGAGGTTCTTTTTATAAAAAACCATATCCCCTATACCGAAGAATTTTCAGGGGATAATAGTAGATTTGAACAAGTTAAACAGAACAAGAATAAATATATAATAAAACCGACTGATTCATTTGCATCACAAGGGGTCAGTGCAGGAAGAGACTTTTCCCAAGAACAATGGGAAAAGATAATAGAAGATTGTTGGAATAAAGACTACCTATTTCAAGAATTTATAGAGCCTTCTACTAGACCTTTTATTCAATTCGATGAAAAGGGTGGTTTATCGGTTAAGGATTTTAATATGAATATAGGAGTATATATGTATAATGAAGGTTTTGCAGGAATCTATACTAGAATAAGTAGACAGAATATTATATTTGGTAGGGAAGGGTATTATAGCATTCCAAACTTACTAGTAAAGGGTTAAAATCATACTTTTAAAACACCTAAGATGAAGCTAGCAAACAGGCTAACTAAAGCATGTAGGGCTAGATACACTTAGGTGTTATTTTATTGGAAAATCGAGATTATTTGGGAATGTTGGAATATTGACAAATGTGTTAAAATACATTAGTATTAATATGATATTATACTTTTGTAGTTGAACATAAAACTTAATTTAGACATCTATTTTGAAATGACAGGCGGTATATTATATATTGACTGTCTATTTTTAAATTAGATGATAAGAGGAGGCTGGAAAAGTGGAGTTCGTATTCGATTTAGAACAAAACAAAGATAAAATAAAAGAATTGAAATTTTTTATGCGGGAAAATAGAGGTAAGAAAGGATTGCTGATGGCCACATTACACGAGGCACAGAATTTATTTGGTTATCTTCCTATCGAAGTGCAGAGAATAATTTCCCAAGAACTCAGGATTTCTTTATCAGAAATTTATGGAGTAGCCACCTTCTATTCACATTTCTCCTTAGTGCCTAAAGGAGAATATGATATAGGTGTATGTTTAGGAACTGCATGTTATGTTAAGCAGGCTCAGCAAATATTGGACAAGGTAGAGGAAGTATTGGGGATAAGTGTGGGACAAACCACCCCAGATAGAAAATTTTCAATTAGTGCAACTAGGTGTTTAGGAGCCTGTGGACTAGCGCCGGTAATGATGGTAGGCGAGGATGTCTATGGTAGGCTTAAGGAAGACGATGTTGAAGAAATATTAAATAAGTATAGGTAAAATGGGGGCGTGGAGATGACAACTATCCAGGATTTGAATGCAATTAAAGAAAGAACGTTAAAAACTATGGAGTTAAGGTTACAAAATAAGGATAAAAAAAAGGATTTAGAGGGAAAACATGTTTTAATATGTGGGGGGCCAGGATGTCATTCTGCTAATGCAGAAGATATAAAGGTTGCCTTAGAGGAAAAGATAAAGGAAAAAGGATTGGACAAAGAGGTAAAGGTTAGTTTGGCTGGTTGTTTTGGATTGTGTGAGACTGGACCTAATATAGAAATATATCCAGAAGGGATATTTTATTGCCATGTAGGTGTAGAAGATGTGGATGAAATAGTAGAAAAACATCTACTCAATGGTGAAATTGTGGAAAGATTGGTATTTGAGGACGCTTTAGAAGATGGAAAGGTCAAACCTGTATCCGAAATAACTTTTTATAAGAAACAGGAAAAGATTGCTTTAAGAAATTGTGGAATAATAGATTATGTGAATATAGATGAATATATAGCCCTTGATGGATACCAAGCCTTATCAAAGGTTGTAACTGAAATGACCCAACAAGATGTAATAGATACGATGAAGGAAGCAAATTTAAGAGGTAGAGGTGGGGCCGGATTCCCTGCAGGAAGAAAGTGGGAGACGGCTTACAAATATCACGCGGATCAAAAATATGTAATATGCAATGCAGATGAAGGGGATCCAGGAGCCTTCATGGACAGATCCATATTGGAAGGAGATCCTCATTCTGTACTAGAAGCTATGGCTATATGTGGTTATGCAATTGGATCTAATCAAGGTTTTATCTATATAAGGGCTGAGTATCCTATAGCGGTTCGTAGGCTGGAAATAGCTATTAAACAGGCTAAGGAAAAAGGTTTACTAGGCAAAAATATACTTGGAACAGATTTTAGTTTTGATATAGAGATAAGACTTGGAGCTGGAGCCTTTGTATGTGGTGAGGGAACAGCATTAATGGAATCTATAGAGGGCAAAAGAGGAATGCCAAGGACTAAGATCCATAGGACTTCCCATAAGGGATTGTGGCAAAAACCAACCATTATCAATAACGTAGAAACTTTTGCAAATGTTCCTGCGATAATTCAAAAAGGTGTAGAATGGTTCAAGAGTATTGGTACAGAGGACTCTCCAGGGACCAAGGTATTTGCATTGGGTGGTAAGATAGCCAATACTGGTCTAGTAGAGATTCCAATGGGACTTACATTAAGGGAAATAATATTTGACATAGGTGGAGGTATACCTAACGGTAAGAAATTCAAGGCAGTTCAAACTGGAGGACCTTCAGGTGGGTGTATTCCAGAAGAACATCTAGATACACCTGTTGATTTTGGTTCCTTAGGAAAACTTGGCTCCATTATGGGTTCAGGTGGAATGATAGTGTTGGACGAAGATGACTGTATGGTTGATATTGCAAGGTTCTTTTTAGACTTTACAGTGGATGAATCCTGTGGGAAATGTGTTCCTTGTAGAGAAGGTACTAAGAGAATGTTAGAGATATTAGAAAAGATCACTGAGGGTAAAGGAACACCAGAGGATCTGGATACCTTGGAGTCTTTATCGGAGACAATTACCCAAGGTTCTCTATGTGGACTGGGACAAACTGCTGCAAATCCAGTAGTATCTACTATGAAATATTTTAGAGATGAATACGAAGCCCATGTTTATGATAAGAAATGTCCAGCTGGTTCATGTCAGGCTCTTTTACAATATTTCATCACCGATGATTGTATAGGTTGTACTAAATGTGCTAAAAACTGTCCTGTTTCATGTATAGATGGGAAGGTAAAACAAAGGCATGTTATAGACCAAGATGAATGTATTAAATGTGGAAATTGTATGGAAGTATGTCCTGTTGGTGCAGTAATCAAGAAATAAAATAGGGGGATTAAAATGGCGAATGTAACACTTACTATAGATGGTCAAAAGGTAACTGTGCCTAGTGACTATAACATTATTAAAGCAGCTAAAAGAGCAGGTATAGATATACCGGCTTTATGTTACGATCCTAACTTAGAAGTAGTAGGGGCTTGTAGACTATGTTTGGTTGAAATAGAAGGGTGGAGAAAGCCAGAAACCGCCTGTTCCACAAAGGTTCAAGAAGGAATGGTAGTCAGTACAGAGACTGAAAAACTAGCAAAACTGAGAAAAGAAATATTACAACTTTTACTAGATAATCATCCTAACGATTGTTTAACTTGCCAGAAAGCTGGGGAATGTTTATTACAGCAATATGCATACAGGTATGATGTAAAGTTTAGAGAACATGATGGAGATAGGCGCCAAGGTTTTGTGGATACATCTAGCCCCTATATATTAAAGGATGATAGCAAGTGTATCCTATGTGGAAAATGTGTTAGAACTTGTTATCAAGTACAAGATAGACAGGTTCTTTCCTTTGGAGGAAGGGGATTTGATACTAAAATAGTAGTGGATGCAGATTTGGCCTTTGAAGAATCAAGTTGTGTATCTTGTAATAGATGTGTTACCGTATGTCCAGTAGGAGCTTTGGTAGATAAAAGACTTTTAGGAAAGACGAGAATTTGGGACGGAGAGGTTAAAGGAGTTAAATGTAAGGCTTGTGATTATGGATGCAATTTTGAAGTATTATCAAGAAAAGGCAAGAATATTGCTGTGAGGGCAAAAGCTCCTATAGAAGGAAGACCTTTATGCTTAAAGGGTAGGCTTACTACAGAATTTGTATATTTAGATGAGCCGGAAACTCCCTATAAGAAGGAGGCTACTGAATTCAAAGAGACTACTT
>JAAYRD010000195.1 GCA_012518955.1 Tissierellia bacterium | reverse complement strand
TTATTAATTGAAAGAATTGATAATTTTTTTAGAAATGATATAATATATGCACCATCTATGTTTTAATTATAGATTGAGTATAACCTCGACTAATAGTCGAGGTTATACTTATTTGAGATAAAGAGGGATAACTTATGGATTATAATATGATATTGAATTTACCTGGACTATTAATGGCTATAGTAGTTCATGAATTTTTTCATGGTTATACGGCTTACTTATTGGGTGATGATACTGCAAAACAATCTGGAAGGTTGTCTTTAAACCCTTTAAAACATATTGATCTAATAGGATTTGTTTTTCTTTTAGTATTTAAATTTGGCTGGGCTAAACCTGTTCCAATTAATGTAAACAACTTTAAAAATAGAAAAAGAGATACAATATTGGTTTCTTTAGCGGGACCATTTTCTAATATGATTGTTGCATTAATAACTGGATTTATCATATCATCTGGGATTGTGACCAATTATATATTATATAATGTACTTATAATTATGCTATGGTATAATATTATGTTAGGAACATTCAATTTGTTACCTTTTCCTCCACTAGATGGTTCTAAGATTTTAGCTAGTCTCCTACCTAATAAATATGAGTATATGTTTTACAAAAATGAAAAATATTTATATTTAGTTTTAATTTTTTTAATAGCAACAAATACTATAGATAAAATTTTAAGTCCTTTTATCTATTTCAGTTTAGATATCTTAATTAGAATAATCGGTTAAAGTAGAGGTTTTTATATGGAATATAATATTGTACTGGAATCTTTTGAGGGCCCCATGGATTTATTAATGCATTTAATTGATAAGGCGAAAATTGATATTTATGATATAAATATCAATGAAATAACTGAACAATATATAGAATATATAACCAAAATGGATGAGTTAGACTTGGAGGTAACAAGTGAATTTTTAGTGATGGCGGCTACTTTATTAGAAATAAAGTCAAAAATGCTTTTACCTCAAAAAAAACAAGAAAATGCTAATAATCAATTAGAAATAGAAGAGGCGGATCCAAGACTAGAATTGGTTAGAAGATTAATAGAATATAGAAAATACAAATATATTTCCCAAGAATTAAAGGAGTTTGAAGAAATCCAAAAAAAGGTATATTTCAAGCCCCAGGAAGATCTTTCTTATTATGCAGGAGATGATGAGGTCTTAGGAGAAATGGATTTAGATAAGTTAGTTAAAGCATTAAATAATTTAATGCTTAAAAACAAAAAAAACAAAACTTTCATCAATGTAAGTGAAGTTCAAAGAGAAGAGTATACATTAGAGGAATGCATGAAAAAAATAGAGGCCAAGCTAGAAGATAAAGGGATGATTAAATTTAGTAGTTTATTTGATGATAGTTCTAGTCGTGCAGAAATAGTTGTCATTTTTTTATCCTTATTAGAATTGATCAAAGTTAAAAGTATAATAGTAAGACAAAAAGACAACTTTTCAGACATATTGATTGCAAAACAAGCTAGAAGGGATGATTAATTAATGGATAACAAAAAAATAAAATCAATTATAGAATCATTGTTATTCATATGGGGAGAACCTTTAGGCTTAAAAGATATCTCCGATATATTAGAGATGGAGGAGATAGAAGTAGAAAAGATATTAAATGACATGATAGAGGATTTCGACCATAATGATAGAGGATTAAAAATAGTTCGCATAAAAAATAATTATCAGCTATGCACAAGACCTGAACATGATAAATGGATTAGTAAGCTATCTAATCAAAATAAAACTAAAAGCCTTTCTAACGCTGCATTAGAAACCTTATCCATAATTGCATATAAACAACCTATAACAAGGAGTGAGATGGAAGCAATTAGAGGGGTTAGGTGTGATAAAGCTGTACAAACTTTATTAGATAGAGGTTTAGTTGAAGAAAGAGGAAGGTTAGAGAAACTAGGTCGTCCAATTATATATGGAACTACAGTGGAATTTTTAAGATATTTTGGACTAGAAGATTTAAACGATCTCCCGCCTATTCAAGATTTAGAAATAGAAGATGATGGGTTAGAGAGTATGGAAGAATAATACATATTATGTATTATTCTTTTTTTTTATGGAAAGATAACTAATAACTAGAATTTTAATATTGAGGTGTAAAAGTGAAATATGTATTAATAATATTATTATTTTTACTTGTTATATTGATAATATTACCTATGAAATTAAAAATTGAATTTATATATTGTAATAATTATAGTAAATTAGATATTTCTACATCCTATTTGTTTGGATTATTCAAACCAGAAATCAATCCTTTCAATAAAAAAAATACAAATATAGGCCATAGAAATAAACTTTTAAAATTAAAAGATAAAAAAGTCCTTAGCTATATATGGAACAAGCTTGTTTTTAAAGAACTTGTCTGGAATACTAAAATTGGTTTAAGTGATGAAGCGTTAGTAAGTATTGTTTATGGTGTGATGTGGAATTTTAAATCTATTCTTCTTAATTTAGTCTTAAGAAACAAAGAAATTAAAAAGATAAATATTGATATTTTACCTATATTTAACGAAGATAAGTTAGATATTGAATTTAATTGTATATTTGAAATTAAAATAGCTCATATTATAATTATATGGCTTTGGTTATTAAAAACGCACAAAGGTGGTGATGAAGTTGACAGAGCATCCAATAGAAGGCTTAATGAAAACTACAATGAATAGTTTGAAAGAAATGGTAGATGTAAATACTATTATCGGAGATCCAGTACAATCGCCAGATGGGTTAGTTATTATTCCAGTGTCAAAGATATCTTTTGGATTTGCAGCAGGAGGTAGCGAATTTAACAAAATAAATGGTGTTAAAGAGCAAGCTACGATAGAAGAAAAGTTGCCTTTTGGAGGAGGAAGTGGTGCAGGTGTTTCAGTACAACCTGTTGGATTTATAGTAGTAGGCAATGACCAAATTAAGTTAATGACTGTTGATGAAGGAAATACAGCATTAAGTAGTTTGTTTGATTTTATGAGTAAAGTAACAGATAACATACAAGAGGTTATGAAAAAGGATAAAACAAATAATCAAAATGAATCAATAAAAATTGATGATACATGTACACATTAGGAATATGAAGCAGAAGGACTCTGCTTCTATTGCCTTATGTTGATGGAGGGGTATATTTGAAAAGAAAGATCTTTGTTATATTAATGGTTATCCTATTTACAACCAAGTTTTCATATTGTAAAAAGCCAGATATTGGTGCACAGTCAGCTATACTTATGGATGCACAATCTGGAAGGGTACTTTTAGAATACAATCCCCATACTAGGTTGCCAATGGCAAGCACTACTAAAATAATGACGGCATTGGTGGCTTTAGAAAATGCGAAACTAGATGATAAAGTGAAAATAAAAAATGATGCTGTAGGTATAGAAGGTTCTAGTATATATCTAGATGAAGGAGAGACGCTAACATTAGAGGATTTATTATATGGGTTAATGTTAAGATCAGGCAACGATTCTTCAGTAGCAATAGCAAATTATATTGGAGGGAATTTAGAAAAATTTAACAATATGATGAATGAAAAAGCCAAGGAAATTGGGGCCAATAATACAAGTTTTATGAATCCTCATGGTCTTCATGATGATAAGCATTATTCTACTGCATATGATCTAGCGCTTATTACAAGAAAAGCCTTGGAGCTAGAAAGTTTTAAAGAAATATCTAGTACTAAGTCATGGAAAGCTAATAGAGAAAAAAATAATTTATTCTATAATAAAAATAGAACTCTATGGGAATACGAAGGAGGGGATGGAGTAAAGACTGGATATACTATAAGGGCTGGGAGATGTTTAGTATCTAGCGCTACTAGAGATAAATTTCAATTAATAAGCGTTGTATTAAATGATAGAAATTGGTTTGAAGATTGCTATAGATTAATGGATTATGGATTTGAACATTTTGATACTTATGTGATTTTTGATAAAGAGCAATATATAAAGACCATTCCTGTATCTAATGGAGATAAGGATTCTATCACTGCAGTTACTAAAGAATCATTTTTATATCCATTAAAAGAAGATGAATTAGATAAAGTAAAGATCAATATAAGCTTATCCACTGAAATAAATCCTCCTATAAAAAAAGGTGATTCTATTGGCAAAATAACTGTATTTTTAGATGGTAAGATAATACATGAAGAAAAACTTATATCTAAAGAAAATGTAAAAACCTTGGGTCCTGTTAAAAAATTTATAAAAGAAATTCAAAACCAATAAAGCCCTCGGGCTTTTTCTTTTTACATGTCTTGTATCAGATTCAGTTTTAGCAGATTTTAAATTATAAATGATTTTATAAAATCCTTTAAATATGCTAAAATGTAAATGAAAGTTGGGAGGGTGAAAAATGAGATTGCAGAAGTATATGGCTAAATGTGGAGTAGCTTCTAGAAGAGAATCTGAAAGTATAATATTAGAAGGGAGAGTAAAGGTTAATGATTTAGTTATAAAAGAACTTGGTACAAAAATTAATTCAGATAAAGATATTGTAAAAGTTGATAATAAGATAATTGAAATAGAGAAAAACAAAGTCTATATAATGTTAAATAAGCCTGAAGGGTATGTAACGACGGTAAAGGACAAACATAGTGAAAATATAGTGCTAGATTTAATAGATGGGGTTAGGGAAAGAATTTTTCCAGTGGGAAGACTTGACTGTGATACCTCAGGCCTACTATTATTAACTAATGATGGAAATCTAGCCTATAAGTTAACCCACCCTAGTCATGAGGTAATAAAAAGATATATTGCTTTAGTTGAGGGAATACCTAACAATAAAAAATTAACAAGGTTTAGAAAAGGTCTGAAAATTGACGGTAGAATGACAGCTGAGGCATATGTTAGAATTATAAAAAGATATAAGGATTCTTCAGTGCTTGAAATAGCTATTCACGAAGGTCGGAATAGGCAAGTAAGAAAAATGTGCAAATATATAAGACATCCTGTGATAAAATTAAAACGGATATCAATTGGTAAGTTAACTTTGAATGACTTGGAAGTTGGGAAATGGAGATATTTAACTAGAGACGAAGTAGATTACCTAAAGAAACTTTAGCATTGTAGCAATTAAGTTACTACAATGCTTTTCTATTTTATTATTTTTATTAAATTATAGACTATAATCAATTTAATATCATTAAAATAGGAGTGATTTAATATTATGATCATATTAAGTAAAATAAATAGACAAGAACATGAAGAAGCAAATTTTATCCTTAAAAAAGAAAATATAAAGGATGGCTTAGATGGTGGAATTATATATACACTAAAAGATAATGGAGTTATTATAGGAGTAGGTAAAATTAAACTCAAATTTAATTATGGCATTTTAGAATATTTAATCATAAAAGAAGAACATAGGGGTGCTAACTTAGGGGATGCAATATTGAGAACATTATTATTTAAAGCTGAAGCATCAGGAATAGAAAAAATATTTTATCCATATAAAAATAGTTATTTGATGAAAAAAGGATTTATAGATAATAAGGGGGAGCATATGAATTCATATGAATTATATCTAGAGGTTTCTGAATTTTTTAATAAGGGATGTTGTGGTGATAGAAATGAGTTTTAAGCATTTTATAAATCCAATAGAAACGGTAAAGAAAATGGCACACTACTATGTGAAAGAAGGACAGACTGTAGTCGATTGTACAGTAGGAAATGGCAATGATATTTTAATGCTATCTGAATTGGTTGGAGAAAATGGAATAGTTTATGGTTTTGATATACAGTCCACCGCCATTAATAAAACGAAGGATTTATTAACAAAACATGGGTTAGAGAAAAGAACAATTCTCATTAACGATGGTCATGAAAACATAGAAAAACACATTAAAGGTAAAGTCCACCTAGTAGTTTATAACCTAGGTTATTTACCTGGAGGGGATAAGAATATTAAGACTAAGCCTATTACGACATTAGAGAGTATTAAAAAAGCACTAGTTTTACTTCATAATAATGGAATACTATTAATAACATGTTATACTGGCCATGAAGGTGGACTAATCGAAAAAAAAGAAGTAAAAAAATATCTAAAATCTTTAGATCAAAAAAAATACAATGTTGTAGAATTTAATTTTATAAATCAAAAAAACAATCCTCCAATACTTTATGGAGTAGAAAAACTATAAATATAGTGAAGTAGAAAGATATAATATTGATACAGACTTATGATATAAAGCAAATCTTGCATGATTGAAATAGTTTTGTTATTCTAATCATATAAACCGATGTGTTGAAATGGGTGTATCTTTATATGGGATAGGCCTATGATTATAAGTAATGTTGCATCGTATGCAAGGGGACAGGAATTGGATGCCAATGCATCGTAAAAGCTCTAGGCTAATATAAAATTATGAGGGTGGTCTATATGGGAAAATATGTTGATTTGATTAAAGTTATTCAAAATAAATTTAATAAGTTGAGCAAAGGACAGAAGCTAATAGCTAAATTCATTATAGAAAGTTATGATAAAGCTGCTTTTATGACAGCTGCTTCATTAGGAGAAGCTGTAGGAGTAAGTGAATCTACTGTAGTTCGCTTTGCCGATACTTTAGGATATGATGGATATAGAGAATTGCAAAAAGAATTGCAAGAAGTGGTAAAAAACAAGTTAACTACCGTACAGAGAATATCCTTGAGTAAAGATTTTACAGACTATGAAAATATATTAAAACAAGTAATTAAAAAGGATATTGATAATATAGAAAAAACAATTGATGGAATTGACTACCAGGCTTTTCAAGAAGCGGTAGAGGTAATATTAAATGCGGATAATATATATATATTAGGTCTTAGGAGTTCATCTTTTTTAGCAGGTTATTTAGGATTTTATCTAAGATTTCTATTAGATAATGTAAAAATTATACAATCTGGACCAAACGATGTTTTCGAGCAACTATTAAAAGCTACTAATAAAGATGTCATCATTGGTATTAGTTATCCTAGGTATTCTAATAGAACTTTGGAGGCTTTCGATTATGGGAGAGAAAAAGGGTGTAAGATTATTGGTATCACGGATAGTTTAGTATCACCAACAGCACAATATGCAGATGTTATGTTAATTGCTAATAGTAGTATGCTATCCTTTGTGGACTCCCTGGTAGCACCTATGAGTTTAATAAATGCTTTAATAGTTGCTATTGGAATAACTAAAAAAGATGATATTACTTCTTATTTTGAAGATTTGGAAAATATATGGAAAAAATATAATATATATAATACTAATTATATATCTAAGAATTAAAACTGCCTAATTAGGCAGTTTTAATT
>JAAYRD010000194.1 GCA_012518955.1 Tissierellia bacterium | reverse complement strand
TCTCTCTATCCTTTAGTGTTTTGTTAATCACTTGATATAATTTATTAATTTGAAATTTCAAATGAACCTCATCTAATATATCATCCACCTCAGTTCCCAGTATATCTAATAATGATATTT
Organism: Tissierellia bacterium; assembly: GCA_012518955.1. Lineage (GTDB taxonomy): Bacteria > Bacillota > Clostridia > Tissierellales > Tepidimicrobiaceae > DUNJ01. Next base: position 2,363 of record JAAYRD010000194.1, on the reverse strand, counting down.
CATTGCCCTTATAGGTTTATCTGTAATTTATTAGTATTGTTTTACTATTAGTATAATAAAAATTATAATGTGCAAAATAAATATATCAATTTTAGTTAATATATTGGAATAAACTAAAGAAATTCTTGAAACTGTGGCTGCACTAGAACTTATACAGGATTTACCAGACGATATTGATCAAACTGGCCCTATGTTAAAAAAGAGCATAAAAAAAGAGGCTGGAATTGATAAGGTTATATCTTAATTTTTTTCTCCAATATGTCCTGCCATATCTCCCAACCTACTTGCCTATATTCTTTTAGTATCCTTTGCTTTTCTTCTTCTGTAATTGGTAATGGAGCTACAACATGGACCGTTGTGTTTCCAAATTTATAGGTTGCATCATATTTTTTCTTTCCCATAAAATCACCTCAATACAATTTATGAAAACATTGGTTTGTACTATGCTACTTATATATACTTGGTGTGCATCTATTAAAATCTATTGATTGCTATCCTAATAAAATATTTCTTAAAAACATGATTTGATTCAATCTCTGCGCCTCCTATTTATAGCTATAGGCTTAGGAAATATTAAAAATAATAGATATTAGGTACATTATAAACATATAATATTTTGAGGTGATTTTATGGTCACATATGATGTTTGTATATACCTACGTAAATCTAGAACTGATGAAGAAGCCCAAAAATACGGTGAAAATGAAACTTTAAATAAGCATAAGCAAATACTGCTTAAGGTGGCCAAAGATAAGGACCTTAATATAATTAAAATTCGTGAAGAAGTTGTTTCTGGTGAGAGCTTAGTCCATAGGCCTGAAATGCTAGAACTACTTAAAGAAGTAGAACAAGGTATATATGATGCTGTTTTAGTAATGGATATGGATAGACTCGGCCGCGGAAATATGCAAGAGCAAGGTCTTATACTAGAAACTTTTAAGAAGTCTAAAACTAAGATAATCACTCCTAGAAAAACTTATGATCTTCAGGATGAATTTGACGAAGAATATTCTGAGTTTGAAGCTTTTATGGCCAGAAAGGAATTAAAGATTATAAATAGACGTTTACAACGTGGCAGGGTTCGCTCTATTGAAGAAGGAAACTATTTAAGTCCATTACCACCTTTTGGGTACGAGATCATTAACATAGGCAAGATGAGGACTTTGAGACCAAATCCAGAACAAGCTCCTATTGTTAAAATGATATTTGACCTATATACTAATCATAATATGGGTGGTAGTAAAATCGCTAATAAATTAAATGAATTAGGATATAAAACATATACTGGAAAGAATTGGTCTAGTAGCCTTGTATTAAATATAATTAAGAATGAAGTCTATGCCGGCAAAATCCAATGGAGAAAAACCAGGTCTACAAAATCATCTAAACCAGGACAAACTAAAGAAGTCAATAGTTTACCCCGTAAAAAATGGATCAGTGTAAGAGGGAAACACCAACCCTTGATTCATAGAGAAACATTTGATAAAGCCCAGGAGATTCTAGGTAAAAGAAGTCATGTCCCTTATAATACTAAAATAACCAATCCTTTAGCTGGCCTTATTATATGTGCTAAGTGCCATATGTCTATGGTATATAGACCTTATAGCAAGGTAGATCCTCATATTGTTTGTTACAATACTAGATGTGATAATAAAAGTTCTAAGTTCAAATTTATTGAAGAAAGACTATTAAAAGGATTAGAGAAATGGTTAAAAAAATATGAGACTGAATGGGATAATATAAGTTATAATCCTTCTTGGAATGCAAATAATACATTACTGTTATACAAGCAAGCTTTAGTTAAACTAAAAGATGAATCAGATAAACTAGAAAAACAAAAAAATAAACTACATGATCTATTAGAAATAGGAGTTTATGATATAGACATATATTTAGAAAGATCTAAGATCTTAACTCAAAGAATAAAAAAAATTGAAATAGACATAAAAAATATTAAGAAGGATTTAAAATTAGAACAAAAAAGAATCGATACCCAAATAGATATAATTCCTAAGGTAAAAAATCTATTAGAATTATATCCTAAAACTAATGATGCAAAAAAGAAAAATAAACTACTTAAATCTGTATTGGATTATACCATATATGAAAAGGATAAAGAACAAAGACTAGACGAATTTACCCTTATTCTCTATCCTAAACTTCCAAAATAAAATAGTATTGTATAACTGTATTTTACTTTAATTGCCCTTAACCATTGATAAACCGTTAAGGGCAATTCATTGCCTTCTTTATCAATCCCTATAGGCTCTTGTAAGGACATATCTCCCCTAGACTTTTTATTGGCTCTTATAACCATTAAAATTTCATTTTCTATACATCGTGCTGCATATGTTGCAAGTCTA
>JAAYRD010000193.1 GCA_012518955.1 Tissierellia bacterium | reverse complement strand
CAAATAATAGATTAATGGGTGTAATAGTAGGAACTCTAGTTACCATGGTAATACAAAGTAGTAGTGCCACAACTGTTATGGTTATTGGATTTGTTAATGCAGGGATTATGACTTTATCTCAAGCTGTCGGGGTTATAATGGGGGCCAATATTGGAACCACGGTAACGGCTCAATTAATTGCTTTTGACTTAACGTATTTAGCGCCTTTAGCAGTTGCAATTGGTGTGGGAATTTGGATTGCTACATCTAAAAAACGAGCTAAGAACTTAGCTGAAATAATGATTGGATTTGGTATTTTATTCATAGGTATGGATATGATGGGCAACGGTTTGAAACCTTTAGCTGGAAGTCCAATATTCAGAAATATTATGATAAGTTTAGATGATCCATTCTTAGGAATATTAGTTGGACTTGGATTAACTACAATAGTACAAAGTAGTAGTGCTTCTATAGGTCTATTACAAGCTTTAGCTTCCCAAGGTTTGATAAGCTTAAATATAGCTTTCCCAATATTGTTTGGAGACAATATTGGAACCACTACTACTGCTTTAATATCTAGTGTAGGTACCAATAAAACAGCTAAAAGGGCTGCTGCTATTCACTTTCTATTCAATTTAATAGGTACTATTGTATTTATGACTATACTTAGGAAGCCTATTCAGGCTATTGTATTAAGGTTTTCACCCAATGATATACAAAGACAAATTGCAAATGCCCATACGGTATTCAATCTTATAAATGTAGCTATTCAACTTCCATTTGCCGGATTACTGGTCAAGATAGTCAAAAAGTTAATTCCTGGAGATGAAGATGAATTAATAGATGGTGGACTAAAATATTTGGATTCAAGGATTATAGAGACCCCATCCATAGCTTTAGGCCAAGCAACTAAGGAAGTTTTTAGAATGGGCAAACTGGTAGAGGAAAACTTAATAGTATCATCTAAAGCATTTAAAAATAAGGATGAGAAGTTGATTCAGGAAGTTTTTTCACAAGAGAAGGTAATTAATAGGCTGGAACGTGATATACTTGAATATTTAGTAGAGCTTTCAAATGCTCCTTTAACAGAAGAAGAACATAACAAAATAAATGTGTTAATGAATATAGCCAATGATCTGGAAAGGATAGGAGACCATGCAGATAATATTGCAGAATTATCCCAGATATCGGTTGATGAAAGGTTACAGTTTACCGAGGAAGCTATGGAAGAGTTTGACAATATATTCGGTAAAGGGCAAAAAGTACTTAATAAAACATTAGATGCTTTTATGGATGTAGATTTTGATAAGGCTAGGGAAGTTTTGAAGCTTGAAGAAGAAGTGGATGCTTTAGAAAAAGAATATAGGGAAAATCATATTGATAGATTGAATAAAATGTTATGTCAACCTAGTGCTGGGGTGGTGTTCTTAGATATATTGAGTAATTTAGAGAGGGTATCTGATCACTCTTCTAACATATCGTTATATATACTAGATCAACTAACAGAAGATTCTTAGATTGTAGATATAAACAATGACTAGGTATAAATTGTAGTATTTCAACAATAAGGCAATAAATAAAAAAAAACAATAAAAGTGT
>JAAYRD010000038.1 GCA_012518955.1 Tissierellia bacterium | reverse complement strand
TATTGCTGCTGTTAATGTTGTCTTACCATGGTCTACGTGTCCTATTGTTCCTATATTAACATGAGGTTTGGTTCTTTCAAATTTTTCTTTTCCCATTTCCTATTCCTCCTTAATTTTATAAAGTTATTTATCTCCTAATAGTTTCTCTGCAATGCTATTCGGTACTGGTTCATAATGGTCGAACTGCATTGAGTAAACTGCCCTACCTTGTGTATTGGAACGAAGATCTGTAGCATAACCAAACATTTCAGCCAATGGCACAAAACTATTGATTACTTGAACTCCGCTTCTTGGTTCCATTCCTTCTATTCTTCCTCGTCTTGAGTTGATATCCCCTATTACATCACCCATATATTCTTCTGGTACAATAACCTCTACCTTCATAACAGGCTCTAATAATACTGGTTTCGCCTTAGCCATAGCTTCTTTAAATGCCATGGATCCAGCAATCTTAAACGCCATTTCTGAAGAGTCTACTTCATGGTATGAACCATCATATAGGGTTACTTTTACGTCTAATACTGGATATCCACCTAGAATACCAGCTTGCATTGTCTCTTGTATACCATTATCTACAGCTGGAATATACTCCCTAGGTACAACCCCTCCAACTATAGAGTTTACAAATTCATAACCTGCTCCCGGTTCTTGTGGTTCAATTCTTATCTTAACATGACCATATTGACCACGACCACCAGATTGTCTTGCATACTTGGTATCAGCTTCTGCAGGAATTGAAATAGACTCTTTATAAGCTACTTGTGGATTACCTACATTAGCTTCAACTTTAAACTCTCTTAAAAGTCTATCTACAATTATCTCCAAATGTAGTTCTCCCATACCTGCTATTATGATCTGCCCTGTTTCTTCATGGGTATAGGTCCTAAATGTTGGATCCTCTTCAGCTAATTTTGCTAAAGCCACACTCATCTTTTCTTGACTAGCTTTGGTCTTTGGTTCTATAGCTACCTCTATAACCGGTTCTGGAAACTCCATGCTTTCTAATATAATTGGATTTTTTTCATCACATAGGGTTTCTCCCGTGGAAGTTTCTCTAAGTCCAACTGCAGCTGCAATATCTCCTGCATAAACCTGCTCTACTTCTTCTCTTTTATTAGCATGCATCAAAAGGATTCTACCTATTCTTTCTCTTTTCCCTTTAATAGGATTATATACATAGGATCCTGATTTCAGTGTACCAGAATACACTCTAAAATATGCAAGCTTTCCAACATAGGGATCTGTTACAATTTTAAAAGCCAATGCGGAAAAAGCTTCATCTTCAGACGCAACTCTTTCTTCGGTATCATCTGAGTCTACTGACAACCCCTTCACAGGTGGTATGTCAAGTGGTGAAGGTAGATAATCTACTATAGCATCTATTAAAGGCTGTACTCCCTTGTTCTTATAAGATGAACCACATAGAACTGGAGTGATCTCCACATTGATAGTGGCAGTTCTTATAGCCCTTATTATATCTTCAGTAGAAATTTCTTCTCCTTCAAGATACTTCATCATTAGCTCTTCATCATAATCAGCTATACTTTCCAATAGATTTTCCCTATATTCTTCTGCTAATTCTTTTAAATCTTCAGGTATATCTATTACCTCTATATCTTCACCAAGGTCATCTTTGTAGATTCTCGCATTCATATTCACTAAATCTACAACACCTTCAAAGTTATCTTCTTTACCAATAGGTAACTGTACTGGAACTGGATTAGCTTTAAGTCTTTCTTCAATCATATCTATAACTTTAAAGAAATCAGCTCCAACAATGTCCATCTTGTTTACAAAAGCCATACGCGGAACCTTGTATTTATCAGCCTGTCTCCAAACAGTCTCTGATTGAGGCTCCACCCCACCTTTTGCACAAAATACCGCAACTGCGCCATCAAGGATTCTAAGTGACCTTTCTACCTCCACAGTAAAATCCACGTGTCCTGGCGTGTCTATAACGTTGATCCTATGATCTCTCCAATGACACGTAGTGGCAGCAGATGTTATGGTTATTCCCCTTTCTTGCTCCTGCTCCATCCAATCCATCTGAGCAGCACCTTCGTGGGTTTCTCCTATCTTATGAATCTTCCCAGTATAAAACAATATCCTCTCTGTGGTAGTTGTTTTTCCTGCATCTATATGAGCCATTACTCCTATATTTCGTATTTTTTCTAATGGGAATTTATTGGGCACAATACTTCCTCCTTCCTGATCATATGTCCCCCTTCCACAAGTGTAACTATTAGCAAACTACCATCTATAGTGTGCGAATGCTTTATTTGCTTCTGCCATCTTGTGTACTTCTTCTCTTTTTCTAACACTTGCACCAGTGTTATTGGCTGCGTCCATTATTTCTTTAGCCAATCTTTCAATCATCGTCTTTTCGCCTCTTGCTCTAGAATAACGAACAAGCCAACGAAGACCCAGTGTTTCCCTTCTCTCTGGTCTAACTTCCATTGGAACTTGATATGTTGCACCACCAATACGTCTCGCCTTAACTTCTAAGACTGGCATTATGTTATTTAGTGCTTTGTAAAACACTTCTAATGGATCTTCACCAGTTTTTTCTTCTATATTATCAAATGCACCATAAACAATTTCTTGAGCTACTCCCTTTTTTCCATCAAGCATAATATTGTTAATAAGCTTTGTCAGGACTACATCATTGTATATGGGATCTGGGATTACATCTCTTTTAATTATAACTCCTTTTCTTGGCACCTTGCTTCCCTCCTTAACCATGTAAAGTAAATTCATTGGTACTCGACAGTCAATTTCTGCCGCCGTGCACATAAATGCATTTATATTAATAGGAATAATTCCTTTGCATCATTAGCACTATTATTTATCCTTAGGCTTTTTAGCCCCATATTTGGATCTAGATTGCATCCTTCCTTCAACACCTGCAGTATCCAAGCTACCTCTTACAATGTGATATCTAACACCTGGAAGGTCTTTTACTCTTCCACCTCTTATAAGAACAACACTATGTTCTTGTAGATTGTGGCCAATTCCTGGAATATAGGCAGCAACTTCAACCCCATTTGTAAGTCTAACCCTAGCTACCTTTCTTAAAGCTGAGTTAGGTTTTTTAGGAGTAACTGTTCTAACAGCTGTACAAACTCCTCTTTTTTGTGGAGAGTGAACTGTGGTCACATCCTTCTTCAATGAGTTATAGTTAATACCCAATGCAGGAGATTTAGATTTGTATACAACCTTTTTTCTACCCTTTCTTATCAACTGGTTAATTGTTGGCATTATTGCACCTCCTTTTAATCTACTTTAGCAATGCAGCGCTAGCTGCATTTACGTCTATCTCACATGCTTCTCCTAGTTTCCTCATAGATTCCACGTATATTACTTGGACTTGTTTTTGATCGCATGTTCGAATTATATCATCTACTACCCTTCCTTCTGCATCTCTAGCTACGTATACTGTTTTCACCTTATCTTTATTTAACATCCCTTTTACTTGTTTAGCACCTACAACTTTATTGCTAGTATTAAGTTCAGGAATCATATAAGCTTCCTCCTTATTTTAAACATTTTAAAGATTATGTGGATTCAAATCCACATAATCTTTATGTTGTCAAAGAGTCCACTTCGAATTTACACACTTATACATTTTACCATCAGATGTTTTAGGTGTCAACATGTTTTACTCTAAAGTTTCTACCTTTTCTTCTTCGTCTTGATGTATAACTTCTATGTTTTTATATTTTTTCATCCCTGTTCCAGCAGGTATGAGTTTACCTATTATTACATTTTCTTTCAATCCTATAAGGTTATCTTCTTTTCCTTTGATAGATGATTCAGTTAGTACTCGTGTGGTTTCCTGGAAAGATGCGGCTGAAAGGAATGATTCTGTTGCCAAAGAAGCCTTGGTTATTCCAAGTAAAGCCCTTCTTCCTACTGCAGGCTTACCCCCTTCTTCTATAACCTTTCTATTGACATCTTCAAATTCATGGATATTTGTTAAACTTCCAGGTAATAATTCCGTATCTCCTGAGTCTTCTATTTTTACCCTGCCTAACATTTGTCTAACTATTATTTCAATATGTTTATCATCTATGTCTACCCCTTGGAGCCTATATACCCTTTGTACTTCTTTAACAAGATAATCTTGAACTCCATGTACTCCTTTGATTTTCAATATATCATGAGGATTTACAGAACCTTCCGTTAGCTCATCTCCAGCTTCAACAAAATCACCTGGCCTTACTAACAGTCTAGATCCATAGGTTATCGTATATGCCTTAGTGTCTCCCTCTTTAGATGTAACGATGATTTCTTTCTTTTTCTTCGTTTCATTTATACTTATTTCACCAGCTATTTCAGATATTATACCGAGACCTTTAGGTTTTCGAGCTTCAAACAGTTCTTCAACCCTAGGTAGACCCTGTGTAATGTCTGCACCTGCTACACCACCTGTATGGAATGTACGCATTGTAAGCTGTGTTCCAGGTTCTCCTATAGATTGAGCCGCTATAATCCCTACAGACTCTCCAATGTTTACAGGATTGCCCGTAGCTAAGTTTCTTCCATAGCATTTAGCACATACTCCATGACGAGTATTGCAACCAAGAACAGATCTTACTTTTACTTCTTTTATACCCAATTCTTTTATTCTATCTCCTATATCCTCTGTTATCATCTGATCTTTCTCCACGATGATTTCACCTGAGTCAGGATCTATTATATCTTCTACAGTATATCGTCCTATTATTCTATCCTTTAGTTCTTCTATTACTTCTTTACCATCCATAAACGCCTTTGCTACCAAGCTTTGATCAGTTCCACAATCCTCTTCTCTTACTATAACATCTTGGCTTACATCTACCAACCTTCTAGTTAGATATCCCGAGTCAGCTGTTCTCAGTGCAGTATCTGCCAATCCTTTTCTAGAACCATGAGTCGATATAAAGAACTCCAGTACATCCAGTCCTTCTCTAAAGTTAGATTTTATAGGAATTTCTATGGTTTTACCTGAAGCACTAGCCATAAGACCCCTCATGCCACCTAACTGCCTGATTTGGTTCTGGCTACCTCTCGCTCCAGAATGAGCCATAATATATACATTGTTCATTGGATCTAAGCTATCCATTAACGCTTGGGTAACCTCTTCCGTGGAATTATTCCATATCTCAATTACTTTCTCGTATCTTTCCTCGTCTGAGATCAAGCCTCTTCGATATGATTTTTCAAATTTATCTACTATTTCTTCTGATTTTCCTAATAATTCCTCTTTTTCAGCAGGTACGACTATATCCCCCATACTTATAGTTATAGCTCCTTTTGTAGAATAATGGAACCCTAACTCTTTTACATAATCCAACACAGAAGCTGTTACTGTATTTCCATGTTTCCTATAGCATCTTTCTATTATATTTCCTAGTGTTTTTTTATCTACTAATCTATCGACTTCTAAAGAATATTTATCCTTTTTTCTATCTATAAAACCTAAGTCCTGAGGTAGATCTTCATTGAATATAAATCGTCCTACGGTGCTTTCAACAAGACGACCTCTATCCTCTTTATCTATCTTTCTTCTAACTTTTACCCTATCATGTATATCCACTTCATCATTATAATAGGCCTTTAACATTTCGTCATAATCTTTAAATATTTTCACCTGTTCTTGTTGTTCAGGGTTTTCAACAGTTAGGTAATAGCTACCCAAAACCATATCTTGAGTCGGAGTCGTAATTGGCTTTCCATCCTTTGGTGCTAATATATTGTTTACAGACAACATAAGCAGTCTGGCTTCAGCTTGAGATTCAGTGGATAATGGTAAGTGAACAGCCATTTGATCCCCATCAAAGTCTGCATTGTAAGCTGTACAAACAAGAGGATGTAGCTTTATAGCTTTACCTTCTACCAATACCGGCTCAAAAGCCTGAATTCCCAGTCTATGAAGAGTAGGTGCTCTGTTTAATAACACAGGGTGATCTTTAATAACTATATCCAACACATCCCATACTTCTGGTCGCATTCTCTCTACCATACGTTTGGCAGATTTTATATTATGGGCATAATCACCTTCAACCAACTCTTTCATTACAAAAGGTTTGAATAGTTCTAAGGCCATTTTCTTAGGCAAGCCACATTGATAAAACTTCAATTCAGGCCCCACTACTATAACAGAACGTCCTGAATAGTCTACCCTTTTTCCAAGTAAGTTTTGTCTAAATCTTCCTTGTTTTCCTTTTAACATGTCTGATAAGGACTTAAGAGGTCTATTGCCTGGACCCGTTACAGGTCTTCCTCTACGGCCATTATCTATCAAAGCGTCTACTGCTTCTTGAAGCATCCGTTTTTCATTTCTAACAATGATATCAGGTGCTCCTAAATCCAGTAATCTTTTCAATCTATTGTTCCTATTTATAACCCTTCTATAAAGATCATTTAAATCCGAGGTAGCAAACCTGCCACCATCTAATTGAACCATAGGTCTTAGATCCGGTGGTATTACAGGAATAACGTTTAATATTATCCACTCTGGCCTATTACCTGATTGCCTAAAAGCTTCTACTACCTCAAGTCTCCTTATAATTCTTATCTTTTTTTGTCCCGTAGCTTCTTTAAGTTGAAGCCTTAAATCTTTCGCTTCCTTATCTAAGTCTATATTCGAAAGAATTTCTTTTATGGCTTCTGCTCCCATTGAAGCTCTAAATTTATTGCCATATTTTTCTTGAGCTTCTCTAAATTCTGCCTCAGTTAGCAGTTGTTTTTCATATAAAGGTGTATCCCCACCATCTATTACAATGTAAGAAGCAAAATAAAGGACTTTTTCCAAGGATCTCGGTGACATATCTAGTATAAGTCCCATTCTACTTGGTATCCCCTTAAAATACCAAATATGGGATACAGGGGCGGCTAATTCTATGTGCCCCATTCTTTCTCTTCTCACCTTGGATTTGGTTACCTCTACCCCACATCTATCACAGACAATTCCTTTATATCTAACTCTTTTATACTTACCACAATGACATTCCCAGTCTTTGGTAGGTCCAAATATCTTCTCACAAAAGAGTCCTTCTTTTTCCGGTTTCAAAGTTCTATAATTTATAGTCTCTGGTTTCTTTACTTCTCCTTTTGACCACTGCCTTATTTTTTCTGGAGACGCAAGACCAATCTTTATTGAATCAAATGTATTTAATTCAAACAAGGAGCTTTCTCTCCTTTCTATATTAAAGTTATAATAAAGTATTATCTTTTATAAAAATACTCTAAGCCTATTCCTCTTCCTTATCCACAATAAATTTGCTATCTAATTCTTCTTTTTCTTCAGAGTTCTCGTCTATATATTTTTTGTCTATAAATTCATCTCCTATTAAATCTAAATCAGCCACATCATCATCAACAGATTCTTGTATTTCTATTTCATCATCTTCTTCTGTCAATACCTTCACATCTATAGACAAGCTCTGTAGTTCTTTGATTAGAACCTTGAAGGATTCTGGTATTCCAGGTTCAGGAATACTTTCTCCTTTAACAATAGCCTCGTATGTTTTTACTCTACCTACCACATCATCAGATTTAACGGTCAAAATTTCTTGTAATGTATGGGCAGCTCCATATGCTTCTAGTGCCCAAACCTCCATCTCTCCAAATCTTTGACCACCAAATTGAGCCTTTCCTCCAAGAGGTTGTTGGGTTACTAGGGAATAAGGTCCTGTAGATCTAGCATGAATTTTATCATCTACTAAGTGATGTAATTTCAACATGTACATATATCCTACCGTTATGGCACCATTGAAAAATTCTCCAGTCCTTCCATCCCTTAATTCTAATTTACCACTTACGGGATATTCAGCTTTTTTAAGGGCATCTAATATATCGTCATCGCTAGCACCGTCAAAAACTGGAGTAGCTACATGCCAACCAAGTTTTTTAGCCGCTAGTCCTAAATGCACCTCTAGAACCTGACCTAAATTCATCCTAGAAGGTACGCCTAGTGGATTTAGAACAATCTCTATGGGAGTTCCGTCTGGTAAGTAAGGCATATCCTCTTCTGGTAATATTCTAGATACTACCCCTTTATTCCCGTGTCTACCACACATCTTATCCCCTACATTGATCTTCCTTTTGGTAGCTACATATATTCTTACTTTTTGATTTACTCCCGGTTGTAACTCATCTCCATTTTCTCTTGAAAATATCTTTACATCTACAATTATACCTGCTTCACCATGGGGGACTCTTAGAGATGTATCTCTAACTTCTCTAGCCTTTTCCCCAAATATAGCTCTAAGCAACCTCTCTTCTGCTGTCAACTCCGTTTCTCCCTTGGGAGTTACTTTTCCTACTAGTATATCTCCAGCCTCTACTTCTGCTCCTATCCTAATAATTCCTTGCTCATCTAAGTCTTTAAGCATATCCTCTCCCACATTGGGAATGTCTCTCGTAATCTCTTCTGGTCCTAACTTTGTATCCCTTGCCTCCGATTCATACTCTTCTATATGAATGGAAGTTAGTCTATCCTCTATAACAAGATTTTCACTTATCAGTATAGCATCTTCAAAGTTGTACCCTTCCCAGGTCATAAAAGCTACTAAGAGATTCTTGCCCAGTGCAATCTCTCCCTGATCTGTACTAGGTCCATCGGCGATTACTTGACCTTTTTCTACTCTCTCACCTTTTTCAACTATAGGCCTTTGGTTTATAGTTGTTCCTTGGTTAGATCGTTTGAATTTCAATAATTTATATCTATCAATTTGTCCATCTTCATCACGTTTTACCAATATTTCGCTAGAGCTAAGTTTCTCTACTACACCTGAGTTCCTAGCTATAACTACGACTCCTGAATCCTTTGCTGCCTTGTATTCTATTCCGGTTCCCACTATGGGAGCCTCGGTTTTTATCAATGGAACAGCTTGACGTTGCATGTTCGCCCCCATTAAAGCTCTGTTAGCATCATCGTTCTCTAGAAACGGAATCATGGCTGTTCCTATGGATACTATCTGCTTAGGAGATACATCCATATAGTCTACTTCACTGCTTTGATATATGTCTATTGCTCCTTCTTTACCTCTTGCAATTACTCTCTTGTTTACAAATCTACCCTCTTCATCTAATGCCTCATTGGATTGAGCTATTATAAACTCATCTTCTAAATCAGCAGTTAAATAATCGATTTGATTTAACACTACACCTCTTTCCTTGTCTACCTTTCTATAAGGCGCCTCAATAAATCCATATTCATTAATTCTTGCATAGGTGGTTAAAGAGGTTATAAGACCAATGTTAGGTCCTTCAGGAGTTTCGATAGGACACATCCTACCATAATGAGAATGGTGAACGTCCCTTACTTCAAATCCAGCCCTGTCCCTACTTAAACCGCCAGGTCCTAAAGCAGACATCCTTCTTTTATGGGTCAACTCAGCTAATGGATTGGTTTGATCCATGAATTGGGACAACTGGCTACTGCCAAAGAATTCTTTTATAGATGCTACCACCGGTCTAATATTCATTAAAGCCTGAGGAGTGGCCACATCAATATCTTGAATTGTCATCCTCTCTCTAACAACTCTTTCCATCCTAGAAAGTCCTATTCGAAATTGGTTTTGCAAAAGTTCTCCTACAGAACGCAGTCTTCTGTTCCCCAGATGATCTATGTCATCTATAATACCTATTTCATTAAATAGATTAAATTCATAGTTTATACTTGCAATTATATCGTCATGGATAATATGCTTTGGAGAAATTTCCCTAATTCTTTCTTTAATAGCCTGTTTTAGTTCCTCTGGATCCGTATAATTTTCTACCAATTCCTTCATTACAGGATAATAAACTTTTTCTTTTAATCCTAGTTCTTCAAGGGAAAATGGTAAATTAAAAGCCTCTTCATTTACAAAGTGATTTCCTACTACACGAACTACTCCTCCATCCTCCCTTATAATATCCACTTTATTAATTCCACTATTCTCAATTTCTATAGCCTTTTCTCTTGTAATGTTTTCTCCCGCCGCTACAAACAGTTCTCCTGTTTCCATGTCCATTATATCTTCTGCTGCTTTTTGCCCTACAATCCTATTATATAATGCTAATTTTTTGTTAAATTTATATCTTCCAACCTTCGCAAGATCATATCTCTTAGGATCAAAAAACAGATTGTTCAACAAGGACTTGGCACTATCTACAGTAGGAGGTTCTCCAGGCCTTAACCTTTTATATATTTCAACTAAAGCTTCGTCTTCCGTGCTAGTATTATCCTTATCGATCGTTCTGAGTACATGTTCAGTTTCACCTAAAACTTCTTTTATCTCTACATCATTTTTAAATCCTAATGCTCTTAATAGAGTAGTTATTGGCAATTTTCTAGTCCTATCAATTCTAACATAAACTATATCGTTTGAATCTGATTCATATTCAAGCCAAGCCCCTCTATTGGGAATAACCGTTGCGGAGTAGAGTCTTTTACCAGTCTTATCAATTTCCCTAGAGTAATATACTCCTGGTGATCTGACCAATTGACTAACTACTACTCTTTCTGCCCCGTTGATAATAAATGTTCCCTTCTGTGTCATCAAAGGAAAATCTCCCATGAAGACTTCCTGTTCCTTCACTTCTCCAGTCTCTTTATTTATAAGACGTACTTTCACCTTTAATGGTGCTGAGAAATTAGCATCTCTTTCACGTGCCTCATCCTCAGTGTATTTCGGTTCTTCATCAAGATAATAATCTACAAACTCTAGTATTAGATTCCCAGTATAGTCCTGTATAGGAGAGATATCATTAAATACTTCTTTTAACCCCTCTTCTAAAAACCATTCATAAGAACTTCTTTGTACTTCAATTAAATCTGGCAACTCTAATACTTCATCAACCCGTGAATAACTCATCCTGACTCGTTTCCCGTATGTAACAGGATGTACCATGCATAATTCACCCCTTATTAAACTAAAATAGCCAAAAGCAAATGGATACTTTTGGTAATGCTAGCCAAAGTAAATATATTATAATATTGACATTTCAGTGATTTTTTATACAGAAAGGCAATGTATTTCGTTCATTATAGCATCTACATATACTACCACAACCAATTTAACCTGTCAAGTATAAAACCTATTTACTCTTATATACACATTCCTAATTTGAAGCATTAAAAAAGGCTCTCTTTTTATGAAAGCCTTTTTGTGTTTCTTCTCAACTACTTAAATTCTACACCTGCTCCAACTTCTTCTAATTTAGCTTTGATTTCGTCAGCTTCTTCCTTAGTAGCTCCCTCTTTAATAGCCTTTGGCGCATTGTCAACTAAGTCTTTAGCTTCTTTTAATCCTAATCCAGTTAGTTCTCTAACAGCTTTTATAACTTTAATCTTTTGCTGTCCAACTTCTGCTAATATAACATCAAAATCTGTCTTTTCTTCTGCTGGTGCTGCTCCACCTTCTGCTGGTGCTGCTGCTACTGCTGCTACTGGTGCTGCTGCACTAACTCCAAACTCTTCTTCTAATGCTTTTACTAATTCTGATAATTCTAAAACAGTTAAGTTTTTAACCTCTTCAATTAAATTTAATACTTTTTCACTTGCCATTATATATCCCTCCATATGTTTTCAATTTTAAAATTTTATGCTTCCTGACCTTCTTGTTGTTCTCTTATTGCATTTAGTGCATATACAAGATTTCTAACAGTTCCTTGAAGAACATTAGCAAATCCTGCAATAGGTGCATTTAATCCACCAAGAGTTTGTGCTATAAGAACTTCTCTCGATGGTAAGCTTGCTAGTTCTTTGATCTCTTCTATACCGATTATTTTGCCATCCACTATACCAGCTTTAATCTCAAGGTTGTCGTGTTCTTTAGCAAATTCTTCAGTTATCTTAGCAGGTTGAACTGGATCTTCAAACCCAAATACCAATGCATTTGGACCAACTAAATATTCATTGAACTCTTCAAACCCTGCATCTTTAAAAGCAAATCGCATCATGGTATTTTTATAGACCTTATAATCAACTCCAGCTTCCTTATAATTACGTCTTAACTCCGTAAGTTCCGCCACGTTTAATCCTCTATAATCTACCAATACGACTCCCTGTGCTTTTTCGACCTTATCTTTAATCTCTTCAACTATAACCTTTTTTCCCTCTAAGACTTTATCCTTCAATAACTTCACCTCCCAAAGGCTAAACAAATTAAGGTCTCTCCGTAAACATGGAGAGACCTTAAACTATATTCAATAGTTATTTTCTAATCTCACCTCGGTAGGAATTTTTAAACCAGTCAAGGTTCCTACTGTCTACGGTAGCCTATTCAATTAATAATCCAAATTATATCAATTATCGTTCTAACTGTCAATAACAATTTTATTAAAAATTCTACTCTTTTGTTGGGACAAACTTATCTACTAATTGTTGTGGATTAACTTTTACACCAGGCCCCATTGTACTTGACAAAGTAACACTTCTTAAATACTTGCCCTTAGTTGAAGCTGGTCTAGCTTTTACAATTGTTTCCATAATAGTAGCAAAGTTTTCTCTTAATTTTTCTGTACCAAACGAAACTTTTCCAATCGGTACATGAATTATGCTGGATTTATCAACCCTATATTCAACCTTACCAGCTTTAATCTCTTCAACGGCTTTTCCTACTTCAAAAGTAACCGTTCCTGATTTTGGGTTAGGCATCAATCCCTTTGGTCCTAGGATTCTTCCTATTCTACCTACAACTCCCATCATATCAGGTGTAGCAACTACTACATCAAAGTCAAGCCATCCTTCATTTTGAATCTTTTGAACCAATTCTTCGCCACCAACAAAATCTGCTCCTGCATCCTCTGCTTCTTTTACCTTGTCACCTTTAGCAAACACTAGCACTGTTCTAGTTCTTCCAGTACCATGAGGTAGTACGATTGCTCCTCTTACTTGTTGATCAGCATGTCTTGGATCTACTCCAAGTCTTACTGATAATTCAACAGTTTCATCAAAGTTAGCCTTTGCCATTTTTTGTACTAATTCTATAGCTTCCAGCGAATCGTATAAATGTGTTCTATCAACTAGCTCAAAACTTTCTAAATATTTTTTACCTCTTTTTTTCATGTTTTTTACCTCCTTGTGGTCCTAACGGAATATCCTCCCACTTAATCTTCAACAACAACTCCCATACTTCTTGCTGTTCCTGCCACCATTCTCATGGCAGCCTCTACACTACCTGCATTAATATCAGGCATCTTTATTTCTGCAATCTCTCTAACCTTGTCCTTGGAGATTGTTCCAACTTTTGTCTTATTTGGTTCTCCTGAACCTAGTTCAAGTCCTACAGCTTTTTTTATCAATACTGAAACAGGTGGTGTCTTAGTAATGAATGAAAAAGATCTATCTTGATAAACTGTAAGAACAACTGGTATTATCATTCCAGCTTGATCTGCAGTCTTTGCATTGAACTCTTTTGTAAATTGCATAATATTTACTCCATGAGGCCCTAATGCAGTTCCTACAGGTGGTGCTGGAGTAGCTTTACCAGCTGGTATTTGTAGCTTTACTACAGCTATAACTTTCTTAGCCATATGAATTCCACCTCCTCAATTACTAATGTGGTTTGGCGGGATAAACCCTCCCACTGCTAAAAATCTATCTCAAAAGCTAATTAGCTTTTATAAACAATGTTATATTTTTTCTATTTGGTCAAAATCCAATTCAACCAGAGTTTCCCTTCCAAACATAGATACAAATGCTTTAACTTTTTGTTTTTCTAAACTTATACTATCAACAGTTCCCATGAAGTTTTCAAAAGGCCCTGTAATTACTTTAATGACATCCTTCTCTTTTAAGTCGATAGATGGCAAGGTTGTATCCTGTACACCTAATTCCTTGACCTCTGCATCACTTAGTGGAACTGGTTTAGACCCTGGCCCTACAAAGCCTGTAACACCTCTTGTGTTTCTTACAAGATACCAAGATACATCGTTTACTATCATTTTTATAAGAACGTATCCAGGGAAAAGTTTTCTTTGTTTAACTTCCTGCTTTCCACCCTTAGCATCGATATATTCTTCCGTAGGTACAACTACTTCAAATATATCATCCATCATACCTCTATTCTCTACCATTTTCTCTATATTGGCCTTTACTTTGTTTTCATGACCTGAATAAGTATGGACCACGTACCAATTCGCTCTCTTGGCCCTATCTATTCTACTTTCAACCTTATCCGTCATATATTCGGGGACCTACTTGGTCCTTCCCTCCTTCTTGTTCCTTTTACTTAATAATCAATGATAATACACGATGTATGCCTAGATCTAAAATCCATACTACTAAACCAACAACCATACTAATCAAAATAACAACACCAGTATAGTTTATTAGTTCTTTTTTATTAGGCCAAATAACCTTTTTCATCTCAGCCTTAACGCCTTTAAAATATGTGCTTATTTTTCCCTTTTGAGCACCGGTTTGAGCTGACATAAGACTCACTTCCTTACCTGATTTTTCTTATTACCTTGTTTCTTTATGAATAGTGTGGGTCTTGCAGAATTTACAGTACTTCTTTAATTCTATTCTCTCTGTGTTTTTTCTTTTATTTTTAGTAGATGTATAATTTCTTTGTTTACAATCGGTACAAGCCAAGATAATCCTATCTCTCATTTACTACACCTCCCACAATGCAATATATATATTAATTGTAGCTTATTTCGGATAGAATAACCCATTATTAACTACATTACTTAATATAAACTATCACAAATTAAAATTTATGTCAATAAAAAAAGCCCCAACCAACCAAGACAATTTTCTATAATTCTATCCTTTTTTTAAAAAAATATCCCTGCAGTTGCCCTAAAAAAGACTAGGTCAAAAGACCTAGTCTTTCCTCAGTCTATTTATATTAGCCTATTTACCCAATAATTTTAGTAACAACACCAGATCCTACAGTTCTTCCACCTTCACGAATGGAGAATCTTAATCCTTCTTCTATAGCTATCGGTGTGATCAATTCAATAGTAAACTTTGCATTGTC
>JAAYRD010000192.1 GCA_012518955.1 Tissierellia bacterium | reverse complement strand
AATTCATACTTCCACCTCCATAAATTATATGTACCCATATATTATGTTTTTAAATGGGTGATTTTCATCACCCATTTAAAATTTATAATTATTAATCTTCAAATACAGTTTGTTCTTCAACTTCAGTTGTTAAAGCTTTTAATGCTCTTTCAACTAATTTTCTTCTTAATTCTTTTTCCTCTTCTAGCTCTAGGTTCGGATTCCCTAGTGGATGAGGTATAGCAATTGTTGGTACTATTCTATTAGCTCCAACTGTTAGTGAAATTGGAACTACTGTACACATGTGAACTACAGGTATTCCTGTTCTTTCTATTTCTTTTACCATTGTTGCACCGCAACGTGTACAAGTACCTCAAGTAGAAGTTAATATAACTGCGTCTACTCCATCTTCTACTAGTTCCTTGCTAAATTCTGCTGCGAAACCTTTAGCACTTGCTACAGCTGTACCATTACCTACAGTACTGTAGAAGTATCTATGAAGTTTGCCTATTTTGCCCTCTTTTTCTAATTGTCTTAAAGTATCTACTGGGATAACTCTATCTGCGTCTATGTTAGCATATACTGGATCGTGGCCACCGTGTGCTGTTTCCCATTCTCCTTCTACTAGATCATCTACGCCTTCAATATCATATTTACCGTATTTAGAAGCTGATGATGATTCTATATGGTCTGGATTGCCGAATGGTACTATACCACCAGATGTTACTATTGCAATTGTAGCCTTTGATAAGTCTTCAATTGCTTTTCCAGGCTCAACTCTATCGAAGTCTGGCATTTCGAATTCAGTTTCGAATTCTTCACCTCTGATTTTCTTCAATAGCATTTCAACAGCCCTTTGTGAACCTCTCTTATCAGTAAAGAAATTCTTTCTGATTCCTCTTGGGATATAGTTATCTTCATCTGGGGATCCTATTTCTTCACCTTTAGCAATTTTCAATGCTAATGGTGCCATCTTTTTAACTGCATCTCTCATACCTGCAGCACTGTTTCTAGTGGAAACAATGTATACGTCCTTTTTGAACATATCTGCTCCAGGGTTTTCTACATACATTCCAGTCATAGCTGGAATTCCTAATTCATTTTGTACCGCCTCTGTAATTGTACCGCATGCAACTCCATATCTACCTGCGTTAAATGCTGGTCCTGCTATGAATAGGTCTGGATCGTATTCTTTAACCATTTCTAATACTTTTGCTTTTGCTTCATCCATGTTTTCACCAAAATAGCTATCACCACATATGATTGTAGCAACTATTTCAGCTTCACCTTTAAATCCAGCATTTAGGGCCATTCCTGGTCCAATTACTTCTTCTCTAACTTCTGGCTTAAAGTCTGCTTTTTCTTCTCCACCAATTCCAGCGAAGAATTGATTTATATAATGGACAACTTTAATTTTCCCCATTAGTTTCCCCCCTCTCCTTTTTTTGTAGGGAATTAATCGTTGAATTTACCGTATTCTTCTCTTATGCCTTTTACTTCTTCTACGATTTCATCAACATCTAGAACCATTTCCATCATACCTATTTGTTCATCATAAACATCTGCATCTACTGCTTCTTTAAACTCTGGTTCTACTGCGTGATAAACTCTAAGTCCTAACTGGACTCCTGCTAATGGACCTGCAAATGTAGGGTCTCCTGCTGTAACAGTTTCAGCTGCTAATCCAGCTGCTTCACCTTCAGCTCCTCCAATTAATACGACCATGTTTTCTGCACCGTATTTTTCTGTAAGATCTTTAACCCTTTTTTGATTTTCCAAATCCATAGCTCCCGCAGCCGTTCAGACAAAACACTCAGTAGATGAAAATACTACTTCAGCATCTGTTGTCTTAACACACTCTTCCATAGCTGGTCCTGGGATACCATCTCTATCGCCAATTATGATAACTTTCTTGTTAGCATCTAATATTGACATAAATACACATCCTTTCTTATAGTTATTTTAATTGTTTTAAATGTTTTCAATCTATCTCTAGAATCCTCTAGCTGACATCTTGTTAAATCCTATTTCGTTAGTTGCTCCAGTTATAGCTTGAAGTTCTACTGTTATGGAACCATCTTCATGTAAACTTCCATCAAATCCTCCAGCTATAATATCAATGAACTCTGTATGACCTATTACTTTATCCATCGCTGGCAACTCTATAACCTCATTAGCATTTCCGCCAGTTACAACTGCGTTTGCTAGTGGATCAGCGTCAGCTAATGGTTGGCTGGCACCATCTCTACCTGCATATTCGTCAGTTATTATAACTGTCTTAATGCCTTTTTGTTCTATTTTCTTGCAGTTCATTATTAAGTCGGTATCTGGATTTCCAAATCCTTCTTGTGATATTATAACAGCATCCAATCCTAAATATTCAGCTAATTTAGCTGTCCAGTTGGATGATCTTTCTTTGTCTGCTAAATACACATTTTCATTGGTTATTATAACCCCAACGAAATTAAGCTCTTTTCCATGAACTGCTAATAGATCTTGGATAACTGGGTTATTCATTTGATGATAAGTAGTGTTCTTATCACATGCTGATACACAGTTACCGCTTACAATTGCACCATCCATAGTTTCAGTTGGATACATTATGGTTGGCACTATCTCTTTAGCATCTACTCCATATACATAGGTATCATGAAGTAATCCTTGTGTTTGAAGCATTTGAACGTATCCTACTTTTGGAAGTTCTGGATACTTTTTAACTCCTTCTAACAATGTATCTATTTCATATACCTCTACTGTATCCGGAGTTAACTCTTTTGCCGCTTCAGCAACATATGCAGCCGCCTTAAATCCTGCAAATCTTACAGCTTTTTCATGATCATGTTGCTTTAATCCTTCAACTGGTTCACATGTTAATACAAGGTTTACAGTTTTAGAAAATGGACTATAGTCTGCTCCAGGTCCTGTCATATCTACAATACCTTCTTGGAAACCTACGATTTTACCAGTTGTCATTACTGCACAACCTTTTAAAACGTTAGTTTTCCCTGATCCAACAACATCAACCTTTGATAATATACCTGGGAATACTCCTCCTGGGCCTTCAACCTTTACTCTTGGTTCAACTACATCCTTAACAGGAGTAATTCTCACACTTTCACCAGGTCTTGCAATATCTACGTCTACTTCTTCAAGGTGCTCATCTTCTTTAATCAAAGCTATTAATTCCTCTTTGTTTACATAAAGCACCCCGTTGTCAATTTTGGTGTCTTCACCAAATTGAACGTCTTTTATAAGCACTTGGCCTAATTCTAGACGCATACAGTTCACCTCCCCTTATTTTTGAGAATGAATATCTATCTTAACTTAGGGCAAAGCCCTAAATTAAAAGCTATTATACATATTTTTTAATCATTTCTTCTACAGCTGATGCAGTAGCTTCAGCTTCTGCCAATCTTTCTACTTCTTCTCCATCTTTATATATGATTATCGCTGGCAATCCCATTACCTTTTGTCCTATAGCTAATCTTCTTGCTTTTGTAATATCTAGTGATGTAAATTTGATTTTGTCACCATAAGTTTTTTCCATTTCTTCAATGTGAGGCATTAATGCTTTACATGGTTCACATGTTGGTCCCCAATAGTCTACTAAAACATATCCCTCTGCATTTGTAACTTCATCTTCAAAGTTTTTTCTAGTTAACTCTAACATAATTATACCTCCTAAATTTATTCTTATTCTTTATTTACTATCTCCTGCGTATCCCGTACCTTCTAATTCGTCAATATACTTACCAGCTTGAACAGCTGCTATAGCTCCATCTGCAGTTGCAGTTACAACTTGTCTTAAAGATTTAACCCTTACATCTCCAGCAGCAAATACTCCTGGAATATTGGTCTTCATATCTTCATCTGTTTTGATATATCCACCCTCCATTGGTATGATCCCATCAAAGAGTTCTGTAGCTGGAAGGAAACCTATGAATGGAAATATTCCAAAAGTTCCATCATCTTCGTCAGCAAATACTTCTGTTTCTTCACCTGTCTTAACATTTTTAACTACCATAGATTCTACGATACCGTCGCCTTTGATCTCAGTTACAACAGAATCCCACATGAAAGCCATTTTTTCATTTGCGAAAGCTTTCTCTTGAATTGATTTTGCTGCTCTCAATTCATCTCTTCTGTGTATAATTGTAACTTTTCTAGCAAACTTAGCTAAGTACATACCTTCCTCTACGGCTGTATCTCCTCCACCTACAACATAGACTTCCATATCTTCAAAGAAAGCCGCATCGCATGTTGCACAATAGGAAACACCTCTACCTACTAATTCTTTTTCTCCAGGGCATCCTATAGCTCTTGGTACAGCACCTGTAGCAATTATCACAGTTTTTGTCTTGTATTCGTCTTTTTCACCTTTTAGTACTTTAATCTCGCCTTCAAGTTCTACTTCTTTAATTGTGTCGATTTTTCTTTCAGCACCAAATTCATCTACTTGGTCAACCATTCTCTTTATCAAAGATGGTCCACCAGCATTTTCTATTGAACCTGGATAGTTAGCTACCTCATCAGTAGTTACTATTTGTCCCCCTGCTTTCTCCTTTTCAAGGATGAGGGTGTTCAATCTAGCTCTTGATGCGTATAATCCTGCCGCAAGTCCTGCAGGTCCTGCACCTATAATGATAACATCATAGATCATGTTTCTTTTCCTCCTTTAAGTCAAATTGTTATGCTGGCAATTCGTGCAATTGCACATGCCATATTTTTTGTAAGCACATATACTCGAAGTAAAAGGTTTTGAAATATTATCTGATTAAATATAGTCCTTCTAATTTTTTCCGTTTTTTATGTATTCTACTCCTGTAAAATGTCCCTATATATAATTGTAAACAATTTTAGATAATAAAACAAGCCCTTCTTTCGTGAATAGATTCTCATCTTCCATATATTGTTCCAATATATCTTATTTAATACAAAAAACAGAATAGAAGAATCTGCCACGATGCCTTCTACTCTGTTTTTTACCTGAGAGTTTCTCTATTTAAAATAGATTGCCCCTTCGGCGCTTACGCTTTTCCAGAGCTCCGTCTAAATACGGTTCTTTTGCCTGAGATTATCATTATGGATCGGCTAACCCTATAACTTAATCCTTCGGCGCCAAGATATGGACTCTCCCGTACTTGTCATCCGGAAACATATATGTT
>JAAYRD010000008.1 GCA_012518955.1 Tissierellia bacterium | reverse complement strand
TAGGTCTAGAGAAAACTTTAGAAAAACTATCATCTGGAAAGAGGATTAATAAGGCTGCCGATGATGCAGCAGGATTAGCCATATCTCAAAAGATGGAAGCTCAAATTAGAGGGCTGAGACAAGCCTCCAGAAACTCCTTAGATGGTATATCCTTATTGCAAACAGGGGAAGGGGCCTTAAATGAGGTCCACTCTATGCTACAGAGGATAAGGGAGTTGGCAGTGCAAGGGGCTAATGGTATATATGAAGAAGATGATTTGGAAGCTTTAGCCGGTGAGATAAAGGAATTGACAGAACAGATAGATAAGATAGGACAAGATACCACATTTAATGGCATATATTTATTAAAAGGAAATCTAGTGGAAGATACGGAAAATCCTAAGGAGAAATTAAGACTCCAAATAGGAGCAAATGAAGATCAATATATAGATATAGACATGTCTGAGATAAATGTGACCGTAGGAGAGGTTGGAGATAACCTAGGACAATTAGAAATAGCTGGCGATGAGCATATTGTAAAGATTGACGATGATGGGAAATTTGTCGTTAATCAGGAGTATTTAGAGCCAGAAAACTTTAACAAAGCTATAACTACTTATAGTAAAGCCATAGAGAGAATAGCATCCCACCGCTCCCAGCTAGGAGCCTACCAGAATAGGTTAGAACATACCATAAGAAATATAGATAATACGGCTGAAAACTTAACAGCAGCTAAATCTAGAATAGAAGATGCAGATATGGCTATTGAAATGTCTGAGTTTGTAAAATTAAACATCCTACAGCAAGCGGGAACAGCTATGCTTTCTCAAGCTAACCAATTACCCCAATCCGTATTACAACTATTACAATAGGAGCTGAGATAATCTATGGATAAAGTAGAACTAGAACGAAAGATTTCCACTGCCAATGACTGGGGGCTTATTGCTATGTTATTTAATAGATTAGTGGATAATTTTAAAAAATCCATATCCTTGATAAAAGATCAGGATTATGGCAAAGTAGAAGAATTGAATAATCATTCGAGGGCAATATTAACAGAGTTACTAGTTCAATTCAGTGGAGATGATGAGATCTCCTTAAGTTTACGTGAAGTTAATCTATATATTAATAAGCTTATGACAGAGGGAGAGATTAAGAGGGACCCTTCCATATACGAATCTTGTGTTAAAATAATAGCTCCCCTAAGTGAAGGCTTCAGAGAACTTGAACTTAAAGAAAAGCCTAAAGCGGTAACAGGGCTGACCTATGGTAAAGATCATTTGGATGAACATATCTTAAAAACAAATAGAAGTTTTGAAGGATAAAAAAAGCTGTGGATATTTCCACAGCTTAATTTCATATGTATTCGTGCACCCAGGGTTGACGCTATAGCCTAAGCGTTACCTAAACAGTTAGCTCGAAACAGGCACCCCCACGGCACATGAAAGGATCTATTTACCGCTGCTTCCTCCCGGATCTGACGGGGTTCATAGGTTTTCATTGCGCAGGACCCATCTGTCAACACCACTTATTTAGGGCAGACCATAAACTATAGACGCCGAAACTGGGAATTCAACCCTGCTATAGCGGATTGCAGGTTATAGGGCACCGCTACCGCCCCGTCTAGCACGAAAAGTTTAAAATGGCGGAGAGAGAGGGATTCGAACCCTCGAAACGCTCTCACGTTTACCCGCTTTCCAGGCGAGCGCCTTCAGCCAACTCGGCCACCTCTCCTTAAATGTATTTAATCATTTCATAATTACTCATTACAGAAATATATTATACTGAAAAAAACCTTATATGTCAACCCTAATTTATTTTTGTTATGATTATTTTATGATAATGTCATCTCATAATTATCTTTTGATAATGTCAAACTAATACTATGGTAAAATAGCAATAGACTGTTATAAAGGTATTGAGTCTAAAATCAAATTTTGAATAAAATATGTATTTATTTAATGGAGATTGAATTAAGATAGAAAACATAATTTTAAGGAGGTAGAATAATGTCTGAAGTAAAAACATTAGAATGGAAAAATGATGAACTTATTTTAATTGATTGCACAAAATTACCTACATCTGAGGAATATGTTATATGTAAAGATTATAAAACCCTTGCAGAAGCTATTAAAATCTTAGTAGTTAGAGGTGCACCAGCAATAGGTGTATCGGCAGCCTATGGTGTAGTTTTAGCAGCTATTCAAGCACAGAAAGAAACTGGTACACAAAAAGAATATATTGATTTTATAAAAAAGGCAATTGAAGAGCTTGCTGAGACTCGCCCTACTGCGGTGAATTTATTTTGGGGACTAAACAGAAT
This sequence comes from Tissierellia bacterium, assembly GCA_012518955.1. Taxonomy (GTDB): domain Bacteria; phylum Bacillota; class Clostridia; order Tissierellales; family Tepidimicrobiaceae; genus DUNJ01. Next base: position 9,778 of record JAAYRD010000008.1, on the reverse strand, counting down.
GGAAGAAAAACTAGAAAGTGTAAAGGACTTACCACAGGATCAGATAAAAGAAGAGTTATTAAAAGAAGCAAATAAAATATATGATGAAGATATAGAGTGCAATATAAGTATCGGTAAATATGGTAATGAAGTTGTGCCACAAGACGCAAGGATACTAACCCATTGTAATGCAGGAGCCCTTGCTACGGCAGGATATGGAACAGCTTTAGGAGTAGTGAGATATGCCCATAATCAAGGGAAAAATATTCATGTCTATGCAGATGAAACAAGGCCACTATTGCAAGGTTCAAGGCTTACAGCCTGGGAACTTGTAAAAGAAGATATTCCAGCTACACTTATCACAGATAGTATGGCAGGCTATGCTATGAAATTAGGAATGATAGATATGCTTGTATTTGGTGCCGACAGAATAGCTTTAAATGGAGATGTGGCTAATAAAATAGGAAGTTACTCTATTTCCGTTCTTGCTAAAGAACATGGAATTCCTGTATATGTGGCAGCACCTCTTTCTACTATTGATATAAATATTGAAAATGGAGATCAGATTCCAATTGAACAAAGAGACAAAGATGAAGTAAGAGAATTATTTGGTACACAAACAGCACCTAAGGAAATAGATACATTTAATCCTGCTTTCGATGTTACACCAAGCCAATATATAACGGGCATCATAACTGAAGTAGGAGTACTAAGACCGCCTTATAATCTATCTATACCAAAAGCTTTTAAGATTAAGGAGGAAAGATAGACCATGAACATTGAAACAAAATTAAGAATGGAAATAGTTAAGGCCGGTAATAAAAGATGAATACTAGAAATAAATAGAAAAAACAGATAGGCTGTTGAAAGACGATACAATGTAGGCTCCTATCTGTTTTTATTATTTTTTAATATACATCTATACTTAGGCTTTACCGCTTTCAGTAATCTCCCACAAAGTACTTTCTGTTTTTATTCCTAGTTTTATATAAGTAGTTACTCCTATTGAAATAGAAATTATTAACTGAATTATATCTATTATTACATTGTCCCAGGGGATAAATTCCAATATATTATAAACTAATAATATTGCAACTACCATAGCTACTATTACCGGCAGCAATTTTACAAATCCCTTTTTTACGTGTTTCATATTTACTATCTGGGAATCTTTATTTATGTCTTTTATTAGCAGGACTACAATCAATGTACTAGATATACTAGTAGCCAAGGCTAGTCCATTAACTGCCATCAGTTTAACTAAGATTAAATTCAATATAAAGTTTGCTATAACTCCTATAAATGCAAACTTCATGGGAGTTATCGGATCGTGGGTTGCATAATGAAAATTGGTAAGTATTAAAATCATTGACATACTTACCAGACCTAGTGCATAATAAACCAAAACCTGAGATGTCATCAGGGTATCCGTTGTGCCAAACTTGCCTCTTTCAAATAGTAGCTTTACTATGGGATTGGCTAAGGTTATTAGGATTATCATGGTAGGTACTATGACAGACAATATTAAACGAGTTCCTATGCTCATCAGGTTTTTTAAAGAAGTAGTATCTCCTCCATTGAACTTCTGACAAAACATGGGGAATAATACTGTAATTATTCCTGTAACGAATATTCCAAGGATTAGCTGAATAATGGTATCAGAATAATTAAGCCAAGATTTGCTTCCTGAAACCAATGTGGAAGCGAAGGATTTGTCCACTACTACATTAATCATATTTATAGATGTACTTATGACTATAGGTATTAACATAATAAGGAATTCCTTTAGATATACATCATTAAAGTTTAAAATACTCTCATATTTATATCCTTCATTTATTGAAGTAGGTATTACTGAACACAATTGTACTATGGATGCTACTATTCCAGTAATCATCAATCCATAAATACCATGATTAGAGAAAAAGGTTAAAAAGATAATATATACGGAATAATAATATATCCAAGATTTAGCTCCTGCTCTGAAGGAATGTTCACTATGTAAAAATGCTATAAAGATGGATCTAACCATGACAAATAAACCCATGGGCAATCCAACTCTTACAAGCTTTAACATACTTTGAAGATCTTTTCCCTCAATACCTCTAACTAAAATTTTAAGAACTACTGGGGAGAAAAACCAACCAAGAAATATTAATCCTAAGGCAGATAATATTACGACATGCAACAGATTATTTATATAGCTTAACTTGTGTTTTTTCCCATTCTTTGCCTCTATTTTAAACAAGATGGGAACCACCCCTAAACTAATTCCTTCTCCTATTATGTCTGCTAATAAAGTTGCAGCTATAATAGCTGTAAAATAGGTATCGGTTTCAGCACCACTTCCCAGCTTGGAAGCAATAAATGTTTCCTTTGTTAAACTCAATAATTTACTTATGAGACCAGCTATTATAATAAAGCGGGAAGATTTTAATATTTTTTTCATAGTAGGATTCATCTTATATACACCTTCTTATTAGGATTATTAATTTATCTATGATTAATTATAACAGATATCTATAGTGAATTAAAAGGGGCTAGGTAAATAATTAAATCATCTTAGAGTGTCAATATGGTTAAGACTTTCTTGGATAAAGTTGTGTAATTATTCTTCCCATCTGATATAATATAAATATTAAACGATATAAGGGTGGATAATATGTATCAAGCGTTATATAGGCAATATAGGCCCAAGACCTTTGATGAGGTATTAGGACAAGAGCATATAACAACAACGTTAAAAAACCAAATTAAGAAGGCAAATATTGGTCATGCTTATCTATTTTCTGGGACCAAGGGAACAGGCAAAACTTCAACTGCGAAGATATTTTCTAGGGCAGTGAACTGTTTAAACCTAGAAGAAGGAAATCCCTGTAATGAATGTGAAGTATGCAAGGGTATATTGGATGAATCTATAATGGATGTTATAGAGATGGATGCAGCAAGCAATAGAAAGATAGAAGATATTAGAGAATTAAGAGAAAAGGTTATATATCCACCATCTAGGACCAAGTACAAGATATATATAATAGATGAGGTTCATATGCTTACAAATGAAGCATTTAATGCCTTGTTAAAAACTTTAGAGGAGCCTCCTAAGCACTTAATATTCATATTGGCTACAACGGAAATGGAAAAATTACCTCAAACCATTCTATCCAGGTGCCAAAGATTTGATTTTAAAAGGATTACATCTAAGGACTTAGTTTTGAATATGAAGAACATATGTAATGAACTTAATATATCTGTGGAGGAGAGAGCTTTAAGTTTAATAGCAAGAAACTCTGATGGTGCCATGAGAGATGCTTTAAGTCTTCTTGATCAATGTATCTCCTATAAAGAAGAATTAACCTATAAAGATACACTGGATATTTTAGGGATAGCTAATACGGATTTACTATTTTCTATGGTAGAAGATATAAAGAATGAAATGGTAGAAGATTCCTTATTCAAGGTAGATGAAATAATTCAAAATGGCAAGGATATAAATCAATTTATTAAGGATTTAATATATCATTTTAGAAATCTATTAATTGCCAAGACTGCCAAAGAACCTGTGGATATACTGGATATGGATGAAGAGACTATAGAATACTATATGAAACAAGGTAGGGATATATCTTTAGATTTCGTATTAAAGGCTTTGGATATACTGAATGAAAGTGAAAATCAAGCCAAGTGGGCTACCCAACCAAGGATAATACTTGAAATGGCCATCATTAAAATGATAAACTTAAAAGAACAGGCGAGTTTAGAAGATAGAATAAAAAAACTGGAGATGGCAATAAGCAGTGGACAGATAAATATATCTAAGTCAACAAAAACGAACATGGAATCAGAATCTAGAACTGATAAAAATACATCCAAACAAAAGGAAAAAATAGAAAGACCAAAGGAAGAAAAGAAATCAGTAGAGATCTTAGATGATGGAAAAGAAATAACCTTTGAAGCTATTAAAAATGGTTGGCAAAATGTATTGAACATTGTAAGGGATGAAAACATTAGAGTCAATGCTTTCTTAAGAGAAGGAAGATTGATATCCTTTAGAAATAACAATCTTTGTATTGGCTATAAGGATGGATTTGGATTTCATAAGGAAGCTATAAGTCGACCAGACAATAAGGAATTTGTAGAAAAAGTGGTCTCATCTTATTTCCATAAGAATATAAAAGTTAACTTTATCATGGATGATGAAGAGGCTATTTGTGATGAGGAAGAAGATACAGAGGACATCCAAGAAGTGATAGACTTCTTTGGTGAAGATATAGTGAAAATAAAAGAATAATATAGGAAGGTGAAATTATCATGGCAAGAGGTGGATTCCCAGGCATGGGTGGAAATATGGGTAATATGATGAAACAAATGCAAAAGGTTCAAAAACAAATGGAAAAAATGCAAAAACAATTGGAGGAAACAGAAGTAGAAGCTAGTGCAGGGGGAGGAGCAGTTACTGCGAAGGTTAATGGAAAAAAAGAGCTTCTAGCGATTACCATAGATGAATCTGTAGTAGATCCTGAAGATGTGGAAATGCTTGAAGATTTGGTATTGGCAGCAGTGAATGAAGCTTTAAGAGAAGCTGAAAATATGATGACAAAAGAAATGGGCAAACTAACTGGAGGAATGAATATACCAGGGTTGTTCTAATGGAAAGGCTGATGTAGATGGATTACTATGCATTACCTATTGCAAATCTAATTGAACAGCTCTCAAAACTTCCTGGTATAGGAAGGAAAACCGCCCAAAGGCTTTCCTTTTATATTCTTGAAATGGATCCATTAGAAGCGGAAAAATTGGCTGTAGCAATTACAGATGCAAAGGAAAAGGTACATTATTGTAGTGTATGTTGTAATTTAACAGATGGTGATCCTTGTCATATATGTAGAGATGATAAAAGGGATAAAAGCACAATATGCGTAGTGGAAGGGGCTAAGGATATAATAGCCATGGAAAAGACTAGAGAATTCAAGGGATTATATCATGTTCTCCATGGAACCATATCACCTATGGAAAACATAGGGCCTAATGAGATAAAGATAAAAGAATTGTTGAATAGACTGTCTAATGAGGAAGTAGAAGAGATTATACTTGCTATAAATCCTACTGTTGAAGGAGAAGCGACAGCTTTATATATAGCAAAACTACTGAAACCTTTGGGCATAAAAACCACAAGGATAGCTCATGGAATACCAGTGGGAGGAGACTTAGAATACTTTGATGAGATAACGCTCAGTCGAGCTATGGAAAATAGAAGAGAGTTATAATAGAGATTTGATCAAAACCCCGGCAGTATTTGTAAGATAAGTCTTGCAGATACTTCTGGGGATTTTCTTTATAAGTAAACTGATGGTATAGGTTTACAAATAAACACAAATACTAAATGAAAAGCAATGTGATAAAACAAGGAGGAAAAAATAGAATGACAAAAGATTTTTATACAGCCATAAAAGATAGAAGAAGCATATATGGAATTAGTAAGGGAACAACCATTTCAGATGAAAAAATCCAGGAAGTAATAGAGAAGGCAGTAAAGCATACACCTTCAGCATTTAATTCCCAAAGTGGGAGGGTTGTTATTTTGCTTGGAGAAAGCCATGATAAATTATGGGATATTACAAAAGAATCCTTAAGAAAAATTGTTGACAAAGATAAATTTTCTTCAACTGAAGAGAAAATCCATTCATTTCGCAATGGATATGGTACAATTTTATTCTTTGAAGATATGAATATAATTAAATCTCTTCAAGAACAATTTCCCACTTATAAAGATAATTTTCCAATTTGGTCCCAACAGTCTTCTGGAATGCTTCAATTTATAATCTGGACCTCTTTAGAAATTGAAGGGCTGGGAGCATCATTACAGCATTACAACGAGCTTATCGAAAGTGAAGTAAAACAGCAATGGAATATACCGAATAATTGGATGCTTATTGCTCAAATGCCATTTGGTAAACCAACTGCTCCTGCTGATCATAAGGATTTTATGCCACTTGAAGAAAGAGTAAAGGTATTTAGGTAATTTTCAATAGAATATACAAAAGTGGGGGAATCATGAGAAAACTCGTGAAATCGCCTGCTTTTTTATATTTTTGTGAATTTTGTCTTGAAGAGGCTTATTCAATTGGATAAGATATGAACTAAGGAAGTAGATAGTTTTTCGATATTAAAGTAAACTACGCTAATTAGGCAGGTGAAGTCATGAGAAGAAAAGATAGAGAAATGAGTAGAGAGTTTGGTGTGGAGGTTATAGATAAGTCTATATATGGCATTATATCAATGATTGATGAAGATAATGAGCTCTATGGAATTCCTCTCTCTATTGTCAGGAATGAAAATACCTTATATTTTCACTCCGCTAAGGAAGGAAGAAAGGTAAAGATATTTGGGGAAAACCCTAAAGTCAGTGTGGCCTTTGTGGGAGAGACAAAAATTCCAGAAAACTATACTAAAGATGAATTAGATGAAATAGTAAAGGATGAATCTAAAACAGTACTACTCATTAGTAGTGTTTTCACAACAGAGTATGAATCAGCAGTTGTAAAGGGTAAAGTAAAATTAGTAGAAGATGAAGAAGAAAAAATCAAAGCTATGAAGCTTATATGTGAAAAATACATCCCGACAAAGATGGATTACTTTCCTATGGCAATAAAATCAGGGCTAAAGAGAGCTAATATATATAGGATAGAAATAGAAGAAATTACAGCCAAAAGAAAAAAATATGATATACATGGTAAAGAAATGAAATGGGGTAGAATTGATGGATAGAGGTATAGGGCAATAACAAGGGGGTAGGGATATTTATGGCACTTACATGGCAAGATATTAGAAAAAGAGCATATGAGTTCGTAGAGGAGTGGAAGGACGAAACTAGAGAACATGCAGAAGCTAAGACATTTCTCGATCAATTTTTTAATGTATTTGGGATAAATCGAAGAAAGGTTGCTGTATTTGAGCAACAGATTACTAGACCAGATGGTACTAGGGGTTATATGGATCTATTAATGCCTGGTAAAATTCTAATAGAGATGAAAAGTTCAGGTAAAAGTTTAATAAGGGCATACGATCAAGCTAGGGATTATTTTCAAAATCTGAAGGATTATGAATTACCTCAGTATATAATGACGTGTAACTTTCAAGCTTTTAGATTAAAAAATTTGGATACAGGACAAGAATGGACTTTTAATATAATAGATTTGCCCGATAGGGTGGAGTTATTTGATTTTCTAGTAGGATATGGAAATGTTGAAATTCACGAGCAAGATCCTGTAAATATTAAAGCTGCAGAGCAAATGGCAAGCATACACGATGAGCTTAAAAAAAGTGGCTATGAAGGTCATGACCTAGAGGTATTTCTTGTGAGAATTCTATTTTGTATGTTCGCCGATGATACTGGCATATTTGAACTAAATCAATTTTATACATATTTAAGAAATTCAAAAGAAGATGGTTCAGATATGTACGGTAGACTATCAGAACTTTTTGATGTATTAAATCAACCCCATGAAGAGAGACAATCCTTTATGAGTGATGAACTTAGAGCATTTCCCTATGTTAACGGTGAGTTATTTAGCGAAAGGATAAGAGGTGCCTACTTTACATCAGATCTATATGAAAAACTTCTAGAGTGTACAAAACTTGATTGGAGCAAAATATCACCGGCTATATTTGGTTCCATGTTTCAGGGGATAATGGATGAAGAGAAAAGAAGAGAGCTAGGGGCTCATTATACTAGCGAAGAAAATATTATGAAGGTAATTAAACCATTATTTTTAGATGAACTCTATGAAGAGTTTGAACAATGTCATGGTAATAAAAGAAAACTTGAAAATCTAAATAAAAAACTATCAAACATGAGATTTGCAGATTTTGCTTGTGGATGTGGAAACTTCTTGGTAATAGCATATAGGGAGATAAGAAAATTGGAGCTAAGAATAACCAAAGAACTTTTGTCGGGTCAACAGATACTAGATGTAAAACAACTTTTAAACTGTGGAGTTCACCAGTTCTATGGCATTGAATATGAGGAATTTGCAGTTCAGGTTTCCAAGGTTGCTATGTGGCTAATGGATCATCAGATGAATAGACTTTGCTCCTCTGAATTAGGACAATATATTCTAAGATTACCTTTAACTGAATCTGCCACCATATACCATGGTAATGCTCTAACCATGGATTGGAAAGACGTTCTTGAACCAGATGATTATACAATCATTCTAGGAAATCCGCCATTTGTAGGAGCAAGAATTATGTCTAGCCAACAGAAATCTGAATTATTAGAGATATTTAAAGGGGTTAAAAATGCGGGGAATTTGGATTATGTAAGCGGATGGTACTTGAAGTCTGCAGAATTCATAGAAGGTACAAAGGCTAAAGTAGGGTTGGTATCCACCAGCTCCATATGTCAAGGAGATCAAGCGGGGATTCTTTGGAATGTATTGATGAATAGGTACAATATTTTTATAAACTTTGCCTATCGCTCCTTTATATGGAGCAATGAAGCCAGGGGAAAGGCAGCCGTTCATTGTATCATAGTTGGATTTTCACAGGTAAAGAAAAAATATAATTATATATTTGAAGGGGATACCGTAGTAAAAGCAAAAAATATCAACCCATATCTAGTAGATGCTCCAAATATTGTAGTTGCAAATAGAAGGAAACCCATTTCATTGAATTTACCGAGCATAGGAATAGGAAACAAACCAATAGATGGTGGTAATTATCTATTCAGTAAAGAGGAAATGGAACATTTTATTGAAGAAGAGCCATTATCTAAAAAGTATTTTAGACCTTGGGTTGGCGCTAGAGAGTTCATCAATAGATATTATAGATATTGTCTATGGGTTGGAGAAGCCAGCCCTGCTGAATTAAGGAAAATGCCCAAGGTGTTGGAGAAAATAGAGAATGTTCGAGAATTTAGGTTGAATAGTCGCAGTGCAGGAACAAGAAAATTAGCAGATACTCCTACAAGATTCCATGTAGAAAACATTCCAGCTAATGATTATTTGCTAATCCCTAGGGTAACTTCTGAAAATCGCCAATATATACCTATTGGGTATATAAACAAAAACATACTGGCTTCAGATGCAGTACATATTATACTAGATGCAACCCTTTATCATTTCGGGGTTCTGACATCGATGATGCATATGTCTTGGATGAGAACTGTTGCAGGAAGATTAAAAAGTGATTATAGATATTCAAAGGATATTGTATACAATAATTTTCCATGGCCTGAAGCTAATGAAAAGCAAAAAGCTAAAATAGCCGAAATTTCCAAAGAGATTATCAATGCTAGAAGAAAATATCCAGATTCTAATTATGCTGATTTGTATAATCCACTTACTATGCCCTATGATTTATTAAAAGCTCACCAGAAAATGGATAGAGAAGTAGATAAGCTATATAGGAGGAAGGCATTTTCTACAGAATCTGAAAGGGTTTCATTTTTAATGAATAGATATAAGGAATTAATAGAAAAATAAGAATTAAATTATGATATAATCGACAAAGTACTAGATGAGGGAGTTGATGACTTTAGATAAGATTGACCAAATTATACAAGAGATTATTCAACATGAGACAGGTGTCCCCCATAGGATTAATCACTTTTTAAAGGTTTATGGATTTGCTAAAGCCATTGGGGAACAAGAGGGGATAGACCATCAAGTACTTGTAGGAGCTGATTTCTTGGTGAATATATATGAAAAGGAAATGAAAAAGGATCAAATCAGATTTGTAAGGAATAAGATATTTAAGACTAAAACAGGGTTAGAGTATTTAGATAGGATGTTTTTATAGG
>JAAYRD010000191.1 GCA_012518955.1 Tissierellia bacterium | reverse complement strand
GAGGCATATTTATAAAGAAAAGGCTCGACTTATGAAAGATTTGTGAAAATATCCGACTAAGGGAAAAAATTGTATGGTTTGTGTTTTATAGCGATAGCGGTCTTCACAAACCATTTTTTCCCGTGTCATGATATTTTCCAAATCTTGAATGGGAGATGCCGTTCTTTATAAATATGCCGGGGACAGCCACCGAAATATAAATACGACGCATTTTTCCACTAATATTCATCTAATAGTTTTTATCCCAATAGATCCTTTTTAAATCTTTCATAGTCCTTTAGCAATGTAACTTTTTTATTTTCATCTACTACAAAGGTAGGTACAGATTCTATTTCATATATAGATGCTAAATTTCTTGCTTCTTCCATTTCTTCATCAAAGGCACCGCTATCAATACATCTATTCATCTCCACTATACTAATGCCAGCTGCTAATCCTATCTCGTTTACAATTACTGGTTCTCCAACATTTTTTCCATGTTCAAAGATGGCCTTAAAAGCTTCTCTAGCGAACTCATAGTATCTACCTTCATCTCTAGCATATAAGGCTGCCTTGTGAAGTCTGTTGGTATTGAATTTCTTAGTCTTGTTATTATATACTAAGCCATATTCAGATCCTAGTCTTTCAATTCTTCTGTAGCTTAGTTCTATTTGTTTTTGTGGAATACTCTCTGTTAAGTCCCCACCTTCTAGGGGGTAATCAGAATCCAGTTCATAGGGAATCCACTCTATATTTATATTTGAATTTTCCCTTCTCAATTTATCGGCTATTGAGAAACCTATATAACAAAATGGGCATGCAAAGTCGGAAAATATTTTTATATTAGTCACATTATCCCTCCTATATAGTTGTTAATTTAGATATACCCAAGGATGTATAATATTAACCTTTATGAAAATTTGATTAATTTAACAATATTAAGATTATATTGATAAAAAGCTCTTCCAGGTATATATTGGTATTAAGTATATCAAATATATAAGGTATAAAGCTTGGAATTATAAACATGTTTAGCAAAAGGAGGAATAAGGTGGATGTTTTTAAAATATTTTATAAAAACAGGAATCAAGAGCAATCCGAAGCAATGGCAAAATATATGAGGAATATGTTTCCTTTTCTTGGACTAAAAAAGCCTGAAAGATCTGCACTGTCAAAGGAGTTTTTGAAGATTAAAAAGAAAGATACTAGGGTGGATTGGGATTTTATTTTCAAAGCCTATAATATGCCTGAGAGAGAGTTTCAATATTTAGCTATAGATTATATGGATAGGGCTAAAAGTTTATTTACTCCGGATGATATGGATAAAATTGAAATATTATTGACTACAAAATCCTGGTGGGATACTGTGGATGCCATAAATAGAACTGTAGGTTATATAGCTATGAAGTATCCAGAAGTGAGGGAAGATATTATATTAAAATGGATGAAGGCTGATAATATCTGGTTAAATAGAATTTCTATTATATTTCAACTTAAATATAAGGATAAAACAGATACTGATTTTTTAAGCAAAGCAATTTTACATAATTCTCAAACTACAGAGTTTTTTATAAATAAAGCGATAGGATGGGCTTTGAGAGAGTACTCTAAAACCAATAAAGAATGGGTTAAACAATTTATTGAAAATAATAGTTTATCAAAACTAAGCATAAGAGAAGGAAGTAAATATATTAATAGGATTTAGGAGGATATTTGAATGGATTTCTATGTAGATGGAAAATATAGTGCATTTGAAGAACTTATGCATTATTATCATTGGGATTTTTATGTATATTATACTTTACTTGCAATAGTATTTATAAACTTGATAAAGTCAATGGCAAGTTTTATTTCTGCAAAAAGGGGCAAGGTCTCCGGTATTATTTCTGGATATACCGATTTATTTGTCAGTATATTAGCGGGCCTAGGATTGATATGTGGAATGTTTTTTCAAGGGGTGCTTTCTGACATATCATCAGAACATAGCGTGATTTGGGGGAAGAAGATGTTTCTTCTATTTATAGTTGCTTTTATCCTGTTCATCTTTCAAGTAATATTCACGCTAAAATTTAAGAATATAGAAAAATATGAAAGAGATTAGCCATGAAAAAAACTAATGGATTATATATAAAACTTGGAATGTTTTTCCTGATTATTTGTATATTATTAATATCGACTCCCAAATACGCGTCTAGTATCTATAAGACTGAAACAATAGAAAGTAAAATGGATGAATTTATAGCACAGCATGAGGATACCACAGCAGCCTTAGCAACGGTGGTAATACACGGTGATGAAACCCTAGTTCATAGGATTATAGGTTATGCAGATATAGAAAATAATATTAGAGCAGATGGAGACACCGTATTCGAATGGGGTTCATGTTCTAAGATATTGGTATGGATAAGTGTAATGCAATTGGTGGAAGATGGTCTCCTGGATCTTAACAAAGATATTCAAGGTTATTTACCTGAGGACTTTACAATGCCAAATTCCTATGATGAACCAATTACTATACTTCACTTGATGAATCATAATGCTGGTTTCGATGATAGTTATACGGATTTAATGGTATTAAATCCAGTTAAAATGCCAACTCTTAGACAAGCTCTGGAGCAGGCAGATATAAAACAGGTATTTAGGCCTGGAGATGTGGTTGCTTATTCAAATTATGGATCTGCTCTCGCAGCCTACATAGTAGAAGTAATAAGTGGTATGGATTATAGGGAGTATGTAAAAGAGAATATCTTTATGCCACTAGGTATGACTCACACATCTATTGATCCTCAACAAAAAGACAATGCATGGGTAAAAGCTCAGAGGGAAAAAGTGCAAGGATATACTAGGGATAAAAAGCTAATAGATCCAAATCTATATTCTATTCCTATTTATCCAGCTGGAAGCACCATGGGAACTATGGATGATTTTGCTAGATTACTGACTGCTTTATTGTCCGGTGACGGAGCTTCCCTATTTAAGAAAAAAGAAACTATTGATATGTTTTTTCAACCTACAGCATATTATCCTGAAACCAATGTGCCTAGGATGGCTCATGGTTTATTCGCTTTACCTGCCAAAGAAGAAGTCTATGGACATGGAGGCAATACTATGGCTTTTAGTTCTTCCATATATATTGATAGGGAAAGTGGATTGGGAGTTTTAGTGATGACAAATCAACTTGGAGAAGAGAATTTTTGCTGTGGGATACCAGAATTAATTTTTGGTAGACCTGAGGATAGGATGTTGGATGAAGGAGCTTTGGAGGATCCAACCATATGGGAAGGGATTTATCAACCAGTCCGATTGCCATACCATGGGTTTACTAAATTTTATGGCTTATTAAATAGGGGCAGTACTAAGAAACAAGGTGCCTATGGCTTGGTTGCTAATAAGCATTCCTATAAACAACAGGCTCCAGGTATTTATACTACTGAAGATGATTTTAGCATATATAGTCAGGATATATATTGGACTCATCCTGATTTTGGTAAAATCCTATCCTCTATATATACCGATTTAATACACATTCCTTTCTGGAGACATTTATTGGAAATGGGTATTATTATAGTTGGAGCTATTGGAATATTATTTAGCATGGTCTATATACTTTTAATATTTACTAAAAAAATCAAATTGGATTTTCCAATAGTGATACAGAATATATCCAATATTATTTTAGCCATTAATATAGGCTGGATGGCTAAAAAAGCCTTCTCAATGACTAGCTATAGCTCTTTAAGGGTTGGTTTTGGAATAAATATATTGTACCTAATTCTAACGGTGCTTTTATGGGTATATACTATTTTTAGAAAGGAAGGATTTAGGGTCAATGAAGGATCAAGAATATCATATGTTTTGACCATGTTTTTGTCCATTATAATATGGATTAATCTATTGTATTGGGAATTTTATCATTGATAGCTTTTCACACCTGTAAATGGAATTACAATGTAAAAGATGATTCTAGGAACATATAATATGTTCCTAGAATCATACTATGCTATTTTTTCATCAAGTTTTGTTCTATATATTGTAATCAATTCCTCTTCTGTTACATTTCTACTGGGTTTATCTAATATGATCTGACCTTTATCTAGCATTATTATTCTATCTGAATATTCAATGGCATCTCTTATATTATGGGATATCATTATAGTTGTTATTGAATATTTACTTATTAATTCCTTTGTTTTTTGCATTACTACATTAGATGTTTTTGGATCTAAAGCCGCTGTATGCTCATCAAGTAGCAATAGATCAGGATGTTTCATAGCAGCCATAACTAAGGATAAAGATTGCCTTTGACCTCCAGATAGAAATTTTACCTTTGTATCTAGCTTATCTTCAAGCCCTAAACCTAGATCTTTTAATAGTTCAATATATTTATTTATATTTTTCTTCTTTATCAATCGACGCAAAGTAAATTTTTCTCCTTTTTTATCTGCTAAGGACATATTTTCTAAAATGGTAAGGGATGGAGAAACTCCCATAGATGGATCTTGATATACTCTTCCCATGTAAATAGCTCTTTGTTCTTCTCTAAAAGTGGATATATCTCTACCTTTTAAAATTATTTGACCTGTATCTTCCTTGATACTGCCTCCTATAATGTTAAGGAGGGTACTCTTGCCACAACCGTTGGAACCAATAATTGCAGTGCATTTATTTGCTTTTATTTCTAAATTAAAATGGTTGAATACATCTATTTGGTTATCCGTATCCTTATTAAAACTCTTTGAGAGATTTCTTATTTTCAGCATATTTTTCCCTCCCCTTTCCATTTTTAAGTCCAAAAATGTCAATAGCAAAATTGTTATAGGATATAAATACGATAACTATTATTGCGGATACAGCTTTTAGATCGGAAGGTTCCAATCCTAAATCTATGGCAATCCCACCGATGATCTTATAGATTATAGCTCCTAGTATAGCCCTAGAGGTGCCTTTTATCCTATTGGAGTTCTTTCTAATGGTATCCCCTATGATGATTGAAGCGAGGGCTACTACTATAATAGAACTACCCATAGTTATATCCACAAAACCTTGATATTGTGCCATTAAGGCTCCACTTAAAGCCACCAAACCATTAGCTATCATCAATCCAATAATTTTATATTTATTGCTATTCTCACCAAGAGACTTTACTAAAGATTCATTATCTCCTGTAGCTATTAATAGATAGCCAGCTTCCGTATTTAAAAACTGATCCAATGCTATCTTTATAAATAGTACGATTAATATCAGTATGGCGATAGAAGATCCTGTTTTTAAAATAGAATTATAATCAAAGATAGAGCCATAGCTAAACAATGGTATATTAGCTTTTCCATTTACTTTTAGATTTACCGAGTATAGAATGGTCATCGTGAGTATTCCTGCTAAAAGCGGCTTTATCCTTAACTTTGTAAATAGGGTTGCTGTTAACAGTCCTGCCAAGGTGCCAAAACAAAACGCTATTAAAGTACTAATTATAGGATTTACTCCCATAGATATAAACTTGGCAAATATAAAGGCCCCGAAAGGAAAGGTTCCCTCTACAGAAAGATCGGCTATATCCAGTATCTTATAGGTTAAAAGCACCCCCATAGCTAAAATTGCAAATATGAGACCCTGTTCCAGGGATGTAATAATCAAAGCATTCATCTCTCAACCCTCCAATATTTTCTTAAACTTTTCATTTTCAACCTACTCTCCAACTTTTGTTGCATCTTTAAAAATTGGTAAATCTGGATCTAGTCCCAATGCTTCTAGAGTAGTTGTATTCACTGTGGTTATGGTTTTTTCAGCTAATCCAACAGGTATGGAAGAAGGTTCTTTGCCATCCACAAGTATCTCTTTTGCCATCTTAGCAGTTTGCTTTCCTAAGTCGTAATAGCTTAGACCATTTGTTATAAGCAGGCCACCTTTTACCTGAGTTTCCTCGGCAGATACGGTTATTATATTATTTTCTATAGCTTTTTTCGCCAATAACTCTACTGATGCAGCTATCATATTGTCCGTAAGCATATATAGGGCGTCAGATTTTTTTATGATAGAATCGATAGCTTGGGGTAGTTCATTCACATTGCTTACCCCAACCGTTTCAACATCTAAACCAGCAGCAGGAGCTAATTCCTTTACTTCCTTAACTTGTACTTCTGAGTTGTTTTCACTGGTATTGTATAATATACCTATGGTCTTAATATTAGGATCTATTTCTTTAAATATCTCTAATTGAGAAGCTACAGGAGCCATGTCAGATGTTCCAGTTATATTTCCACCAACATCTTCCCAATCATCAACTATCTCTGATTGAACCGGATCTGTTACCGCACTAAATAATATAGGTATTTCTGTAGTGGATTGTTTAGCAGATTGGGCTGCTGGTGTTGCTATGGCATATATTAAATCTACTTCATCTTTAACAAATTTTTGGGCAATACTAGTTGCAGTCGGGATATCCCCTTGTGCATTTTGATAATCAATCTCTACATTAACTCCCAGCTCTTTTAAACCATCTTCAAAACCATTTCGTGCATCATCTAAGGCTGGGTGCTCTGCTAATTGACTAATTCCTATTTTATAGACTTTATCTTCTGGTGAATTACTTACCTTTTTATCACCTGAACTACATCCTGATAAGATCATAATTCCTATTAAAACCAACGTAATCAAACTACTAATCCTTTTTCTTTTCATTTATTTTACCTCCTTTTGAAATTCGCCAGATTGAATGTAGGATAATAAACAATAAAAAAATCTTTCGTTCCTACAAATATAGTTTTTTAACTATATTTATAGGGACGAAAGATTATATATTCGCGGTACCACCCTATTTATGACAAAAAGTCATCACTCAATCAGACCTAACAGTCCTATCCCTTGTAACGATGGGCTTTCGGATTCGTCTACTTGATAGTTCTTTAAACGAATCTGCTTAGGAGTGAACATTACATATCGGCTTAATGTTGGCTTTCACCTGACCCAACTCTCTGTAATTAAGGGTAGATATCTTTCTCTCCATCAAAGCATTTATTTATATTGTATTACATAATAATACTTTGGTGACACAATGTCAAGACTTTTTTGAAAAAATTTTTAAATAGTATAAGTTTTCTGTAAAATCATATAAATAAAAAGGAATTTTAAAAGATTCGTAGAATAGATAATTATATGGATAATTTTTCTGCCATTTGTTATTCAACAGCTAGAAGTGAAAGGTTGAAAAATATGTGATAAAATATCAATTATAGGAAACAAGAAAATTTGGAGGGATAAAAATGACTATGCCGAAGCCCATAAGTTTTGCCAACTTGCCAACTAATATAGAAAAGTTGGAAAGGTTGAGTAATGAATTAGGGAAAAATATTTATATTAAAAGAGATGATCAAACAGGTATTGAGATATCAGGAAACAAGATAAGAAAATTAGAGTTTGCAGTAGGGGAGGCTATAAGTAATGGCTGTGACTATTTGATTACTTGTGGTGGAATACAGTCAAATCATGCCAGAGCTACTGCCGCTGTGGCAGCTAAGCTGGGTTTAGGGGCTTATCTGGTTCTGAGAGGAAGTAGAGATAACGATATAGAGGGAAATTATTTTTTGAATAAAATGCTTGGGGCAAAGATAAAATTTGTAACATCAGAGGAGTACAAAGATAATAGAGCTGAGATTATGAATGATATAAGATCTCAACTGAAGAAGAAAGGTCATAAAGCTTATATAATTCCAGAAGGAGCCTCAAATGGAGTAGGTTCTTTAGGATATTATAGGGCCATGGAAGAAATATTGGAACAGGAAAAGAATATGGGGATAAAGTTTGATGCTATAGCTATGGCAGTAGGTTCTGGTGGTACATATGCTGGTCTTTATTATGGAAATCATATTAATAAAAATCCTGCTACTATTTATGGCTTTAATGTTACTGCGAATAGAGAGCATTTCCAAATAGTTGTAGAAGATTTACTGAAGGAAATATCAAAATATACAGGAAAAGAAATATCAGTACAAAGAAAAGACATAGATATAATAGATGGGTATGTGGGATTAGGATATGCTCTTAGCCAATCAAAAGAAATAGATTTTATCCATCATCTAGCAAGGTTAGAAGGATTGATTTTAGATCCTGTATATACTGGAAAGGCTATGTTTGGACTAGTGGAAGAGATCAAAAAAGGTAGATTAGATGAGCATAATAATATATTGTTTATCCATACTGGAGGATTATTTGGTTGGAATATGGAGCAAAGGGGACTTTTAAAGTGATTTAAAAGAAATAAAAGTATATATAAAGTCCATATAGAGAGGATGCTTATATGAGAAGAATATTATTTCTATTATTAGTTTTATCCTTGTCAATAATTATAATAGGCTGTGGTAAAAACTCGGAAGATATTTCAAAAGATATCATTGGTGTTAGAGGAAAAATAAAGGAAATGCAAATGGATGAAAAGAATAATGAAGTCTCTAGGTTTTTAGTAGAAGGTGAAAAGGAAGAAGACGTGACATATGATAGTGCATATGTTACTATAGATAACCATACGGAATTTTATAAGGCTGGGGTAAAATGTATGCTAGAGGATATAGAAGAAGGAGCAATTGTAGAAGTAATATTTGATGGTGCGGTAGCAGAATCCTATCCAGTACAAGGAACAGCAAAGAAAATAAAAATACTAGATGATTAAGGGAGGAACTATGTTTAGAATAGAGCCTATACAAAATATGGATCAAGAAGAAAGATTAAAGTACATGAATGTTCTATTAAAGTCTCAACTAAGCTCTGAAAAAGATGATTTAGCCAATATATCCAATGCAACAGGAATCATTATGGCTTGTGTAGATAGATTAAATTGGGTAGGGTTTTATATATTAAGAGAGGATGAATTGGTATTAGGGCCTTTTCAGGGACTACCCGCATGTAATAGAATAGAAATAGGAAAAGGAGTATGTGGAACAGCGGTAAAGACAAAAAAGATTCAGTTAGTTTCCGATGTTCATCTATTTCCAGGACATATAGCTTGTGATTCAGCTTCTAATTCTGAATTAGTAATACCTATTATAAAAGATGACGAAGTCTATGGAGTTTTAGATCTAGACAGTCCAGAAAAAGGACGATTTTCAGAATTGGAGAAGAAATACTTGGTCAAGTTTGTAGAGATATTGAATGAATATATAGATTGGAATAAAATATAAGGTTATATTTTATATCAATATGTTAGATTGGTTTTGAAAAGTAGGGCGGTCTTTGACCGCCCGTAAAACTATCTAAGATTATTTAAAGTCGATCCATACCGAAACCTGATATTTTTATAGCTCGCTTTACTATAGCATAGAGAAAAGCAGTGCCTATTCCATTTATTACAATAGTGGGAAGCACTACGGTTACCATTAAACTTCCCATTGGTACAGGAAGACCTGTGATAAAAAGAGCAGATGCTAAAAATACCGTTCCACTTATCAATGTTCCTAATCCACCTATTAAAACCGTAACCAAGGAATTAAGCCTTTTATACGAAATACTCTTGATAATAGGAAATAAAACTAAACAGGTTACCAATTTATCAATTATATTTGGTATTTGTCCCCCTGGGAAAGTAGTAGTCATTGCAGATAGCAGCCCTCCTAATAGAGCTGTCAATAGAGCGTTGCTAAATGTAGGATTAACTATGAGGGATATAAATACAAAGGATAACAAGAAGTCGAATTTCATCCCTCCCAATATTCCAGGTGTAATTTGGTGCAAAATAAATCCAGTGGCCAATAATAATGCTGTTAAAATATTGTTTCTCAATTTCATAATAAAACTCTCCTTTTTTATTTGTATTTTTTTATTTTTCCAATCACTTTCTTCTGTTCACAACATATTATTCACCACCTTTTCAGTAGATTATTTTAAAAAAGTATATAAAAAAAGCCCTTCAATCCTATAAAAGGACGAAAGACATATTTTCGTGGTGCCACCTTAATTAGATTATCCAATAGATAATCTCTCTTTATCAGATACGAAACCAATGGTTTGATATCCTATTTCTATAACGGGAAATTCCCGGCGTTGAATACTCTGGACTAATCCATTTCATCAAGCATCTTGTAGATCCATTCATTAATAAGCTGGTTATCGGCTTCCACCAATCCCGACTCGCTAAAACCTTACTTATTTAACTACTACTTCTACGCACTGACTTTATTATACTTTCTAATATTTTATTATAATAAAGTAGAAAAGTCAACCAATAATCCCATATATATGATTATATGTAGTATAATATGTTCATAGTCCTTGAAAGGAGATAATTATGACTAAGTTTTCTATAATAGAAGAATTGCCCCAGATAGTAAGAAATGGGATGAAAGCAGCTGAAAAAATAATGAATAGGCCCTTAGATATTCCAATGGAGGAAAAAGAAATAATCAAGCCCATGACTTATAAAGGAGCAGATAGAAATACCAATAAATGGATGAACCAATTTTATCAACAAGACAATTTAATAGTAATTGAAAACTTATTGAAAAAAGGTTATGAAGGAAAGATTGATTTAATATATATAGATCCTCCATTTTTAACGAAGACAAATTACAATGGAAGGAGCATAGTTAAATATGGTAAAACTGAAAGGGTGATAGAGCATTTTGCCTATAATGATATATGGGATAATGGGTTAATTACATACTTAGAGATGCTTTATATTAGGCTCTATTTGATGAAGAAATTGCTAAGTGATAGAGGAAGCATATATCTTCATCTAGACTATAGAACTGTTCACTATGCAAAAATATTGATGGATCAAATATTTGGGGAAGGAAATTTTTTAAATGAAATCATATGGTCATATAAATCAGGCGGAGTAAGTAAAAGATATTATTCAAGAAAACATGATAATATATTGGTATATAGTAAAACCAAAGACTATATATTCAATCCTCAAAAAGAAAAATCCTATAATAGGGATTTCAAACCTTATAGATTTAAAGGGATTAAAGAGTATAAAGACGAAATAGGGTGGTATACTTTAGTTAATTTAAGAGATGTTTGGCCAATAGATATGGTAGGTAGGACTGCAAAGGAAAGGGTAGGTTATGACACACAAAAGCCTGAAAAGTTATTGGAAAGAATAATTTTATCCTCTTCCAACGAAGGATCTATTATAGCAGACTTTTTTGCTGGCAGTGGAACTACAGGTGTAGTTGGAGAAAGACTTAATAGAAGATGGATAATGGCAGATAAGGGAGCCTTATCTTTAATAACTACAACCAAAAGACTGATAGAAAAGAAATCCCTGCCCTTCAGTATAATAAAAGAACACAATAACCTTGGAAAAGCAGGTAGATTATCTATAAAGACCATTGAAACAATAAAAAGTAAAGAAGGAATAGAGGGATTAAATATAGAACTAGATAACTATGAATTGAATCTGGACAATATAGGCATAAAAGGCAAGTATAAGGATATAGTTAAAGAAATAGCATTAAACAATTCTTTGGCTTTAATAGATTTTATAGGAATAGATATAGATTATAATGGAAATATCCCCACAATTGACTGGCAGGATTATAGAAGAGATGATAAAATGATTATTAATTCCAATATAAAAGTATTTAATAAAAACTTAAAGGGTAGTAATAAAATATATATAAAATATATAGATATATTTGGCCAGCAAAACTCAATGGTTTATAAAATAGACAATGGAGTATGATTATAAGATATTATTAGGATATAATAATATAAATAAAGTTTAAAAGGAGGGTGAAAATGAGCGAAAATTATGATGAAAACTGTGGATGT
>JAAYRD010000190.1 GCA_012518955.1 Tissierellia bacterium | reverse complement strand
GTTGGGGACATGTAGATTTACTAAATGAGTTTAGAAGAAGATTTTCAGAAGATAAAGTTGATAAAATTCTAACAATTAAAACTTCTGGTATTGGAATAGCTGTTATTGCTGCCATTACTTTAAAGCTCCTGTAGTGTTTGTAAAAAAGGTAGATTCAAAAACTATGACTAAAGATGTCAAAGTAAATTTAATCTAGTAGGAATATACAAAATCTTAGGAATATGGGATTTAGGTTTGAATCCTTAGCAATAATTGATAAACTAGTAGATAATAAGATTATTTTAAATAAAAAATAAAGGTTGTTAAATTGTGTTGAATTAAGAATATCTTTGTGATAAAATTAACTGTAAAGGAAAACGTTAAGTATACGATAATTTTCAAATATCCTTGGGTAGTAATAAAAAGTGTTTTTCTAATTATGGTTATAATTTTGTTAGCCGTACAAATAATTGTTGCCTAGTAGCAGCAGAAAATGTTGTAAAATTAAATAATATTATTAATGAGGGAGGAGTTTTAATTGTATAAGATTGTAAGGAAAAAAGACCTTGCCCCAAATATTTTCGAAGCGGATATTTTGGCTCCAAGGGTAGCAAACTCTGCTCAACCAGGTCAGTTTATAATTGTAGTAGCTGACGAGGAAGGGGAGAGGATTCCTCTAACTATTTGTGATTATGATAAGGAGGAAGGAACGGTAAACATAGTAGTTCAACCTATGGGCTGTTCTACTCAAAAACTGGCTACACTTGAAGAGGGAGACTATGTGAAAGATTTTGTAGGCCCTCTTGGAAGACCATCAGAGTTTGTAAACGAAGACATAGAGGAATTAAAAAAGAAAAAGATTTTATTTGTAGCAGGTGGAGTTGGAACAGCACCTGTATATCCTCAGGCTAGGTGGTTCCATGAACATGGTATTGGTGTAGATGTAGTACTTGGTGCAAAGACTAAAGATTTAGTAATCCTTGAGGACAAGCTAGGAGCTGTAGCAGAAAATCTATATGTTTGTACTGATGATGGAAGTTATGGTTTTTCAGGAATGGTAACTGCCATGATAGAAGAACTTGTAGTCAATCAAGGGAAGCATTATGATTTAGTTATATCAATAGGGCCAATGATAATGATGAAGTTCGTATGCCTTCTTACTGAAAAGCTTGGAATTAAAACTATTGTAAGCCTTAACCCTATAATGGTAGATGGGACAGGCATGTGTGGTGCATGTAGGGTATCGATTGGAGATGAGACAAAATTTGCATGTGTGGATGGACCTGAGTTTGATGGTCATCTTGTAGATTTTAATGAAGCTTTAAGGAGACAAGCTCAATATAAATCGGAAGAGATAAAATCGAAAGAAGAATATGAAGAAAAATGCAGATGTAAATGTCAACAACAAGGGGGTGCTAAATAATGAGTAAATTTGAAAGAATACCTATTGCTGAACAAGATCCTAAGGTTAGAGCAACAAACTTTGACGAAGTTTGCTTAGGTTATACAGAGGAAGAAGCTATAGCAGAAGCTAAAAGATGTATCCAATGTAAACACCATCCTTGTATAGGAGGGTGTCCAGTAGATATAGATATACCACGATTTATTCATCATATAGCTGAAGGTGAATTTGAGGAAGCAGCCCATGTTCTTGCAGAATACACTGCACTTCCTGCAGTTTGTGGAAGGGTTTGTCCTCAGGAAGAACAATGTGAAAAGGTATGTGTTCGTGGAATCAAGGGAGATGCCATAGCTATAGGAAAGCTTGAAAGATTTGCTGCTGATTGGTCAAAAGAACATAATGTTGAAATAGGAAAGACTAAAGAGAAAAATGGATATAAAGTAGCGGTTATTGGTTCGGGTCCTGCAGGTATTACCTGTGCAGGGGAATTAGTTAAGGAAGGGTACGAGGTAACAATCTTTGAAGCTCTTCATGAAGCTGGCGGAGTTTTAGTATATGGAATTCCCGAGTTTAGGCTTCCCAAGGATGCTGTAGTAAAACATGAAATAGAAAACTTAAAGAAACTTGGAGTTAAAATAGAAACTAATGTGGTTATAGGTAAAACTGTAACAATAGATGAGCTTATGGATAAGGAAGGTTTTCATGCTGTATTTATAGGTTCTGGTGCTGGACTTCCTATATTTATGGGAATACCAGGAGAAAACTTAAATGGAGTATATTCTGCAAATGAATATCTTACTAGAAACAACTTGATGAAAGCTTTTAGGGATGACTATGATACACCTATTAAAGTTGGAAAGAGAGTAGCGGTTATAGGTGGAGGAAACGTTGCAATGGATGCTGCTAGGACTGCTCTAAGACTCGGTGCTGAATCTTGGATAGTATATAGAAGGACTGAAAAAGAACTTCCAGCTAGAATAGAAGAAGTACACCATGCAATGGAAGAGGGAATAAAGTTTGAATTTCTAACTAGCCCTGTAGAAATAATTGGTAATGAAGATGGATGGGTAAAAGCCATTAGATGCCAAAGGATGGAACTAGGAGAGCCAGATGCATCTGGCAGAAGAAGACCTATACCAATTGAAGGTTCAGAATTTGAATTCGATGTAGATGCAGTAATAATGGCTTTAGG
>JAAYRD010000189.1 GCA_012518955.1 Tissierellia bacterium | reverse complement strand
CCTCTTGCATGGATGAGACTTTCTATCATAGGAGCTGCTCCTACAGAACTTGCAGCAGCTGAGATGGCGGCTAAGGGAATGGGTAAGACTCTAACTAGTCCTGATTATGGTCTTATGGAATTTGCTAACGCAACTTGGGTTATGGCTTTAAATGGAAGTGCATGGCTATTATTTACTGGTTTATTTTCTCATAAGGTAGAAGGAATAACTAAGAAGGTATCAGGGGGAGATCCTAAAAGGGTAGGAATCCTAATGATATCCGCTATGTGTGGGGCTTTTGCCTATCTATTTGGTAATGAATTATTTAAGGCTTTTGATCCTGAAACTAGACCCTTTGCAATTTCTGGTTTAACTGCAGCTGTATCTATGTTAATACTTGAAAGAATAGCCAAGAAATATCCTAAATTAGGCGAATACAACCTAGGAATTGCTATGGTAATAGGAATGGCCTGTACAGTAATCTTTAATAGAATAGTTGCATAAAGGAGGATATAAAAATGTCAGATAAAAATTTAAGTTATGAAGAAAGCTTTACCAAACCGATTATTAAATATGGAAGAATTACAAATCTAGTTGCAGTATTGTTTTCATTTATTCCAGCCATAGTAGTATCTGTAGTTTATGGAGCGTTTCCAGGGATTCAAAATATTCTAACTGGATGGGGATTAATTGCGGCTATATATTTAGTATATGCTATTGTAGAACCTATTTCCTTTTTCCCAGTGCTAGGACTACCTGGAACATATATGTCCTTTCTGGCAGGTAATATTGGAAATATGCGTGTGCCATGTTCTGCTATAGCTCAAGAGGCTGTGGGAGTAACACCTGGTACAAAAAAAGCAGAACTTGTTTCTACACTTGGAATAGCTGGATCAATTATTACAAATATGATAGTAGTAACAATTGCGGCTATCGGTGGTGCGGCTCTTATGAATGCATTTCCACCTGTAATAATAGAAGCCTTTACCTATGTTTCTCCAGCTATATTTGGTGCAATCTTTGCCTTATATGCTGCAAAGAACTATTTATATGGGGCTATAGCATTAATAGTTGCGGGAATAATGTTCTTTATAGGAGGCATACCAAGCTATGTAATGATTCCTGTATCGGTATTCAGTACAGTTGCAATTGCTTTCTACTTAAATAGTAGAAAAAATAATAAAGCAGAAAAATAGTATAAACATATAAAGGAGGAGGAAAGTCATGGATATTAAAAAGTTAGCTACAGATGTTTTAGATGAGGTGATAAAGTGGAGAAGAGATCTTCATCAAATACCAGAAATAGGTCAAAACTTACCTCAGACTAGCGAATATGTGTGTAATGTACTAGATGAACTAGGAATCTCCTATAAAAAAGGTGTAGGCCTTGATTCTGCTATAGTTGGAGTAATAGAAGGAGGAAAAGGACCAGGTAAAACTTTAGCTCTAAGGGCAGATATGGACGCTTTAGAAATTGAAGAAGAAACAGGATTACCATTTGCATCTACTAATGGAAATATGCATGCCTGTGGACACGATGGACACACTGCTATACTACTTGGTGCAGCTAAGGTATTAAATGACATCAAAGATGAATTTGCAGGTAAAGTAGTTTTACTATTCCAACCAGCAGAGGAAATATCCGCAGGAGCAGAACCCATGGTAAAAGCTGGAGCATTAGAAGGTGTAGATGGAGTCATGGGTATTCATGTAGGAAGCATCTCAACTCAAGGAGAACCTGGTACAATTTTATTTAGTAAAGGATCTATGATGGCTTGTTTGGATAGATGGACACTAAAGATCAAAGGTGTTGGTGCCCATGGTGCTTATCCTCACAACGGCCGCGACCCAATAGTAATGGCAGGAAAGTTCATAGAATCTGTACAGACAGTAATAAGTAGGGAATTAGATCCAGTAGATCCTGGAGTTATTACGATAGGGATGGTAAATGCAGGAACTGCTTACAATATAATACCTGGAGAGGTTAATATAGAGGGAACAGCTAGAGCAGTTAAACAAGAAACTAGAGAATTTATAGCTAAGAGAATAGGTGAAATAGCAGAATCAATAGCTAAAGTTTCAGGAGGAAGTGTAGAATACGACTATATATTTGGTGCACCTCCAGTAATAAATGATGCGGAATTCACTACTCTTGCTATGGAAAGCGCAACTAAAGTTTTGGGAGAAGAAAATGTAGAACTTATGGCTAACCCGGTCATGGGAGGAGAGGACTTTGCCTATTATCTAGAAGAAGTACCTGGAACGTTTGCATTCTTATCTACTCCTTTAGCTATAGACGGCACTATATATCCACATCACAATAGTAGATTTGCCCTAGATGAAGAGCAATTCGATAAGGGAGTAGCGGTATTTGTTCAAACAGCATTAGATTATTTTAATAAGTAATATAAATATATATTTTGAACGACAATAATAAAAAACCTTAGGCAGATTGTGCTCTAAGGTTTTTTATTATTGATCTTTTTTACTTGATCCTTGCAAGGTTAAAGTGTGCATTCCCCTGGCATACATGGACACTAATCCAGCAAGGACTGCTATTGTTGCAGATTTAATAAAATATGGCATTATAGTTGTGGAGGTGGATATAGCTAAGTTTGCTCCTGTTTCTCCCCCTAATAGTAAAGCTACAAGAAATAGGAGGAAAATAATCCCACCACCCAGAATAGCAATGAGTATAAAAAAGCTAAACAATGAGGATAAAAGATTTTCAAAATTATTTTTCATAACTACACCTCCCTATATAAACAGAACTGGTAAAAATTCAGCTAAGATCAATATGGCCACTACTAGATGGCTCAATACCCATATTACAGCAAGTTTAGAAGTTTCGCCTATATCCGATTCAGCTATTCCCATAGCTGCATACATAGCTAAAGCTAAAGGTGGAGTCATTCCTTCCAATGCTCCTGTAATAGCAGGCAGCATAGCTGCTACTAATAATGGATTCGCCCCTACTGCAACTAAGGCTCCTAATATGCCTGTCCCAAAGATGGCTATTTGAGAAGAACCTGGTAATATCATGCCTAAAAATGTCGTAAAAACAGGGAAAAATATAACCAGTTGCAATTTACTCATATTAAATGATTGAACATACTCTCCCAAAGTTGCTCCTATCTCAGCATCTCCAAATAGATAGGATATGGAATATGCAAAGTAAACCGTTGCTGCTACTGGTGTTATTTGAACAATGGCTTTTTTAAACATATTGAATATGTCTTTTATATTTAATTGTTTTTGGATTTTGTCTTTACTGATAATCAAAGAATAGATTGCAGCAACACCGGGGGTAAACAGTATTACCGAACTGGAAAAAGCACTGGCTCCTTCTTCTCCTAATCTTTCTTGGAAGAATGTGGAACCAAATTTAAAATCTAAATATAGGGGGAGAAATATTATTACTGGAACCAATAAGGCTTTCCAACCCTCTTTGAAAGCTTCTGAAACCTTTGGTATCTCATCTTTGGGAACTGGACTAACCTTATATTTCAAACATAATATATATAGGGTTATTATCCTCTGAAGAATAAACCATATCCCTACTCCCCATACAGCCATCCAGAACTGGGCCAATGTATATTTTTCAGGAAACATTGTATCTAGAATTCCGAAGGCTAACAGTATAGTTCCAGATGGTGGTATCATAGGTCCTAAAGAGCTGGCGGACATTTCCACCGTTGCAGCTAATGCTCTGGGAAAATTGGTGTGAATCATAGCAGGAATCGTAAATACACCTGTTGCAGCCACATTTCCTGGTCCTGTCCCTGAAAGGGCTGCCATGAAAGTACTAGTTAAAAGACTTACATAACCTGCACCACCTCTAAAACGACCAACTAAAGATAAAATAAAATTAATTATGTCCTTGACTACATCCGTTTGTTCAAATATAAATGCTAGAGATAAAAAAGCAACTATAGCATAGAACAAAGTATTTGTAGATGGTTTAATCAAGTATTCCATGAATTTATCGTATCTTTTTAATACGATAATCATTACTAAGTAGCCAATAAGCATAGCTTCATAGATCGGCCTTTTAAATAAAATAAAAGCAATTACGATCGTAGATAGCAATGCTAGAAGATAAATTAATTCTATTGGTATTCCTAACATAAAAAACCTCCTTTGTTTTGCAATATTTTTGTATAAGCGTCCACTTATATATACCCTTAATATAGAGTTTGAAACAAATATTTTTTTATATTTTTAGATTGACTATTTGCATATGATTTATAGTATGAAAGAGCTTTTTTAAATTCTAGATATGTGATATGATAAAATGGATTAATTTATTATATTTTAAGGAGGTTTTCATGGAGAAAATTGATGTAAAAAATGTTAAAGTTGTAAATGCAGATCCATCTGCATTAGGGTTATTTGGACTTGCCATGGTAACTTTGGTGGCATCTAGTCAAAAGTTGGGAATTACTGAAGGAGTATCTTTTGTCATTCCTTGGGCAATATTTCTAGGAGCTTTTGCTCAGCTATTTGCTTGTATCAATGATTCTAAAAGGAACAATACCTTTGGAACTACTGCATTTGGTGGATATGCGTTTTTTTGGTTTGCAGTAGCCATGTCTTGGATGATTCAAATGGGAGCATTTGGCAAGGGCCTTCAATCCACTGTAGATCCAAAGCAATTAGGATTTGCATTTTTAGGATACCTAATATTTACTCTCTTCATGACCATTGGAGCCGCAGAAACTCATAAAGTACTATTTATTATATTTGTACTAATCGATTTTTTGTTTTTAGGGTTAACTCTTAGCTCCTTTGATATAGCTTATGAATTTACCCATAAGCTAGCAGCATATTCAGAGTTGTTCATAGCCATATTCTCTTTCTATGGTTCAGCAGCTTCTGTATTGAATGAACATCTCGGTAGAGAATTCTTACCTGTGGGGAAACCTCTCGGTATTTTTATAAAGTAAAATAAAAGACTATAAAAAGAAAGGGGACAAGCTTTAGAAAATTGGATTTTCTAAAGCTTGTTTTGTTATATTTTAGATAAAGCTATGGTAAGAGGGACTCTAGGTTGATTTAATAAAGAATATTGAAAAGAGAAACTGTTTATCGCTGATTATGAGAGCATACATATGGTATAATATTAAACAATACCAAAATTCACCTATAAAGGAGTTGGTCCTATGGTAGATAATGATTATTTAAAAACTAAGGCTGCTGAAATAGAAGAATGGATAATAAACATTCGAAGGGATTTTCATAAATATCCGGAGTTAGGATTTGAAGAATATAGGACCAGGGATAAGATAATAGAATATTTAGAAGAGATGAATATAGAATATAATATAATTGCCACTACTGGAGTAGTGGGAATAATAAGGGGAAAGGAAAAAGGGAAAACTGTTGCCCTGAGAGCAGATATGGATGCTTTGCCCATGACTGATAAAAAAGAAGTTTCCTATAAATCTAAAATAAATGGTAAAATGCACTCTTGTGGGCATGATGCCCATATGGCTATTTTATTAGGAGCGGCTAAAATATTACAGGAACTAAAAGGTAGCATAAAAGGAAATATAAAACTACTCTTTCAACCAGCAGAGGAAACCTTGGGAGGAGCTAAGCCTATGATAGAGGAAGGGGTATTGGACTCTCCCTATGTAGATGGAATTTTTGGCCTTCATGTAGATAATAGTTTAGAAAAAGGTACAATAGGTATTAGATATGGACAGATGAAGGCTGCATCCGATATGATTGACATAGTAATTTACGGTAAAAATAGTCATGGAGCCTATCCTCAAAATGGAATAGATGCTATTGCCATAGCGAATCAGGTAATGTCATCATTACAAACCATAGTAAGTAGAAATGTAGACCCAAGGTCTTCTGCCGTACTCACCATAGGGACTATAAAAGGTGGATATGCTAGAAATATAGTGGCTGATAAGGTAGAAATGGAAGGAATAGTTAGAACTCTAAACAGGGAAACGCGAAAATTAGTATTATATAATATCAAAAATATAGTTGAAAAGGTTTCCCAGTCCATGGGTGGCAAAGGAGAGCTCATTAGAACAGAGGGATATGTAGCCTTAAATAACCATGATAATATGGTAAATATAGTTAAACAAAATGGATTAGAGTTATTGGGAAAAGAGAATATATATGAAATGCCTTACCCAAGTTTTGGTGTAGAGGATTTTTCCTTTTTTACAGAAGCAAGGCCTTCAGCATTTTTTCACCTAGGTTCTGGAAACCAAGCAAAGGGAATAGTGGAAGGCGGTCACACCCCTTACTTTGATATAGATGAAGACTGCCTGGCAGATGGGGTCCTACTTCAGGTAAAGAATGCACTAGAATTTTTATGGAGATAAAATATATCAGGGAGGTTATTTAAATGGATTATCGAGAAAAATACAATAACTGGTTGAACAATGAATACTTTGACGAGATGACAAGGAAAGAACTAGAATCCATTAAATATGATGAAAAGGAGATAGCAGATAGGTTCCACACCAATCTATCCTTTGGAACAGCAGGATTAAGGGGAAAGGTTGGGGCAGGAACCAATAGAATGAATAGATATACTGTATCCTTAGCCACTCAAGGACTGGCAGATACAATTGTAAGCAGAGGCAAATCGGCTATGGAAAGAGGAGTGGCTATAGCTTACGATGTAAGACATTTTTCTAAAGAATTTTCTGAAATAGCAGCTAGGGTTTTAGCTGCCAATGGGATAAAGGTATATCTATTTGATGACATAAGACCTACACCCCTTTTATCCTATGCCATTAGACGGTTAAAGACTATTTCTGGAATAGTAGTTACAGCTAGCCATAATCCAAGGGACTATAATGGATATAAGGTATATTGGGAAGAGGGTTCTCAAATACTAGATGATATAGCTCAAGAGATACTCAACCATATAGATGATATAAAAGATTTTTCTGATATAGAATTGATGGATATGGAAGAGGGATTGGATAAGGGGCTTATAAACTATATTGACAAGGAATTAGATGACGAATATATAGAAAAGATAAAAAAACGAGCTTTAAATGATGATATAGATAAGGATATAAGGATTGTCTATACCCCTTTAAATGGTACAGGAAATAAATTGGTCAGACGGGTCTTAGAGGAAAGAGGTTTTAACAATGTTTTCATAGTGCCAGAACAGGAAAATCCAGATCCGGATTTTACTACAGTAGGATATCCTAATCCAGAAGATGTAAAGGCCTTCAATTATGCAAAAAGACTTGGCAAAGAAAAAGACGGGGATATATTGATAGCAACGGATCCAGATTGTGATAGGGTGGCCTGTATGGTAAGGGATGGAAATGGAGAGTATGTATTTCTAAACGGCAATCAAACAGGAGCCTTATTAATAGAGTACATACTATCTTCAAGGCATAAAGATGACAATATACCAGTCAATGGAGCTATAGTTAAGAGTATAGTTACTGGAGATTTAAGTAGGGCCATTGGTAAACACTATGGTGTAAGAACCTTAGAAACTTTAACAGGATTTAAACATATATGTGGCAAAGCCAATGAGTTTGATAAGACAGGGGAACATACTTTTATTTTTGGATATGAAGAAAGTATTGGCTATGTCTACGATACCATAGTTAGAGATAAGGATGGAGTAATCTCATCTATGTTAATTGCAGAAATGGCAGCTTATTATAAAAAGCAAGGAAAAACTCTATTAGATGAACTAGAAGATATGTACAGAAGGTATGGCTATTATTTTGAAAAACTAATATCCATAGTATTAGAAGGGATTGAAGGAAGTCAAAGAATTGGAAGGATTATGGATTCATTTAGAGAAAATCCTATTACCGCCATAGGAAATATGAAACTAATCAATACCATAGACTATTTAAACGATGAAACAGGCAATCCTAAATCCAATGTTTTAAAGTATATATTTGATGATGGTTCATGGTATGCAGTAAGACCATCTGGAACGGAACCAAAGATTAAAATATATATATATTCTAAGGGAAAGAATAGAATTTCATCTATAGGCAAGATTGAAGATATAGAAAAAGCAACATTAGCTAGAATTGAATCAGTAAAATAGATTAAAAGAATTCAACAACCCTTCACTTCTATGTAGAACATAGAAGCGAAGGGTTGTTTTTATGTATAAAATAATGGGAAAACTGGCAAGATATTCATAGGCATGTATTTTGGTAAAAGGAGTGATTGTTATCAAAGGAGTAATTATGTCAGGGGGTATGGGTACTCGGCTTAGACCTTTAACCTGTCACCTGCCAAAACCTATGGTACCTATGTTTAACAAACCGGTAATGGAGTACGGTATAGATCTTTTAAAAAGGCATGGAATTGATGATATAGCAGTTACGCTATATTATTTACCCAATATGATCATGGATTATTTTGGAGATGGTTCTGACTTTGATGCTAATATTAAGTATTATATAGAGGATAAGCCTTTAGGCACAGGAGGCAGCGTAAAAAATGCATATAAATTTTTGGATAATACCTTCATTGTAATAAGTGGAGATGCTTTTACAGATATAGACCTAAAAAAAGCCTATGATTTTCATAGAAAGAAGGGCTCAAAAGCTACCCTAATATTGAAGAGGGAGCCTATACCATTGGAATATGGGGTTGTTATAACCGATGAAAACGGAAAGATAATAAGATTTTTAGAAAAACCTAGTTGGGGAGAGGTCTTTAGTGACACCATAAATACGGGAATATATATTCTAGAGCCAGAGGTTCTGGATTACTATGAATATGGGCAAAACTTTGATTTTAGTAAGGATTTATTCCCTAGATTACTCCATGATGGGGTGCCTATATATGGTTAT
>JAAYRD010000037.1 GCA_012518955.1 Tissierellia bacterium | reverse complement strand
TATATTATACTCAATCTATCTTTTATGAAAGAGGTAATTTCATAATTCTCCTTATTTAGACAAATAGTCACAAGTCCTAACTCATCCGTCCTATATAATTCTATACCATTATCCAGATATCTCTCTACAACCTCTTCATGAGGATGACCAAAGCTATTGTTCCTTCCTACAGAGATAAATCCAGCCCTAGGCCTTGTCCTTTCCAATAGATCCATAGATGAAGAAGTGTTGCTCCCATGGTGAGGCACCTTTAAAAAATCTATGGGAACCTTTAGACTTTCTACAAGGCTCTCTTCTCCAGCCCTTTCTATATCCCCTGTAAATAAAATCCTCCTACTATAATAGTTTAGTAATAACACCATAGATAGATCGTTATCGCTATGACTAGGGTTAGTCAGCAGTTTTTCATCAGGGCCAGACACCAATATTTGGGTATTGTTATCTAATCTAAGTTTCTCCCCTTTGCTTAAAAGCCTAATAGGAATATCCTTCTCTAAAGCTTTTCCTACAATCTCTTCATATAATCTATTTCCCTCTCTATTATATCCTATGTATATATTCTCAATCTCCATATTATCCATTAAATAAAGCAAGCTCTTACAATGATCTTCATCATAATGGGATATAAAAACCCCATCCAGTTTAAATATACCTCTCTTCTCTAAATAAGGTAGTAAAATATTCTCCCCTATATCAAAGTTTCCAAATACATTTCCCCCAGTATCTATTAGGTAGCTCCCATCCATTGTGTTCAATAAAATACTATCTCCCTGGCCTACATCTATAAAATTGACTTCCAACCTTTCATCCACATTGAAAAACAAAGTATTTATAAGTATAAGAAACAAACAGTAAAAGACTATAGTCTTCACAATTCCATTATTCAAATTTTTAATATCTATAATACGGAATAGGATGGCGATAAATATATAATAGATGAAAATCCCCGCCAGGGACGGTGAAGGCAATTTTAGAACTAGATGGAAACCATTGAATAGATCCAGTATATAAAAATGAATCCTCAATAAAAAATCGCTTATAATAGCTATGGACCCTGATATATATCCACTGATGAATGAAAATGGGATCAAAAGTATGCTAAGGATTAGAGTCATGGAAATCAAAGGTATCAATATAAGGTTGCTAATTAAACCCATAATGGGAAACCTATTGAAATAATAAGCTTGAATAGGAAGTAGTCCAATTTGGACCGACATTATTCCAGATATGGTATTTATAAATCCACCCCTATAAGGATAGAATATTTCCCTCATCCTAGGAGTTAAATATATGATGAAAAATGTAGCCATAAAAGAAAGCTGAAATCCTAGGCTAAATATCCAAAATGGGTTGATAATCAGCATTATAAACAATGCAAAAAATAGGGTGTTAATTGAATCATAGGGCTCTCCCCCTAGTTGAGATACTAGTAATAAAGAAAACATTATATTGGCCCTTATTACCGAAGGAGGGTTTCCAATTATATAAGCATAAAGCCATAGGATTGAAATAACTAAAAAGACATTCACCTTCCTATTCAACCCAATATAGGCAAATAGTATAACAAAAAAGCCCGCTATAATTCCAATATGTAGTCCTGAAACAGCCAATACATGGGCCAATCCTAGATCCCTAAATTGGGCAACTCTCTCCCCATCTAAGTAGGAAGATTTCCCCAAGATAATGGACTTCATCAAAAAACTATTGTCTTCCTCTAGATATTCATCAAAAATTCCCTCCACCTTAGCTATAAAATCTTTCTTAATCCTAAGACCAATGCTAGGACTTGTCCCTTCCATTACAGTTATAGAATAATCTTTGACAGTAGCCATAGTATGGATATTTTGAGTCAACAAATTCAATTTATGATTATATAATCCAGGATTGGTATTGGCCAAGGGCTCTTTCAAAACCCCTCTTAAAACTATCTCATCCCCTAGTTCCAGCTGGTTTCCTCCAATTACCTTTAAGGAGATCTTCTCTCCTACCCTTTTCTTCATACCATCATGTTCTATTCCATGGGCCAACAGAACATAGGACCCTTCTTCATCCGATGAAACCTTAACCTCCTTTACCACACCCCTTAGCTCTACAGTCTTGTCTACATGCTGGATTAATTGGCTATGATGAAATCTAAAACTTGTTATCAATATACCTGATAAGAAAAATAATATAAGTAGATTGACCTCAATAGAACCGCCCCTTTTCAATCCAATAAGAGCCATTATAAGAACTAAAATAAATAATGACAAAATCAAGTATATATTGATTTCAATAAAATAATAGAAGACTATTCCCATAATCATTGGAATAGTGAAATATAGAAAAGGTCTCCTCATATTAACGCCCCATCCCTAGTAAATAATAATTAAATTATAACATATATTAAAAATTTTCTGGTAAATATTGTTGACTTTAAGATAAAAGTGATAGAATGGTATTAATAGTAGAAAGGGGTTGGATAGTAAATGACTGAAAAAATCTTTTTAGAAAATCCATATATACGTCAAATAAATGGAAGGATTGTTCATAAAAAATATATGAATAATAAATACTATATAAAGACCAACAAGACTATTTTTTATCCCAACCTTTCCGACGGACAACCTGGGGATAAAGGCACTATAAATGGAATCCCGGTATTGGATGTCTATGAAGATGATGGGGATATAGTCCATGTATTAGGTGAAAATATCCTTAGCGATAAAGTAGAACTATCCATAGACTGGGAGAATAGAGCGGACTATATGCAACAACATTCAGGTCAACACCTTTTATCTGCTGTTTTCTATAAATTATATAATGGAGAAACTATCGGATTCTACATAGGAAAAGAGCTAGTCTACATAGATGTAGATATTCCAAGTATAGAAGAAGATGAAATTGATAAAATAGAAGAATTCGCCAATAAAATAATATACTCCAACTTCTCAATAAAATCATATACCATAAAAAAAGAAGATGTCAGTAGACTCCCTGTTCGAAATGAATCCTTGGAGAACTCCCGTATCCGTATTGTAGAAATAGATGGAATAGATTTTTCACCCTGTGGTGGCACCCATCTTAGAAGCACTGGGGAGATTGGAATTATAAAGATAAAAAAAATACAATCCCATAAAGGCCATATCAGAGTAGAATTTGTATGCGGTTATAGAGCATTAAAGGATTATGCTAGCCTTGCAAAGGAAAATAGAATATTAAAAGAAAAACTGGCTGAGTATGAAAAACAAACGAATCCAGAGTGATTAGCTCTGGATTTCTCTATTTAGCATAGCTTAAAATCTCTTCAAGTATACGATCCCTTGTTTTATTTATCCCAATATAATCTACAGTAGGCACATAGCATCTTTCCAGTCTTCCATGGTTTTCTCTAGCATTGGATAGTTCCAAGGTGGCTTCCTGGATTAATAGATTGTATATATCATAATCCTTTTGATTCCTTGCCTTTTCATTGAAATATGCATTTAAATCGACCTTCTTATGGGGAAAATTCAATCCCTTCTCATTGGAAGTTATACATATATTCAAATCCTTGATTATTAAAGATTCTATCTTC
The DNA here is from genome assembly GCA_012518955.1 of Tissierellia bacterium. Taxonomy (GTDB): domain Bacteria; phylum Bacillota; class Clostridia; order Tissierellales; family Tepidimicrobiaceae; genus DUNJ01. The sequence goes on along the minus strand of JAAYRD010000037.1, from coordinate 1,946 downwards.
TCTGGTATTGTGGAATTTAGGTATATCTCCATATTATATCCCCTAATATTGGCCTCCTCTATAATCTTTCCTATCAGTGTAGACTTTCCTGTACCTATATCTCCATGAATGTAATATATACTTGAAATCCCTTCTAGAATAGTATCCATATAATCTACAAAACCCTCTGGACTATTGGCATTGGAGAACATATATCTTTTCTTAAAGCCTGAATCCCCTTCGCTTATAACTTCCTTAACAAATATTTCATCTATTAAGGATAGAATCTCCTTGTTCACTCCAGTAAAATCTACATTTCGTCTATTGTTTTCAACTATTTCATCGTAGATAAGCTTTGCCGATTTAAAATAGGCAAAAGTCTTCTGATAAGCTTCTTTGTTGTTCATCTTAGCTCTGACTATCTCATCCTTGTATTTCATGATCTTCTTATCATCTATAAATTGACTCAAATCTATTAGCTTATCCGTCAATCCAGGATAAGTAGGATCCATACTATGAGGAGGAGTGCCATCTACTATGCCTATCTTGAGCTCATTGATTACCACACTATCTATGGAATCTGGATCCGATGGACAATGGTGGTACTCTAGTGTAAAGCCCTCCTTAAGCATACGTTCCCCAATTTTCTTCATCAAAGAAGATTTTCCCCCTCCAGGCATACCTTTTAGAATAAATAGTTTCTTCCTATCCTCCCCTATTATATTGTCATGCAAAGAATAAAACCCACTAGTGGTATTTCCCCCGAAAAACATTCGTCTTATATCTACCATTATAAAACCTCCTTAAAAGCCGTATATAGTATTTTATTCTTCGTGGCTTATTATGTGCATGAGGAGGAAAAAGAACCTGATAGTCTCAGGTTCTAAAAATATATTATTTTATATTTAATCTATTTTTATAGAAATAACATCATTTGTAAAAAAGCTACTCCTAACTTCTATTTTATCTATACTTTTATCAAAGGCTACATATCCCTTTGCGACTTGGCCATCATTCAATGTTTTTGTCCATGCCGTAGCTATCATATCACCTATATTTTCCTCAACAAAAGGTATAGTATTATCTACAACTTCATTATCATCTGTAACTCCTTGAATATCACCAAAGAAGCTAAAATCATCTTTTTTAGATGTTATAGTCACATCTAATACCAGGTATGTCTCATCACCTGTTATAGATGTGAGCTCTCTTTGATTTTCAAAAATTAAGTCAAAGTCTTTATAAGAAATAATTTCACCTACTTTAAACTCTGTTTTTTCTTCTTGTTGTTCTGTCGTCTTCGATACATCTTTTGTACCCCCGGATGATGGCTTGTCATTTCCGCCCATAGCTCCCATAGTCGCTATAATTATAATAACTAAAATACCGGTTAAGATCTTATGCCTCATAAAAAAATTTCGCTGATCTTTTCCACAATGAATACATTTTTTAACTCCCTTTGCAATCTCTCCTCCACAAGCTTTACATCTTATCATATTGTTTTTTTCCATAAATGATCCTCCTTTGATAAAAAAACTGACTTTATCTAATAATATTAGATAAAGTCAGCCAATTGGTATGCTATCAGCGCACAGATTAATCTGGAGTTATTATACCAAATAATATAAACAATACTATGGTATATAGTACATATCCTAATAATTTTATTAATAGATTTTTGGAATTAATTATGGGTAATTTTAAATTTATATCCTTATAATTACCATATAAAAGTGTTAGGGAAAATAAAAACAATGTAAATATTATATTTGAAATTCTTTCCTCTGAAATTGGTTCTGTATCAAAAAACCCTAATGCAGCCATGATTAAAAATGTGTACCATAAAAATCCCATTATTTTAAATACAAGTTTATTAGATTTAAATCCTGGTAGTTTTAAGTTTTCATGACTCTTGTTTTTTATATTATACTTTCTATATCTTTTTAATAATTCATTTTTTAGCTCAC
>JAAYRD010000036.1 GCA_012518955.1 Tissierellia bacterium | reverse complement strand
GTACTACTCCTGTTATTCCAGCCAATATAATTGCAAATATTGGATTTAGTTCTTTAAAACTCACTAGATAAAATAAAACTACGGTTATAAGTATAGATTTTATATCTATAAAGGCATCCATAGCCACACTTACACTAGCGGCTCCTATCAATCCTAATACTATAGGTCTAATACCTATGAAAAACCAATCTGAATAAGGGGAATTTTTAAATTTGAGTACAAAGTGGATTATAATGCTCATCACTATAAAGGAAGGTAATACAACAGCAACGGTAGCCACTATGGACCCAATTAAGCCTGATATCCTATATCCTAAAAATGTGGCAGAGTTTATAGCAATAGGTCCAGGAGTCATCTCCGATATGGCTAATATATCTATGAACTCTGCATTTGTTAACCAATTGTGAACTTCTATTACCTCTTCCTTGATTAGGGGGAGCATTGCATATCCTCCTCCAAAACTGAAAGCCCCTATTTTAAAAAAAGAAATAAATAATTCGACTAAAACCTTCATATATTATTACTCCTTTATTCCATAGTTCCATAAACTACCCTATCCAACCCTTGCAAATCTTTCAAAATTTGAATATTTTTAAATCCTTCATTGCCCATCATACATTTTACATCTTCACCCTGGTCATATCCTATTTCAAATATCAATAATCCATTATTCTTTAAATATCCTTTACTTTCAGGAATTATTTTCCTATAAAAATCTAGGCCATCCTCTCCTCCATCTAAAGCCTTTATAGGTTCATAGTTTTTTACTTCTACCTGAAGAGTTTCTATTTCTTCCTTAGATATATAAGGGGGATTTGAAGCTATTATGTTAAATTCTCCTTCCAACCCCAGCTCTTTTATTCCTTCAAATAAGTTGCCTTGGTAAAATTGGACATTCTCTAATCTAAATTTCTTCTTGTTTATATTAGCAACTTTCAATGGGATTTCATGGAGATCTACACCATAAACAGTAGCCCTCTTATTATAATAGGCTATGGCTAACGATATAGCACCACTACCTACCCCCAAGTCCAATACGTTCACAGGTTTATTGCTATAATTTTCATCTATATATTTTAAAACATATTCTACTAAAATCTCCGTATCTCCTCGGGGAATCAAGACTCCTTCTTCTACATGAAAATCAAGCCCCATAAACTCTTTATTCCCTATTATATATTGAATTGGATAGCCCTTAGCTCTTTTTTCCATAGCTTCTAAAAACTTATCCACAGTGTTCTCTGGTACATGTTCTTTCCCATGGGTATAAATATAGATTCTATCCACATTTAATAAATCTTCTAAGACCATGGTAGCTTCCAATACAGGGTTGCCATATTCCCTATCCTTTATCATATCCACTCCCTTTTTAAGCAAATGGTTTATCTCCACAAGTCTTCCTCCTTATCCTGAGTTAATACCCCATTTAATGCCTCTATAGCCACTTCTATCTGATCATCATCTGGCTCTTTCACAGTTGCCATTTTCTGTATTAAAAGGCCAGGATAGGATAAAATATAGGAGAGACGAGAATTGCTCTTACCTATAATCCTATTTATCTCATAGGATATTCCAGCAATTATTGGCAACATAACCAACCTGATCAACAACCTTTGTAAAGGATTTGGCCAGCCAAAGAAAGAAAGTACCAATATACTCACTATCATTACCATGAACAGGAAACTGGTACCACATCTAGGGTGGAGTATAGGATATTTTTTTACATTTTCTACAGTTAATTCATCTCCATTCTCATAGCAGTGAATGGTCTTATGTTCGGCTCCATGATATTCAAAAACTCTTCCCACATCCTCCATCTTAGATACTACCGTTACATATATTAAAAATATAATTATCCGAATAAAACCCTCTAACAAATTTAATAAAAAAGGGGTTTCTACTCTGTTTTTAAATAGATTGGTAAAAAAGCTAGGTAATAATATAAAAAATCCTATGGTCATGGCTAGTGCAAATAACAAGGTCAAAACCATCTCTACATCGTCAGCTTTATCTTTGAATATCCTCTTCAAGAGCGGCTCTTTTTCCTCTTCTTCAAAACCTTCCTCAAAAAATTCCGCAGAATACATCAATGCCTTGATTCCAAAAGCCATAGATTCAACTAATCCTACTACACCTCTTACAAAAGGTAATCTAAAAAGTTTATATCTCATACCCAAGGTGTTCAGTTTATCTTTTTTGAGTACTATTTCACTATTGGGTTTTCTTACAGCTATGGCTATGTCCCTAGGCCCTCGCATCAATATACCTTCAATCAATGCTTGACCACCAATGGTAGTCATATGCTTAGGAACCCTATTTACATCCTTAATCTTCATATTATCAACACCTTTTTAAATTTGACAATCAAATAAAAATAAAGGTTAGATGCTTGGGCAACTAACCTATTTTCATATAGAAATTAATCCATACCATATTTTTTCTTGAATTTTTCAACACGTCCACCACGTTCAGTGAATTTTTGACGCCCCGTATAAAATGGATGACATTCTGAACAAATCTCTACTCTTAAATCTTCTTTTGTGGAACCTGATTTGAATGTATTTCCACATGCACAGCGTACCGTAGCTTCATAATATTCTGGATGAATTCCCTTTTTCATTGCTTTCACCTCTCTTTGTTACAAGTATATAAAAAAATTCCCTTTCATACATTTTGACCAATTAATTATAGCATAGAGTTAAGTTTTTTTCAACTAAAACCAAATTTTATTATGATTATTCTTCTAGAACTTAATTGTAAAACTAAATTAGACCCCTTTTAGCCTCCCAGTCTAATTTAGTCTTACAATTGACCTTTTTTTAAATTATTTAGAATAACTTTCAATTTAGTACCATTTTTTCAATGTTCTTTTTGATTATTTCAGTCATCTCTTTTGTTCCTATAGCATCCTCATTTCCTCTGGCTATATCTGCTGTCCTATATCCATCTGCTAAAGCTTTATGGACAGCCATTTCTATAGTTTTACTTTCTTTCTCTAGCCCACCACTATGCTGAAGTAATAAAGCGGCAGAAAGAATGGTTGCTATAGGATTCGCCTTATTGCTTCCCACTATATCTGGCGCTGAGCCATGTATTGGCTCATATAGTCCTTTGTTTTTTTCTCCTAGACTTGCTGATGGAAGTAGACCAATGGAACCTGTTAGCATACTAATTTCATCTGAAAGTATATCTCCAAAGAGATTGGAAGTAAGGATTACATCAAACTGTCTGGGATCCCTTATTACCTGCATAGAAGCATTATCTATATAGATATGATCTAACTTTACTTCTGGGTATAGCTTTCCTATTTTTTCTACAGTTTTTCTCCACAGCCTAGAAGCCTCTAGGACATTTGCTTTATCCACACTAGTCAGCTTTTTATTTCTTTTCATAGCCGTATTAAAAGCAACTTTAGCTATTCTTTCTATCTCCATTTCAGTATAGAGCTCTATATCATAGGCTCCTTTGCCCCTAGGGGTGTCCTTATATCCCTTTTCCCCAAAATATATTCCCCCTGTAAGCTCCCTTATGAGAGCTATATCAAATCCATCACCAATGATTTCAGCCTTGAGGGGAGACGCATCTTTGAGGGAATTAAATAAAATTCCCGGTCGGAGATTAGCATAGAGCCCCAGTTCCTCCCTAAGACCTAAGATTGCCCTTTCTGGTCTTTTATCTACTGGTAGATTATCCCACTTTCTCCCTCCAACAGCCCCAAATAATATGGCGTCACTGGATTTACAAATATCTATAGTTTCCTTGGGTAGAGGGTCACCACATCTATCGTAGGCATAGCCTCCTAGACTGACTTCTTTATATATGAACTTATGATTGAACTTTTTTTCTATAGTATCTAGAATTTCCATAGCACTATCTATTATCTCTGGTCCTATTCCATCACCTTTAGCTATTGCTATATTAATTTCCATATTATCCTCCTATAAGTTGCTTTTAACATAGTTTACTAGACCTTCATTTTCTATAATCTTTTGAATAAACTCTGGATAAGGTTGGCCCTTGTATATTTCATTTTTAGTAAGATTTCTTATCTCGCCTGTTTGAAAATCTATTTCTAACTCATCGTCTTTTTCAATTTTTTTAGCAGCTTCTGAACTTTCAATTATCGGTAAACCTACGTTGAAAGAATTTCTATAGAATATTCTTGCAAAAGTTTCGGCTATTACACAAGAAACTCCTGAAGCTTTAATGGCTATAGGTGCATGTTCTCTAGAAGAACCGCAGCCAAAATTCTTTCGTCCGACTATTATATCTCCCTCTTCTACATTTTTAGCAAAATCTTTATCTATATCTTCCATACAATGTTTTCTTAATTCTTTTGGGTCTCCTGTGCTTAAGTATCTAGCAGGTATAATCACATCTGTATCTACATTATCTCCATATTTAAAAACTTTTCCTTTGGCTTTCAAATTCTTCCCCTCCTATATAATATCTTCTGGATTAGTAATTTTACCGGTAATAGCTGATGCAGCTGCTATAGCCGGACTGGCTAGATATACTTCTGATTTAGCATGGCCCATTCTTCCTACAAAATTTCTATTGGTAGTGGCTACTGCTCTTTCCCCTTCTGCCAAGATTCCCATATGTCCACCAAGACATGGTCCACAGGTAGGAGTACTTACAATTGCACCAGCCTCTATGAATATTTTTATAAGTCCTTCTTCGATAGCCTGAAGATATATTTTTTGAGTGGCTGGAAATATTATAGCCCTAACTTTTCTATCTATTTTATTTCCCTTTAAAATTTCCGCTGCTGCTCTTAGGTCATCTATTCTTCCATTGGTGCAGGAACCAATGACTATTTGATCTATTTCTATATCCTCTACCTCATCTATTGTCCTAGTATTATCTGGACTATAGGGAAATGATAGAGTAGGTCTTATAGTGGCTAAATCTATTGTATATTCTTCATCATAGATGGCATCTGCATCGGGAGTATATTCTTTAAATTCCCTAGTAGAATGATTCTGTATATATGCTCTAGTTCTGTCATCTACTATGAATATTCCGTTCTTTGCTCCGGCTTCTATAGCCATATTGGCTATTGTAAATCTATCGTCCATAGATAGATTGGCGATACCATCCCCCATGAATTCCATGGATTTATAACGGGCTCCATCTACTCCAATTTTGCCAATAATATGGAGGATAATATCCTTTCCACTGACAAATTTATTAGGTTTTCCTGTTAATTCAAATTTTATGGCGGAAGGTACTTTGAACCAACACTTGCCTCTAGCCATTCCAGCTGCCATATCTGTGCTTCCTACTCCTGTGGAAAATGCACCTAAAGCTCCATAGGTACAGGTGTGGGAATCTGCTCCTATTACCACATCTCCTGCTACCACCAATCCCTTTTCTGGTAATAGGGCATGCTCTATTCCCATTTCTCCAATTTCAAAATAGTTTTTGATATCTTTATCATAGGCAAATTCCCTCATATACTTACATTGCTCTGCCGATTTTATATCCTTATTAGGAGTAAAGTGATCTGGTACTAGGGCAACTTTTTCCTTATGGAATACATCTTTTCCACCCATTTTAAAAAATTCTTTTATGGCTACAGGGGCTGTTATATCATTTCCTAAAACCATATCTAAATCCGCTTCTATAAACTGATCTGGAACAACTTCCTTTAAATTTGCGTGTTCTGCTAGTATTTTCTGTGTCATTGTCATTCCCATGTCTATCCCTCTTTTCTAATTATATCTATTTTATTAATGGCATCTATATAGGCGTTTATGCTGGCTTCAACCACATTTATACTAATTCCTCTGCCTGAATAGATTTCCCCATCATACCTAAGTTTTACAGTGGCATATCCTAGAGCGTCAGCTCCTTCTGTAATCGATTGTAAAGAGTAATCCTCTAATACTATATCCATATCGAAACATTGCTCAATTGCTCTAAAAGCAGCATCTACTGGTCCCCCAGCAAAAGATATTCCCTCTATATCTTTTTCATCTATATTCAATACTACTGAAGCTGTAGTAGTAATGGTATTTCCGCTATTTATAACAAATCTATTTAATCTATATCTATTATCTTTGTCACTAATTTTTTTGGTGATAATGGCTTCAATATCATTATCAAATATTTGTTTTTTCTGATCTGCTAAAAGCTTAAATTCTGTAAAGGCATTTTCTATTTCTTCCTCATTTAACTCAAATCCTAAAGATTGAACCCTATCCTTAAAGGCATGCCTTCCTGAATGTTTGCCAAGTATCATCTTGTTTTCATTTAAGCCTATGGATTCAGGAGTCATTATTTCGTAGGTTTCTCTATTGCTTAGGACCCCATGTTGATGGATGCCTGATTCGTGAGCAAAGGCATTGGCTCCTACTATTGCCTTATTTGGTTGTACTCCTATTCCGGTTATACTGGTAAGTAAATTGCTAGTATTCATTATTTCTTTGGTGTCGATATTGAATTCATAACCATAGATATCTCGCCTAACATTCATTATCATTACTAATTCTTCTAGTGCGGCATTTCCTGCCCTTTCCCCTATTCCATTAATAGTACATTCAAATTGCGTTGCTCCTGCTTCTGCGGCAGCAATTGTATTGGCTACACCTAGACCTAGATCATTATGGCAATGGACTGAAATCTGGACTGTATCTAAATATTTTGATTTACTTCTTATTTCCATTATGAAATCATAGAATTCCTTGGGTGTTGTATATCCCACAGTATCTGGAATATTTATAATCTTTGCCCCTGCCATAATTACCTTGTCAAATATTTTTGCTAAAAAATCTGTGGAACTTCTAGTGGCATCTTCTGCAGAAAATTCAACCTCTGGACAAAGGCTAGCCGCATATTTTACCATCTCTTCGGCCTTATTAATTACTTCTTCTGCTTCCATTTTCAACTTATATTTCATATGGATATCTGAAGTAGCAATAAAGGTATGGATTCTTGGCTTTGCCGCACCTTTTACGGCTTCCCAAGCCTTTTCTATATCTCCCTTTACAGTTCTAGCCAAAACTGCTACTGTCGAATCTTTGATCTCATTTGCTATAATTTGTACTGACTCAAAATCCCCAGGAGATGCGGCTGCAAATCCAGCCTCTATTACATCTACTCCTAATCTTTCCAATTGTTTTGCTAAAAGTAATTTTTCTCTTTTGTTCATACTACATCCTGGAGATTGCTCTCCATCTCTTAAGGTTGTATCGAAAAAACTTATTCTCTTTCCCATTTTTTTCCCCCCCAATTTAAAATAAAAAATCCCTCGTCTCTATAAGTATAAACTTATAGGGACGAAGGATTTTTCTCCGTGTTACCACCCTAATTTGCAAAAATTGCCTCATTCCTAGACCAACATCTAGTATCCATGTAACGGTGGCACCGTCTTACCCTACTAACCGAAGTTTTCAGCTAAGCTGCTAAGAAGCTAGTATTACATACCATTTTGATGCTAATTCACACCAACCATTAGCTCTCTTGAATCAAAATATAGGTATCTTTCTCTTCTTAAATGCATTTTTTATGTTAAGAAAGATTATATATGCTAGACAATATATTTGTCAAGGATTATTTTAAAATTAT
>JAAYRD010000007.1 GCA_012518955.1 Tissierellia bacterium | reverse complement strand
TTAATCAAGGATCGCTATCGCTTTCCTCCTTGACAAAATAATTATTAGCAATTTTTAAAATCTACAGCATTATTCAGAGAAAGTTTTTCAGAGGTCTGTGTCACATATGTTTGATTTCTCTAGATAACTGTTAGCTTTTTATAATTAGGAGTATTGACATTAGATATGTTTTGATTAATAGCCTTATCTCTTAACCAATAGCCGTCCAATGCTTTGTTAAGAATCTCGATATTATCGTTCATTCGATTCCACATATTATCACCCCTTATAGCAAATATTATAGTTACCTATAGAAAATGCTAATACAACTTTCCATATATTTCAAGGATATTCGCCATATTATTAGAAAATTTTACGTTTTCATGTATAACATTGGTATACATGCAATTATTGTATCTATAATTATATCATATTCTACATATAATCGATAAATCTCTCTTATTAATAGTAATATATTGTTGAGAAATGCAACATCCTCCTTTAGTCCCAAAGTAAAAAATAAGGAAATAGTGACTTTGCTCACCATTCCCTTATTTTTGGATTCTATTATTTTGTATGCTATTATTTAACTTTATCTAACTCTTCTAACAACTTATCGTTTAATATCCTTATATGGGTTCCTTTCATCCCTAAAGATCTAGATTCAATAACACCTGCAGATTCAAATTTTCTAAGAGCGTTGACAATTACCGACCTAGTAATACCTACTCTATCTGCAACTTTACTTGCTACTAACAAACCTTCAGTTCCATCTAACTCTTCAAATATATGCTCCATAGCCTCCAGTTCAGAATACGACAAAGTGCCTATGGCCATCTGTACTACTGCTTTCTTTCTAGCTTCTTCTTCCAACTTTTCACTTTCAGATCTCAGAATTTCCATTCCTACAATAGTAGCACTATATTCTGATAATACTAAATCATCCTCTGTAAACTTCCTTCCAAATCTTGCCAATACCAAAGTAGCTAACCTAGATCCACCACTATTAATTGGTATTATAGTAACAATTTTGTTAGAATAATCGCATTCTGAAATTTGATCAAATACACACTCCGTTATTTCTTCCACATTTTCTTCAGTCTCTGAAACCTTTAGTAATTCATCATTATATTTTTTAGGAAATCTTTTCTCCTTTACAATTTCTGCCTGTATAATATCACAGTCAAATCCAGAAGATAGCTCATATCCTAACACTCTACCTTTTTTACTAGCAATATATACATTTGCATCTAATATATCACTAAGTATCTTGCTCAATTCTTGAAAAGAAACTGGTTTTGACCCTGAACTCTGTAATGCCTTATTTAATCTTCGCGTTTTTTGTAGTAAACTTTCAGTCATTTATATCCTCCTCGTTTTATAATATATAATTTGATATATCTTTTTGATGTGTATAATTAATAAATTTATTGCTTACATAATCTTCATCTATAACAACTTCTTTGGTTTCTAAGTAAGGTGCTTCAAAAGAAATATCTTCAAGAACCTTTTCTAAGACCGTTTGAAGTCTTCTTGCCCCTATATTCTCCCTTTGTTCATTAGATAGATAGGCTATATTTGCTATAGCTTTTATGGCCTCTTCCGTAAAGCTTAAATGTATTCCTTCCGTTTCCAATAAAAGTTGATGTTGTTTGATTATTGCATTTTGAGGCTTAGTTAAAATCTCCACAAAGTTTTTCTTTGTCAAGTTTTCTAACTGAACCCTGGTAGGAAATCTACCTTGTATTTCAGGTATTAGATCCTCAACTTTTGAAACATGAAAAGCTCCTGCAGCAATAAATAGTATGTGATCAGTTTTAACAGGACCATATTTAGTCATAACTGTAGTACCTTCTACTATTGGTAAAATATCACGTTGAACACCTTCTCTGGAAACATCAGGTCCACTGTAATCTTTCCCTGCTATTTTATCAATTTCATCTATAAAGATTATTCCACTTTCTTCAGCTTCTTTAACTCCTATGCTTATTACCTCATCCATATCTATTAACTTCTGTGCCTCTTGATCAGTGATAATTTTTCTTGCTTCCTTTACAGTGACTTTTCTTTTTTTGGTCTTTTTAGGTAACAAATCTCCAAAGATATCTCCCATATCTATATTATATTCTTCCATGCCTAATCCACTAAATAAACCCACTGTAGGAGTGTGCTTATCTTCCATATGAATCTCTATAAAGTCCTCTTCCAGTTCGCCTTTTAATAGTTTATCTCTTAATGCTTTGCGCCTATTTATAATCATTTCTTTATCAGTTATATCTTTATTGTCTTTCTCTTCTTCGAAATTCCCAAAAATTGTTTCTAGAGGATTACTACCTTTTTTCTCTCCAGGTAATGGAGCCAAGATATCTATAATTTTGTCATTTGCTAATTCCTTACTCTTCTCATATACTTGATCTATCTTAGTTACCTTCACCATTCTAATAGACTCTTCCACTAAATCCCTTATCATTGAATCCACATCTCTACCTACATATCCTACCTCAGTAAATTTTGTAGCCTCTACCTTTATAAACGGTAATTTAACCAGTTTTGACAATCGCCTAGCTATTTCTGTTTTCCCCACTCCAGTGGGACCAATCATAAGAATATTTTTAGGTTTCACTTCCTCTTTGAACTCATCTGACAACAACTTTCTTCTATATCGATTCCTTAAAGCTATGGCAACAGCCTTTTTTGCATCTTTTTGGCCAATAATATATTTATCTAATTCCTCAACTATCTGTTTTGGGGTAAATTGTTTCACGGTATCACACTCCTTATATGACCTCTGTAGTTATATGGTTGTTAGTATATATACAAATAGATGAAGCAATTACAATGGATTCTTTAGCTATTTCTTCAGCAGTTAAGTTTGAATGTTTGATTAAAGCTTTGCCGGAGGCTAATGCATAATTACCACCAGAACCAATTGCAATAACCCCTTCTTCTGGTTCTATCACTTCTCCATTCCCAGATATAAGGAGCAAATTCTCTTTATCAGCTGCAATTAGCAAAGCTTCTAATCGCCTCAATACTTTATCTCTCCTCCATTCCCTAGCTAACTCAACAGCAGCTCTCTTTAAATTTCCACTATATTGTTCCAATTTTTCTTCTAAAATCTCTGCTAACGTTAGAGCATCTGCCACTGAGCCAGCAAACCCAACTATAACATTATTATTATATATTCTTCTAACCTTTTTTGCAGTATTTTTCATTATTGTTGTATTTCCAAAGGTAATCTGTCCATCACCTGATATAGCAGTTTTTCCATCTTTTCTAATAGCTACGATAGTAGTGCCATTCATTTTCAATAAAAACACCCCATTACGATATAGTAATATTATAGCGCTTGTATTTTCAGAATATTTTGTAATCTTTCTTATAGAATACTATATTACAAGCAAAATGTACAGTTTTTTTATAGTTCTTCTACTTTAGAATATCCGCACTCCTTATCCATGCATTGTTTTGTTATTTTTTTCTTTGTTTGTTTTTTAACCATTAACCCATTGCAATTTGGACATTTTTCCTTTATAGGTTCATTCCAAGATACAAAATTACAATCCGGGAAATTATTACATCCATAGAATATTCTTCTTTTTTTAGTTCTTCGTCTAACAATATCTCCTCCACACAATGGACAAGGAATATCAAGTTTATGAACTATGGGCTTAGTATTTTTACATTCCGGGTATCCGGGGCACGCTAAAAACTTCCCAAACCTGCCATGTTTTACAACCATGTTCTTGCCACATTTTTCACAAATTACATCGCTTACCTCATCTTCGATAACAATCTTTTCAATCTCCTCTTCCGCCTTTTTTAAAATCACTTCAAATTCCTTATAAAAATTACCCACTATTAATTGCCAAGGATATTCTCCCTCAGCAATTTTATCCAAGTTTTCTTCTAACTCGGCGGTGAACTCTTCGTTTATAATATCCTTAAAATACTCTCCTAATAAATCATCTACTAATATTCCTAACTCAGTAGGTACAAAAGATTTATTATCAAGATTTACATACTCTCTATTTAATATTGTAGAAATAGTTGGAGAATAGGTACTAGGTCTACCAATTCCAAGCTCTTCCAAAGTCTTGATCAATGATGCTTCTGTATATCTAGAGGGTGGTTGAGTAAAATGTTGATTTGGTTGAATTTCATTTACTTTAACCTTTTCTCCTTTTGTAAGCATTGGCATTTCTATATCTTTATCTTTCTTGTCTGTACTATCATATACCTTTAAAAATCCATCAAATTTTAATTTTGATCCGGAAGCCCTAAAAATATTATTATTTGAAAGTATGGTAACCGAAATAGTATCATATTGAGCTGGACTCATCTGTGACCCTACAAATCTATTCCATATTAAATTATAGAGTTTAAATTGATCTGATGTTAAAGAGCTTTTTATATCATCAGGCTTTCTTAATACAGATGTAGGCCTAATAGCTTCGTGAGCATCCTGAGCTTCTTTTTTGCTCTTATTATTATAAAATTTTCCACCATTGCTATAAGCCTTTCCATAATTATCAACAATATAAGATTTAGTAATTCCCACTGCTTCTTCTGATACTCTAGTAGAGTCTGTTCTAATATAGGTTATTAATCCAACAGTACCCTCGCCTTTAATATCTATTCCTTCATACAGTTGTTGTGCTACCATCATGGATTTTCTTGTAGAAAACCCTAATCTTTTTGACGCATCTTGTTGTAAAGTACTAGTTGTATAAGGTGCATAAGGGTTCCTTCTCCTCGTACCTTTTTTAACTTCATCTACGATGAAATTCTCTTTATCTAAAGTAGACAATATATTGTCTACTTCCTTCTTGTTCTTAATCTCTAATTTATTATTCTTGCCATTTTCTCTAATACCATAAAACTGTGCTTCAAAAGATGTTTTGTTTTTTTCTAACATAGCTTTTATACTCCAATATTCTTCAGGCACAAAAGCTTCGATCTCCTTTTCTCTATCACAGATAAGTTTCACAGTAACCGACTGAACCCTTCCTGCACTCAATCCTTTTCTTATTTTTCGCCATAATAAAGGACTTATTTTATAACCTACCAGCCTATCTAAAATTCTTCTAGCTTGTTGAGAATCTACTAGGTTTTTATCAATAGTCCTTGGGTTTTTTATGGCATTTAGTACAGCCTTTTTTGTTATTTCATTAAATTCTACCCTTACAAGCTCATCTTTCTCTATATCTAATATATGAGCTAAATGCCATGATATAGCCTCTCCTTCTCTATCTGGGTCAGTAGCTAGAAAAATTTTTTCGGATTTTTTAGCTGCTCTTTTCAACTCTTGTACAACAGGTCCTTTACCTCTAATTGTTATATATCTTGGTTCAAAGTTGTTCTCTATATCAATACCTAATTTACTTTTGGGTAAATCTCTCACATGTCCTACCGAAGCTTCCACCTTATAATTTTTTCCTAAAAACTTTCTAATGGTCTTCGCTTTTGCAGGTGACTCAACTATAACTAAATTTTTTTGCAAAAATTACACCTCCAAGTATTTCTTGATCAAGATAGGGCAAATGTATTACCCGTTAATTCCTTAATCAACCCTTTAATCTCTAAAATTGTAAGAATGCTATATACTGTAGATATATCTAGCCCAGTATTAAAAGCTATACTGTCACAATGGACAGGGCCTTCCTTTATTAACTGAAAAACTTTCATTTCTAATGAACTTAATTGGGAACAATCAACACTAGCTTCTTTGCTTTTCTTTAACTGTAGTTGAAGCTCATAAATCTCTTCAACAATATCATCTATATCCATTACTAACTTAGCACCATCTTTAATTAATCTATTTGTACCCCTACTAAAAATACTATTGATATTGCCTGGTAAAGCAAATACTTCCTTGCCTTGTTCTAAGGCATGATGTGCAGTTATCAATGAACCACTTTTTTCTTTAGCTTCAACAACAATTACCCCTAGGGACAATCCACTAATGATTCTATTTCGTTGTGGAAAATTATAAGCTAAAGGTGGAACTCCAAAAAAATATTCTGTCATTATAGCCCCATTGCTTGGAATCTTTTCGTAGATATCTTTGTTCCTTTTAGGATAAATTATATCCAATCCATTTCCAAGTACTCCAATGGTCCTGCCACCCTCTTCTAAAGCCATTTTATGTGCTATGCTATCAATCCCTGATGCTAATCCACTAATAATGGTTACATTTAATTTAACCAACTCTTTCACAAGTCTTTCTGTAGCCCATTTGCCATAAGAAGTGGCTTTTCTAGAACCTACAATGGCAATAGAGAGATTATCTTTTTCTATAATTTGTCCCTTTTTATATAAAACCTTGGGACTATTATATATGTGTTTAAGAGTTTCCGGATAATCTTCATCAAAAATGGTAAGTACATCTATATTGCAATTATTTATTTGATTGAGTAATTTCTTCATATCATCTATATTGCGATTAGAGATTATCTTTTCTTTTGTTTTAGTATTGATACCTTTTAATGCATATATTTTTTCAGAAGGTAATTCCCAAATATCTGTCAATTGGACTACTTGTTTCATTATATTATCAATACTTTTACTTCCAATATTTATGCTATTTAACCATATCAAAATATCTCTATTGGAAATTGTCATCACATCAGATTACCCCCAGTATTTATTATCCAAACTTCTATATCTGATTGCCTCTAAAATATGTCTCTCCATTATTATATCCGATTCATCTAAATCGGCTATTGTTCTACCCACCTTTAAAACCTTGTTATATGTCCTCGCACTAAATCTATATTTATTAAATGCATCCTTTATTATTTTCTCTGACTTTTTATCAAGCCTACAGTACTTTTTTATATCTTTTGGACTTAGTTGGGAATTGCTATATATATTATCATTTTTATATCTTTTTAGCTGAATCTCCCTAGCCTTATTAACCCTTTTTCTTATATCAGTAGAAGTTTCCATTTTGTTTTTCCCGCTTAACTCTTTATATTTTACAGGGGAAACCTCTATATGAATATCAATTCTATCTAGTAGTGGATTACTTAGCTTACCCAAATATCTATCTATACTACCCTGCGAACAATTACATTCATGGTAAGGATCTCCTAGATAGCCACATGGACATGGATTCATACTAGCTATCATCATAAATTTGGCTGGATACTCAAGGGTTGCATTTACCCTCGATATAGTCACTATCCCATCTTCCATAGGCTGTCGTAGAACTTCTAAAACATTCTTTCTAAACTCCGGTATCTCATCTAAAAAAAGAACTCCATTATGTGCTAATGAGACTTCCCCTGGTTTGGGTATCCGGCCACCTCCTATTAACGAAACAGATGATGCCGTGTGATGAGGAGCCCTAAAAGGTCGACTTTTCATTAAAGCATTAGCCCCTAAAAGTCCTGCAACACTATAAATCTTGGTCACCTCAATAGCTTCATCAAAGGATAGGTCAGGAAGTATAGTAGGCAATCTACGTGCAGCCATAGTTTTTCCTGCCCCTGGTGGCCCTATAATAAGTAGATTGTGAGAACCTGCGGCTGCCACCTCCAATGATCGTTTTAAACCTTCTTGTCCTTTAATATCGCTGAAGTCTATATGGAATTCTTCATGATCTTTAGAATGCAATAGTGTCTTGTTTTTAAAAGCTGGAATTTCCAGTTTCCCATTTAAGTAGTCAACAGCTTGGTTTAAATTTTCTACTGGTATTATTTCAACATCTTCAACTATACATGCTTCATCTTTATTAGCATATGGAACTACACATCTTTTTATATTTGATTCTCGCATAGATATTATCATAGGCAATACACCTTCTATAGGATTTAATCTACCATCTAAAGATAATTCTCCTATGAAAGCTGTATCTTCATGATAAGAATCATCGATTATTTCCATTGCCTGCATAATTCCTAGCGCAATGGCTAAGTCTAGTTGTGAACCTTCTTTTTTTAAATTAGCTGGTGCTAGATTAACAGTAATTCTATTTAGAGGAAATTGGAATCCACTATTTTTAATAGCAGTCCTTACTCTCTCTTTAGATTCTTTTATTGATGTATCTGGCAATCCAACAATATTAAATACAGGTAATCCCCTAGATAAATCCGTTTCTACCTCTATTATATATCCATTTAATCCTTGTAAAATACAAGTATTTATTTTCGAATACATAATAAACCCCCTTATATAAAGCAATTTCCTATTGCCAAGGCAATAGTGAAAATGCCCTATTTTTCAATGATTATCTACAAAATGCATTCTCTATATGGTTTATTTTCGTTTTCCCCTTAAGATAGACCTCTACTATATCATATCTGAATTGATAATCTTTTAACTTTTTATGTTTCATATATATAAACGAGCTTTTCAATATTTTATCTTGTTTTCTCCAATCAACTGCTTCATAAGGGTATCCGTAGTTTGTATTTGTTCTTGATTTCACCTCAATAAATACTAACACTTGGGATGTCATTGCAATTATATCTATTTCTCCAAGTTTTGTTCTATAGTTTCTATCAAGTATTTTGTAACCTTTTGAAACAAGATATTCTACCGCCCTATCTTCGCCTATACTACCTTTGATTATGTTATTTTTCATAGCTTCCTCCCTTTTCTTTATCTAAATAATATATAAATACAATTATTCTAGAAACTGCTTCATATAGTTCAGGAGGAATTGCTTCGTTTATATCCAATCTATATAAGTCCTCTACTAGCTCCTTGTCCTCGTATATTTCAATGCCTTCTTTTTCTCCTATTTCTAAGAGCTTATCTGCTATTTTTCCCTTTCCTTTTCCAATTATCTTAGGTATAGTGTGTTGTTCTTTGTAGGTAAGGGCTACTGCTTTTTTAATTAAATTCTTTTTTTCTTTCTTCATATTTACACCTGAACATCTAAAAAGTATGTAGAGCTTTTGTTTATAATTAAAGAATCCAATATACTATAGTCGTCTGTAAATAGATATTCAATATCTTCTAAATGGTAACCAGTAGCGTTAACCAAATCCTTTAACTGATCTTCTCTAGATTTAAACAAATCGAAATCTCTCTTAGCTACATTGATAAACTTAATGTCCATTAAAGAATCTATAACCTGACAAGATACCTTAATATCTCCCAATCTCTTAGTCTTTAAGTCAATAAAGATATTAAGCTTACCTTTAAATCCATCTTTTTCTTTCTTTCTTTTAAACAATGTTATCAAACCTTTATAATCCTTTTCATTTAGGTTTAATGGAAAATAGACGAAGGATAATTCTTTGTTTATTTCATCTATAAATTCCATTTTATTTCTCAACTCTTTAATAGTTTGTCTAATTATTTTATTATTTGAAAAACTATCTTCTTTTATAAGTTCCTCTATTTTATCTAAAACTTGTTTTAAATTATTATTACTTTTCCCAATGGATATATTATAACTTCCATTATCAATATTAACTCTTTTTCCGAAGTTTGTAAACTTTTTATCAATGATTTTTTCTAAGGTTTTAAAATCTTCTGAAAATAATAAAGAGTTTTCCTTTAATTCTAAGATATATCTAAAGTTATTTAAGGTTGGTTTTATATTAAATTTGATGAAAAATCCAATTATTTTAATTAAGTCTGATTCAGCTTTATCTTGTAAATATCCTTTTGCTAAATATTCCTTTACAATAGTAGTTAAGTTTTCCTCACCAATTATAGATGACTCTAATTGTAGTGAATTCATATTCTCTTTATTCCTGATTAAAAATTTTATAATATTCACTTTTCCTACATCATAGTTCTCTTCCTCTTGGTTCACTATCGTAATCACTTCATCTGTTTTTGTATTTAAAAGCTGATCTAATTTATCATATATTCTAAGGCCTTTTGTAAGATTGTCTTCATTTATCTCAACATTATACTTTATTAAAGTTTCTAATATTTCCATTGATATAGGATCTTCTTCAATATGAAATTCTCTTAATATATTTGCTAAATAGTCTTTTCCTTTATCTGTAGTCTCTATGTTTTCTTGCCCTTCCAAGTTATAAAAAATGGGCTTTAATTCAATCTTGTCTGGTGAAAAAGATTTGACTAAAAATTTTAATATTTTTCCATCATAATAATCTAAATTGTTTTCTACAAAAGCCTTTAGTATACCTAAATTTTCAATCTCTATTATGGCCTTGTTATCAATAATTTTTAAAATTCTTCCATCTAGCATATCTCCTTCTTTAAACAACTTATTATCTAAGCCCATATAAAGTTTGCTTAAGATTATAGAATTGTCAATCTTCATAAACTTTTTACCACCTTTACAATCAAAGCTTATAATATGTTCTTTAAAAAAGAGATTCTATGTATAGGAGAAGGTCCTCTTTCTTTTAAGGCATCCCTATGCTCCTTGGTGCCATATCCTTTATTCTTCTCAATTTTATAACCAGGATACTCAAGACCCCATTCTTTACATAGTTCATCCCTATATACCTTTGCCACTATTGATGCACAGGCTATGCCATGACTTTTCTCATCCCCTTTTATGAGGTTCATTTGAGGTATAGCAATAGGAATTTTTTCTGCATCCACTAATAGATAATCCGGAGTCACGGTATTACCTAATTGATCAGTTAGGTTCAGTACAGCTTGTTTCATTGCTATACGTGTACTCTCTTTGATATTTATCTGATCAATCACTTTTGAGTTTACTCGTCCAATGCCAATAGCAATAGCAGCTTTTATAATTTTCTCATAAAGTTCTTCCCTCTTTTTAATAGATAATTTTTTTGAATCAGTAACTCCATTGATAATTATATCCTTTGGCATCACAATAGCACAAGCCAATACATCTCCTGCTAGACAACCGCGTCCTACTTCATCTATACAAGCTATTAAATCATACCCTTCGTTATATAATTTATTCTCTATCTGAATCAATTTTATATCCCCATTCCTTGTCATTAGGCAACTCTAAAGTAATTTTCCCTATGAGTCCCTTCCTATATTCATCTAGAATAAGATTGCTGGTTTTAGTAAAATCAATTTCTCCACCTTTTATTACACATCCTCTTTTTTTTCCTATATCATTTATAAGTTCATAAGAAGATTTGTTTCCTACATCTATATTGTATCGTCTTTCTATAAAACTAGTAGAAATTTTATTTAGTTTTTCTACCAACTTTATAGCTAGAGTCTCTACATCTAACAATTCATCTTTTATAGCACCAGTAAAAGCTAAGTTTAATCCGATATCTTCATCTTCAAATTTAGGCCATAGAATACCTGGAGTGTCTAGAAGCTCTAAATTTCCTTTTATTTTTATCCATTGATTAGCTTTGGTCACTCCTGGTCTATTTCCCACTTTTGCACCTTTTCTTTTAGATAAACTATTTATTAGAGTGGATTTTCCTACGTTAGGTACTCCTATTATCATAGCTCTTATAGGTCTGTTTTTAATTCCTTTTGATTTTAATCTTTGTATTTTTTCTTCTATTAGTTTATATGATACATTAATTATGTTATCAATACCCCTATTGGTTATACTATCAACAATTATCGATGAAATTCCCATTTCTTCAAAATAACTTTGCCATATTTTATTATCCGATTCATTAGATAAATCAGACTTATTCATTATTATAAGTCTTGGTTTATCTCCTAATATATTGTCTACCTCGGGATTTCGACTGCTCCGAGGCACTCTTGCATCTACTACTTCATATACTAAGTCTACCAAAGTTAAACTTTTTCTTATGGACTCCTTTGTTTTTTTCATATGTCCAGGGTACCAGTTTATGTTCACATTATTCACCTGCTTTTTTATAAATAAAATTGGGACTATAAAAGTCCCAATACACTAATAAGTTTTCTTTTCTTTAACTCTTGATGCTCTTCCTTGTCTATCCCTTAAATAGTAAAGCTTAGACCTTCTGGTCTTACCTCGTCTTGTAACAACAAGTTTTCCAATCCTTGGAGAATGTATAGGGAATGTTCTTTCAACACCAACACCATAAGATAACCTTCTTACAGTAAATGTCTCTCTTACTCCTTTACCCTGTTTCTTAATAACTGTACCTTCGAAAATTTGAATTCTTTCTCTAGTTCCTTCTTTGACTTTATAGTGAACTTGAACAGTATCACCTACATTAAAACTAGGTAAATCATCTCTCATTTGTTCATCTTCTAAGATTTTAATTATATCCACTGTTCAAACCTCCCTTCCCAATAGACGTTCTTACCTTTGGTAGAGGACCGCCCTTAATTCTATACGCTCTGTATTATAGCATATACACTTATAAAATACAACTAATTTTTCTCTTCTATCTCTTTCTTAATCCTTCTAAGAATTTCAGCTTCTTCTTCAGTCAACTTAAGCTTATCTAATAAATCAGGTCTTTTGATATAAGTATTTTTAAAAGATGAATACTTTCGCCACTCATCAATTTTTTTGTGATTACCTGATAATAATACTTCAGGTACATCTAATCCTTTGAAACTTCGTGGTCTAGTGTATTGAGAATGTTCTAGCATCCCACTGTAATGGGATTCATCCATGTATGACTCTTTACTGCTCAATGTACCTGGTAATAGTCTAATAATAGATTCTATTAGAACTAGGGCCGGAATCTCTCCTCCTGTTAATACATAATCTCCTATAGATATTTCCAAATCAATAAAGTTATCGATTATTCTATTATCTACCCCTTCATAGTGTCCGCATAAAAGTATCAAATGCTTTTCTTTAGATAATGTATTTGCTAACTGTTGGTTATAAGGCTTTCCTTGAGGAGATAGGTATATAACCATAGAGTCTTCTGTTCTAGTCTCTGATATGGCTTCATAAATAGGTTCAGGCCTCATTATCATGCCAGGTCCCCCACCAAAAGGATAGTCATCCACACGCTTATGTTTATCATCTGAAAAATCCCTTATATTTATTGCATTGAGTGAAAATATATTTTTTTCAATGGTTCGGCTAATAATACTCCATTCTTGAAAACTATTAAACAACTCAGGAAACAAGGTTAATACATCTATTTTCATTCTATCATTCCTTCAATTGGATCAATTACTATTCGCTTATCACCTATGTCCACTGATATAAAAAATTCCTTTACGGCTGGAATCAGATACTCTTTGTTTTTTTTATCATCTCTTACAACATATATATCATTGCTTGCAGATTGAATTACTTGAGATATAATTCCAACTTTTTCCCCTTCCTTAGTAAATACAGTGCAACCTATTATGTCAAATAAAAAGAAATGATCCTCTGGTAAAGTGACCTTATCTTCTTCATCTATATATAGATATTCTCCCTTATATGGCAGTATTTCATTAATATTACTAAATTCTCTTAATTTTAATAATATTGTATCTTTATGATGTTTAACCCTTTCAATTTCAACTTTAATCTTATCATCGCCTAGATAAGCTATTTTCAAACCATCAAATCTATGTATATCATCAGTTAACGGATATATCTTAATTTCACCTTTAATTCCATGGGTATTAATTATTTTTCCAACTTGAATATAATCCATTTTTTCACCCACCAAATAATAATGGAAAGGGCCCCTTTTTAAAGGCACCCTTTTATTGAATAATTTCTACTACTACTCTCTTATTTTCTTTGATAGCAGCTGCCTTAACCACTGTCCTAATAGCTTTTGCAATTCTACCTTGTTTCCCAATCACTTTTCCCATATCTTCCTCAGCTACTCTTAATTCAATTATTATGGATTGAGTTCCTTCTATTTCATTAACCTGAACATCATTAGGATTGTCTACAAGTGCCTTTGCTATTATCTCTACCAGTTCTCCCATTTTAAGCACCTCCTAGAAATTATTCTTCTGTATTGCTTTCATTAGCTTTATCGTAGATGCCATTCTCTCTAAATAATCTATCAACAGTATCAGTTGGCTTAGCACCATTTTTCAACCATTGAGTAGCCTTCTCATCATCTATCTTAACCGTTTTCGGTTCAGTTAATGGATTATAATAGCCTATTTCTTCAATAAGTCTCCCATCTCTTGGAGAACGAGAATCAGCAACAACAATTCTATAGAAAGGGTTCTTTTTAGCCCCCATTCTTCTCAATCTAATTTTAACTGCCATGTTTTCACCTCCTTATAATATTAATATCTATTTAGAAAAAGGGGAATCCCATTTTCCCTTTTTTCTTCATGCTTTTTTCCATATTAGAGAATCGTTTCATCATCTTTTTTGATTCCCTAAATTGTTTTAACAATCTATTTACATCTTGTACTGTTGTTCCACTACCTTTTGCAATCCTTTTTCGTCTACTACTATCAATTATTAGAGGATCCTCCCTTTCCTTTGGAGTCATAGATTGTATAATCCCTTGTATTTTAGCAATATCTTTTTCATTAACATCCAAACCTTTAAGTGCTTTTGAATTAACACCAGGTAACATGCCTAGTATTTCATCCAAAGGTCCCAGATTTTTCATCTGATCCAATTGATCCAAAAAATCATCCAATGTAAATTGTTGGGATCGAATCTTCTTTTCTAATTCTAAGGCTTTTTGTTCATCAATAGAGGATTGGGCTTTCTCGATTAAGCTAAGTACATCACCCATGCCAAGTATCCTAGATGCCATTCTATCCGGATGAAAAGGCTCTAATTGATCAAGTTTTTCCCCCATCCCTACAAATTTAATTGGCTTCTTTGTAACAGTCCTAATAGATAATGCAGCTCCACCCCTTGCATCTCCATCTAGTTTTGTAAGTACTACTCCTGTAATTTCAAGTTTTTCATTGAATGTTTCAGCCACATTGACGGCATCTTGACCAGTCATTGCATCTACAACCAATAGAATCTCTTCAGGATTTACAGCTTCATTGATCTCCTGTAACTCTTCCATTAGTTCCTCATCAATATGGAGCCTACCTGCAGTGTCTATAATTATACAATCATAGTTGTTTTTTTTGCCATATTCTATGGCAGCTTTTGCAATATCCTTTGGACTGTTTTTATCTCCCATAGTGAATACGGGTACATCTACTTTCTCCCCTACTACTTCTAATTGTTTGATAGCCGCAGGACGATAAATATCACAAGCAACTAATAATGGCCTTTTGTTTTGTTTTTTTAAATTGTATGCTAATTTTCCAGATGTTGTAGTCTTTCCAGCCCCTTGTAGTCCACACATTAGAATTATTGTAGGTGGATTAGGTGCGTAGCTAATCTTTGCTTCCTTTTCTCCCATCAATATGGTTAGCTCTTCATTTACAATCTTGATTACCTGTTGACCGGGGGTTAAACTTTCCATAACTTCGGAACCAATAGCTCTATCCTTTACTGCTTTTATAAAGTCTTTTACAACTTTAAAATTAACATCAGCTTCTAAAAGTGCTAGCCTTACTTCTCTCATGGCCATGTCTACATCTTTTTCTGAAAGTTTTCCTTTACCCTTTAGCTTTGCTAATGCATTTTGTAGTTTTTCAGATAAGCTTCCAAATACCATCAATATACAACCTCCTGGCTATCATCCATTATTTTCTCCAATACCACCGTTAACTTTTTAACCTTTTCTAATATTTTATCATTGCCTGTAAGCTCTGCTTCCTTTTTTATTTCATCTGTAAGCTTATAGACCATTCCTATTTCATTTTTATTATGATTAAATTTACTTACTAATCCAAGCACATCTTCATATTCGTATAATTTATTTTCTGCTCTTCTCAGAGTATCATATACCCCTTGACGACTTATGCTCAATTCTTCTCCAATTTCAGACAAAGAAAGATCGTGTATATAATATAGTTCAATAGCTGTATATTGCCTTTCGCTTAATAATTTGCCATAAAAATCAAATAGAATACCAATCTTAACTAGTCTTTTAATCATTTTATCACCAATTTAAATAGTACTGTCAAGGCTTTTGCTTGACAGTACTATTTTAGTATAATACTTTCATGTTGTCAATATAAATATAACTTTATTTATGATTATTCTATGATAATGTCATATTAAATTAATTCTGATAAAATGTCATATATGAGAAGGGAGATATTTAATATGACCCAAAAAGAAATAACGAGACTTAGGGTTATTAATCAAACTATT
>JAAYRD010000188.1 GCA_012518955.1 Tissierellia bacterium | reverse complement strand
GGATCTTCATCGGATATAATCCCAGCAATTAAAATATCACCTTTTTCTACCACATCCCCTTTTCGTACTAGAGAATTGCCATTCTTTGCAATTGTCTTTATTATCACACCTTTTTTAGTAGCTACTATATTGCAAGGTGTATCCATATCTATATTTTCCGGAGGTAAATCCTGTTCCTTCACCTCTACTATCAGTCTAGTTCCCTTTATTTCTACGGATACGAAGGAAAGGTGTTCGAACTTATCCAACAAAAAATCCTTTGTATAATCTTTATCTATCCTATACTTTATTATACCCTTTTTTATATTCTCCTTCTCCAATGCTTGAATAATCTCTTCTCCTTTTATCATCTCATTTCCTATAACCTCAATATCCCATATTAGGGAAAATAAAAAAATAATTATAGCCAAAAAAACAAAAAATCCAAATCCAAGCATCTTCCTATGTTTCAATCGATGTAATAAAAATGGAAAACCATTTTTATCTATTATTTCAACCTTGCATCCTGCCTTTTTTACTACCTCTTTGAGAGCCTTAAAACCTTCTATACTTACCTTCATTTCCAATAAGGTATAGCCTATTCTCTTTATATCCCATAGATAGATATCCCTAGTTGCAGCTAGATTTAAGAATCTTTCCAAGGTCAAACCTTCAACTTTAATAATAACATATCCCCTTAAATAATTCCACAGCCTTATAATCTGCATTTCTCCCCTCCTTAACTGATTATTTCTACCTTTTCAATGGTTCCAATAACTATGATTTCTTCAGACAATATAGTTTTTAGCTCCATATCCTGTCCAGTTACTTTAATTACTCCTGCACTTGAATTAATTCTGAGGGTTTCCTGTGTATATTCTATAATTCCCTTGTGATTGGAGATATTAAGTTGAATGCTACCAATCATTATTATTTTAGGCAAATCTAACATTACATCTTTAGGAAGTTCCAATGCCTCTGATACATTGTATTTAATATGGTCCATTCTACCCTTCATTTCATTCTCAGGCCTCCTTGTAATAATTTTATGCCAAGTTTAATATGAGTATTACAAGGCAAATAAAAAAAGCATATAGTTTCCTATATGCTTCTTCTATTTCTGCTAAGAGCCTTGGGTTTAGACAATACTTCAGAGAATATTATACCTCTTAAAACATCCTCTCTAAGCTTTTCTTTAGAATCCCTACTCCTTTTTTCCTCTATCTTATCTTCTATAACCTGTATTGTTTCTTCAGGTTTAGAACCTTCTATGATCTTATCTTTCTTTCTAAACTCTGGTTTTACTATCTTAGGCTCTATTGGGATATTCCTTCTTTGGGCTACTTTAGGTACTGGTTTTAATATATCCCTATCCTTTTGAATCTTTTTTTTATCTCTAATACTTTTCAAGATAATATCTATTCCCATTATCATTATGAAGAAAAGTAAACTTCTTGGGAGCATGAATCATCCCCCCCTAATCCTGTTTCTTATCTTCGTCAGCTATCTTAGATATGGAAGATCTCATATCCGTATCCGCCAGTATATTCTTCATATTATAATAATCCATAAATCCCATCTTTCCTTCTTCCAAAGAACTGGCTATTGCAAGAGGTACCTTTGCCTCCGCCTCTACTACCTTGGCCTTCATAGCCTGAACCTCTGCCACCATCTCCTGTTCCTTTGCCACTGCCATGGCTCTTCTTTCCTCTGCCTTAGCTTGAGCTATTCTCTTATCAGCTTCAGCTTGATCCGTTTGAAGCTGTGCCCCTATATTTCTTCCCACATCCACATCTGCAATATCTATGGATAGTATTTCAAAGGCTGTTCCTGAATCCAATCCCTTGTCTAGAACGGTTTGGGATATTAAATCTGGATTTTCCAATACATCTTTATGAGTATCAGAACTACCTACAGTAGTAACTATTCCTTCTCCAACCCTAGCTATTATGGTTTCTTCTCCTGCTCCTCCAACCAATCTTTCAATATTTGCCCTAACGGTTACCCTTGCCTTTACAATGACCTCTATTCCATCCTTAGCCACCGCTGCAATTTGAGGAGTCTCTATAACTTTGGGATTTACACTTACTTGGACTGCTTCCAATACATTTCTTCCTGCTAGATCTATGGCTGCAGCTCTTTCAAACTCCAAAGGTATATCTGCCCTTTGAGCTGCAATCAATGCGTCTACTAAAGTATTTACATTTCCTCCTGCTAGGTAATGGGCTTCTAGCTTATCTACTCCCAGTGATAGTCCTGCCTTTGTAGCTTTTATCATAGGTCTGACTATTCTAGAAGGAACTACCCTTCTAAGCCTCATTCCAATTAAAGTAACAATCTTAATTTTTACACCCGAGAAAAACGCTGTAATCCATAGCCCAACAGGTATAAATGTGAAAAACAATATTACCAAAACGATGATTAAAAATGCTATTCCTACTGTAATTATAAAGTGTCCTGGCATATGCTAAACCCTCCTTACGATTATTTTTGTTCCTTCTACCTTTATCACCTTAATATTAGCTTCTTTAGGTATAAAGGTTCCATCGGATAATGCATCCAACCTTTTACCTTCAATTTCTATTATCCCTGAGGGACGAAGTTCTGAAATGCTAATTCCCTCTTTGCCTAAATAGGATTCATAGGTTAATGAACTCTTATATTTTTCCCCTTGGCCATGACTGGTCTCCAACACGATTTTATCCAAATGAGGAATTCTATTTCCATGTTTTATCAATAATATAGTAATTATTGCGGTAATAATTATCGCCACACTAATGGACATTAAAGCGGAAGCCAAAGATCCCATAGCTAAAACTGCACCTAATATGACCAGTATTATACCAGATATACCTGGCAATCCAAATCCAGGCACTATAGCCTCTACAATTAAAAGTATAAGTCCAGTAACAAATACAGCCAAAGATGTCCATTGGGAATTTCCTGCCAATATATTTCCACCAAAGAATAAACCAAAAGCAATTATACTAATAGTTCCTCCAACTCCAAAACCTGGAGTAAATATTTCTATTACCATTCCTATAAAACCTATGGTCAAGAATAAGGTATTTAGATAAGGGCTAGATAAGACCTTGGCAAGCTTCACCTCCAGAGACTCTTCCACTTGAACGATATTGGAATGTTCAATGTTAAAATGGGCAAGCATCTGCTCATAGTCATCGGATATAAAGTCTGCAATTCCATATTCTAAAGCTTCTTGGCCTGTTAAATTTAAAAGCTTTCCTTTTTCTGATATCCCCTCCACATAGAAATCGGAGTCAGCCATAGCTTGGATTATATCAGGATCCCTTCCTCTTAATTGGGCCACATCCCTTAAAAAACCTCTCCACATGGATAGTACCTTCTCCGTATCCGGTATGGTTTCAGCAGAGCCAATGGTAGAACTTGGAGACATTACAACTTTTTCTCCTGATATGGTAATTAGAACTCCTGCAGATTCTGCCTTGTTATTTACAAAAGAAATAGTGGGCACATCTAAATCTATAATAAGATTTTTTATCTTCTCCGTCTCATGGATTAATCCGCCATATGTATCTATTTCAAATATTATAGCCTCTGGAGAATTCTTCACTATATCCCTCAATGTAGTTCTTAAATAATTATAGGTAGCCCTAGTAATCTCACCTTTAACTGGAACCACATAGACATCTCCCATATCCTCTCCAAAAACTACACCACTCAACAACATAAGGATTAAAAAAGTTAATAATAAAACCCTAACTCTCTTCAATAAGTTCACCTCCCCTTTATTATTAGTATATTAGTACCCGATTATAAATGATTTAAAAAAATAAATTTGTTAATATTAATACAATAATTTTTCATAGAATAAAAACCTGGATTTAAACCCAGGTTTTTTTATTGTAGTATCTGTCTTGCTATTTTATTAACTATATTGCCATCAGCTCTACCTTTAACCTTTGGCATTACAGATTGCATGACAACACCTATATCTTTCATGGATTTTGCATTCACTTCATCTATAGTCTTTGCAACGATTTCCTTTACCTCTTCTTCTGTAAGTTGCTTAGGTAAATAGTTGAGCAATATTTCGATTTCTTCTTTGGTTGTATCTACTAAATCCTGTCGATCACCTTTTTTAAAATCTTCTATTGCATTGTTTCGTTCCTTTAGTTGTTTAGATATTATATCCAATATAGCTTCATCTTCTAATTCGATTCTTTCATCTACTTCTTTTTGTTTAATAGCTGCCCTTATCATAGTAATGGTATTTTTCTTAACAGTATCCTTGTTCCTCATGGAATCCTTCAAGTCTTCCATGAGCCTATCTTTAAGGGACATATAAATTCACCTTCTTATTCTATACTTATTCTTATCTGTATCTTGCTTTTTTTCTCCTAGCTGCTTCAGATTTTTTCTTACGTCTTACGCTTGGTTTTTCATAGTGTTCCCTTTTTCTAGCTTCGGAAAGAACGCCTGAACGGGCACATTGTCTTTTAAATCTTCTTAGTGCATTATCTAGAGATTCATTTTCTCCAATTTTAATTTCTGCCATCGACTTTTCCCTCCCCTCTTCCACTGCAAGAGTGTCCCCCCCACATTACTTTGATAAGTGGAATATAACACTCTGTTATTATACATTAACTTTGGATTTTCTGCAACTGATTTTAGCCTGGTGGCCACAATAGTTGACGTCCCCCTAAAATGTGGAAGTGGATATGAGAGACAGTCTGTCCTCCAAATTCACCACAGTTATTAACAATCCTATAACCATCTTTATCAATTCCCAATTCTTTAACCAATCTATTTATAACTGCAAATATATGACCTATTACATCAGAATTACCCTCATCTACATCATTAGCAGACTCTATATGCTCCTTAGGGATTACCAATATATGGACAGGTGCTTGGGGATTGACATCTTTGAAGGCTATTACCCTATCATCTTCATACAAAATTTCCGACGGTATTTCCTTGTTAATTATTTTGCAAAATAAACAATTACTCACCTTCTCACCCCCTCTTTTTCCTTATATATAATATATTCTATATAAAAACTATAATTCCTCTATTTTTCCAACTAAAATGTCATTTTCTTTACCAATTATCCTTACAGGCAATATTTTCCCTTTAATATCTTCCTGACCTTCAGCCTTTACCCTGATATAATTGGTTGTATATCCTCCCATATATCCTTTATCATCCTTGTTCTCTTCTTCAAATAATACCTCTACGGTTTCTCCAATATGTTTCTCGTTAAAGTCATCCATCATCTCTTCACTTAAGAGGGTCAACTTTTCGCTACGGCTATTTTTAACATTGCCATGAATCTGCTCCTTGAATTTACTTGCTGGAGTTCCTTTTCTTGGGGAATATTTAAATACATGTACCCTAGAAAATCGTATATCCTTTACAAATTGATAGCTTTCTTCAAACTCTTCATCTGTTTCCCCTGGAAAACCTACTATGATATCAGTGGTAATCCCAGCGTCTGGCATATATCTTCTTATTAATTTTACTATATTCTTATATTCACCAGTTGTATACTTCCTATTCATCCTCTTTAATACCCTATCGCTTCCACTTTGCAATGATAGATGAAAATGATCGCATAGCTTTTTATTTGCCACCGCTCTTGTCATAAATTCCTCATCTATCAATGTAGGCTCTATAGAACTTAGACGAATTCTTTCTATTCCTTCAACTTTAGCCACCTCATCTATTACAGTCAATAGGTCCATACCATCTAAATCCTTGCCATAGGATGCCACATGAATACCTGTAAGGATTATCTCTTTAAAACCGGCCTTAGCCAATCTTTTGGTTTCCTTTACAATATCCTCCAAAGCCCTACTTCTAATAGGACCTCTAGCATAGGGTATTATACAATAACTACAAAATTGATTGCAACCTTCTTGAATTTTTATATAGGCCCTGGTTTTAGACTTTAAATCCACTATGTTTAAGTTTTCAAAATCCTTGTGTCCTTTTATGTTTTTTACTATATTAATTTTTTGTCTATTCTCCATAACCTCTTCACATAGGTCTACAATTTTGTCCCTGGCAGTTGTCCCTATGACTATATCCACACCTTCTATGGACTCCACTTCCTCAGGAGCCACCTGAGAATAGCACCCTACTGCCACTACTATAGCATCCTCATTAGCCCTTTTGGCTCTCCTTATAAATTGTCTAGACTTTCTATCACTTAAATTGGTCACTGTACAGGTATTGATTACATATATATCCGCTTCTTCTTCAATATCTACTACCTTATATCCTCTTCGTTGAAATATCTCTTCCATGGCTTCTGTCTCGTATTGATTTACCTTACATCCTAGTGTATAAAAAGCTACTCTTTTCATAATCTCACCCCTAAATCACCAAGCTCATATAGAACAATGGAGCCTACTACCAATCCTGCTGTTTCCGTCCTAAGAATTCTTGGCCCTAAAGTAACGCTTTTCCCATTGATAGCCTTCAGCATCTCCACTTCTTCCTCTTCAAAGCCACCCTCTGGACCTATGATTATATGAATTTTGCCTTCCTCTATATTCTTCAAGGCTTCCTTCAATCCAAAGGTTTCTTCTTCCTCATAAGGAACTATTATATTGCTTTGGTCTTTTAAAATATCTATCATTTCATTAAAACTAGTTATATCGTTGATCATTGGCAATCTATCCCGCTTGCTTTGCTTCGATGCCTCTTCTACAATAGCCTGCCATCTTTCAACTTTCTTCTGCTCCTTCTTCCTATCCTTTATCTTTACCACAGTTCTATGGGTTATAATAGGATATATTTCACTAATCCCTATTTCGGTAGCTTTCTGTATAATAAGATCCATCTTACTTCCCTTGGCTATTCCCTGATAAAGTACTATATCAATAAGGGGTTCATTCTTCCCCTCAAAACTATCCACTATCAATAAGGGTATATTATTGGAACCTAGCTCCATAATTTCACATATATGAGTCATTCCATCACAGATAACCTCTATTTGATCCTTAGGTTTTAACCTTAGAACATTCTTAATATGCCTTACATCCTTCCCAAGGATTTCTATTCTATTATCAACTATTTGATCTCTATCTACAAAAAATCTATTCATAAGAGTCATCCTATTCTATAGTGGCTATTAGACAAGCCCAGTCATTCATAATCTTGGTCCCCAATATTTTAAATCCATTTTGGTTAAGTTTTTCCTCTACCATATCTATCTTATCTGTAATAATTCCAGAGGCGATAAATACTCCCCCCTCAACCAGGTAATTCTTCACAGTCCCATCGTCTATCATATGGGCTATTACCTCAGCTATAATATTGGATACGATAACATCCGCCTTGTTTTCCAATACATCCAATAAATTACCCTGCTTTATCTCAACTATATCTTCTACCTCGTTTAATCTAATATTCTCTCTAGACACCTTTACACAAACTTCATCTAAATCCACTCCAATTACTTTTCCGGCACCAAGCTTTGCTGCTACAATACTGAGTATACCACTGCCACAGCCTATATCGTATACTAACCCATCTTGCTTTACATAACTCTCCAAAGCTTCTATACACATCATAGTGGTTTCATGGGTTCCTGTGCCAAAGGCCATTCCTGGATCTAGTTCAATGGTTATTTCATCATCTTTCCTTATATACTCTTCCCAAGTAGGCTTGATGACGATCTTTTCTCCAATTTTAGAAGGTTTATAATATTTTTTCCATGATTCCGCCCAGTCCTTTTCATATACCTCAGTTATAGTCACTTCACCTAAGGTCTTACCTATGCCTGTATAGGGATTTTTCTCAATACCGTCCCTAATGAGCTTAATCTTTTCTACTAGATTCTCACTCTCAGGAAAATATCCCTTTATTATGATCCCTTCATAATTTTGATTAATAAGACTAGGATCTATAAAATCCCAATCCTCTTCTGATTGTTGGAAGGCCAATATATCATTAGGATCCTCTATGGCCAACCCGGTTACCCCTACATCGTACATAAAATTTACCACTATTTCCTCCAGCTCAGTAGTGGTCTTGATTTGAACTTCAATCCATTTCATAACCTTCACTTCCTTTTTAAAATCTCCAAATATTATACCCTAACCCCACTAAAAATACCATATGCTCTAAAAAAACAATCACTCTCTACATGAGTGATTGCTTAATTTCCAAAGGCATCCTTCATCTTTCCAAAGAATCCTTTTTTGCCTTCCTTAGGGATCTCTCCGCTTTCCTTAGCAAAATGAATCAACAATTCCTTCTGTTTCTCCGTAAGCTTTTTGGGAACCTCTACCTTTACTTCAAAGTATAGGTCTCCCTTTCCAACACCTCTTACATTGGGGACTCCTTTGTTTTTCAATCTAAATCGAGTTCCAGTTTGGGTGCCTTCCGGAATTGTATATTGAGTGGTTCCATCCAATGTAGGTATCTCTATTTCTGACCCTAGGGCTGCTGTAGCAAATGATATAGGTACTGTAAAGAATATATCATTTCCTTTCCTTGTAAATATTTCATGCTCTTCTACGGATATATAGATAAATAGATCTCCCGTTGGGCCACCTCTTTCGCCTGGCTCTCCTTCTCCTCGTACGGATATGATAGAGCCTGTATCTACGCCAGCTGGTACCTTAACCTTAATCTTTTTATTCTTAATTTCTTTTCCTGTTCCAGAACAAGTATTACATTTCTCCTTGATGATTTCCCCTTCACCATGACATTGATCACAGGTTGCCACTCGAACTATTTGGCCAAAGGGACTTTGCTGAGCATATCTAACCTCCCCAGTTCCATTACATTTCCCGCATGTTTCCTTGCTACTTCCTGGTTTTACACCAGTACCACTACAGGTTCCACAGCTTTCTGCTTTCCTAATCTGTATCTCCTTCTCTACTCCAAAAACTGCTTCCTTAAATTCTAGATTTAGATCATATCTTAAATCTGCTCCTCTAGTAGGACCTCTTCTTCTGCTTCTAGAAGAGCTTTGGCCACCAAAGCCTCCACCAAATATATCGAATATATCATCAAATATGTCTCCAAAGCCACCAAAGTCTTGACCATATCCTCCTTGACCATTAACCCCTGCATGCCCAAAGGTATCATACTGTCTTCTCTTATCTGGATCTCCTAATACCTCATAGGCCTCATTTATTTCTTTGAAATTTTTTTCTGCTTCCTTGTCATCTGGATTCAGGTCTGGATGATACTTCTTTGCCAATCTTCTAAAAGAAGATTTTATCTCTTCTTGACTTGCTTCTTTAGATACATTCAGTATTTCATAGTAATCTCTCAATAGATTTCACCAGCCTTAAAATTATTACTATAATAGTGTATCAAAATTCAAAGCTAAATCCAAGGGATTTAGCTTTGAATTTTATCAATTATTTACTCTTCATCATCTACTACTTCATAGTCTGCATCTACCACATCGTCATCAGCCCCGCCAGCATCTCCACCAGCCTCAGGTCCTTGACCTTGGGTTTGTTCGTACATCTTTTGGGATATTTGATAGAATTCTTGAGTCAATTCTTCTGTCTTAGTCTTTATCTCTTCTATATTATCCCCTTCCAATGCTTTCTTCAATTCGTCTAGTTTTTCTTCTACCTTAGCCTTCTCATCATCAGATACCTTGCCTTCCAATTCCTTCAAAGTTTTCTCAGTTTGATAAACTATTGAGTCAGCATTGTTTCGTACTTCTATAGCTTCCTTTTTCTTCTTATCTTCTTCAGCAAATTTTTCTGCTTCCTTAATCTTTTTCTCTATATCTTCATCGGATAGGTTAGTTGATGCAGTTATAGTAATCTTTTGCTCCTTACCTGTACCTAAATCCTTAGCACTTACATTGACAATACCATTGGCATCTATATCAAAGGTTACCTCTATTTGTGGTACTCCTCTTGGTGCTGGTGGTATACCAGTAAGTTGGAATCGACCTAATGTAACATTATCAGCAGCCATTTCTCTTTCCCCTTGTAGCACGTGAACGTCTACAGAAGTTTGGCTATCTGCTGCAGTAGTAAATACTTGGCTCTTCTTAGTTGGTATAGTAGTGTTTCTTTCAATCAATCTAGTAGTTACCCCACCTAAGGTTTCTATACCTAAGGATAATGGAGTTACGTCTAATAATAATAGATCTTCTACTTCTCCACTTAGTACTCCACCTTGAATTGCAGCTCCTATAGCTACACATTCATCTGGGTTGATATCCTTTTGTGGATCCCTTCCTATTAACTTCTTCACCGCTTCCTGTACAGCCGGTATCCTTATAGAACCTCCTACAAGTATAACCTTCTCTATATCTCCAGGTGAAAGATCTGCATCCCTTAAAGCCAATTTAACTGGTTCCATGGTTTTGTCTATTAAATGGGATGTTAAATCTTCAAATTTAGCTCTTGTAATATCTATATTTAAATGCAGTGGACCTGAGGCAGTTGCAGTTATAAATGGCAAATTAACATTTGTAGATTTCACAGATGACAATTCTTTCTTTGCCTTTTCTGCAGCTTCCTTAAGTCTTTGCAAGGACATATTATCTTTTCTTAAATCTACACCATTTTCCTTCTTGAACTCTTCCGCAATATAGTCCATTAAAACTTGGTCAAAATCATCTCCACCTAAGTGGTTATTTCCTCTAGTAGCCAATACCTCAAATACCCCATCTCCTAGCTCCAGAATAGAAACGTCAAAGGTTCCTCCACCTAGGTCAAATACCATTATCTTATGTTGCCCTTCATCCTTATCCATGCCATAGGCTAAGGCTGCTGCCGTTGGCTCGTTTATTATCCTTTGTACATTTAATCCAGCTATTCTACCTGCATCTTTGGTAGCTTGCCTTTGGCTATCGGTAAAATATGCAGGAACTGTAATTACTGCATCTGTTACAGTCTCTCCTAAGTAATTTTCCACATCTGCTTTTATCTTTTGCAATACCATTGCAGATATCTCTTGAGGTGAATAATCCTTACTATCTATATTCTTTTTATAATCCTTACCCATTTCCCTTTTAATTGAAGCTATGGTCCTATCTGGGTTAGTGATCGCTTGTCTTTTTGCAGTCTCTCCTACCAATCTTTCCCCATCCTTAGTAAAAGCTACTATTGATGGAGTGGTTCTGTTCCCTTCCGCATTAGGGATAATAACAGGTTCCCCACCTTCCATAACTGCTACACATGAATTCGTGGTTCCTAAGTCAATACCAATTATTTTTCCCATATAAATTCCTCCTTAAAATATTATTTAGCTACCTTTACCATACTAGGTCTGATAACTTTATCATTTAGTAGATATCCTTTTTGAAAAGCTTCCAATACAATTCCCTCTTCTTCATCTTCAGATTCTTCAGTAAAAACTGCATGGTGAAGATTAGGGTCAAAACATTCTCCTACGCACTCTATTTCCCGAAGTCCATTATCACCTAGGACTTTCACGAATTGTTCATATATCATATTTACACCTTCATAGAACCCATCCTTCTCCTCTGCACTATCCATAGCCCTTTCAAAATTATCTAAAACAGGCAATAAATCACACATCAAACCCTCTAGTGCATAGGCAATAGTGCTTTCCTTCTCTTTTTCAACCCTGTTTTTATAATTGGCAAAATCTGCCCTAAGCCTTAATAGGCTATTGGTTAGGTCCTCTATCTCTTTTTCTTTCGATGCTAGCTCATCCTCTAATTGAGAACTAGCTTGTTCCTCTTCCTGTTCTTCAGGCTGCTCTTCAGGCTTTTCTTCCTCTAATTCTTCATTCTCCATTTCTTCATTATCAACCTTTTGTTTCTCCTCCACTTAATCACCTCGCCAAACTTATCTAGATTCTCCTAGAGTATAAAGCACTTTATACTCTAGGATTACCCAAAAGCATATCCAATATTTCTGTCATGTTGACAGAGAACAATCTTAAAGCATTTATCACCTTAAAATACTCCATCCTCGTAGGTCCTATAACACCAATTTTTCCTATAGTCATATCTCCTAACCTATAGGTTGTGGTTATTAGGCTACAATCCTTTATAGGGTCATATATATTTTCATCTCCTATGGTAATTTCTATATCCCCTTCTAAAGTATCATTCAATAGTAAATCTATTAAAAGCTCCTTATCCTCTATAAAGGATATGAAGGATTTTGCCTTGTTTAAATCCCTATATTCAGGAAAGTTAAAAATTTTAGTAACCCCATCGGCATAGACGTCCACGTTGTCAATATCCTCTAAGGACTTATTGATTATAGGAATTATTTTATCCAGTATCTTCTTTAAATCATGGATCTCTCGAAATATTCCTTCATCCATTGCCTGGTTTATTTCATCCATGGTAAAACCCTTTAGCTTATGGTTAAGAAAATTGGATATGGTCAACAATTGATCCTCTGGTATATTCTGTTCAACTCTAAATATTGTATTTTTAACAATACCTGATTCATTAACTAAAACCACCAATATTTCTGCCTCATCTATAGGTATTAGCTGTATATGTTTTAATCTACTCTCTTTTAATTGAGGTGATATGGCCAATGATGTATAACTTGTTATAGCTGATATTATCTTGGCAGAATTTTGAATCAGCTGATCAATTTCCTGAGATTCTTCAACCAATGCTTTTTTTATCTCATTTTTTTTCTTCATGTCCATCTTTAGCTTCTCTGCTTTTAATAGTTGGTCTACATACAATCTATAAGCTTTGTCCGAAGGAATCCTCCCTGCAGACGTATGAGGCTTATTCAGATATCCTAACTCCTCCAAGTCTGACATTTCATTCCTTATGGTAGCAGAGCTCACTCCTAGATCGTATTGTTTAGATATTGTCCTCGAGCCAACAGGCTCCGCCTTTAGTATATAACTATTGATTATAGCATGAAGAACCTTTACCTTTCTATCATCTAACATTATTATCACCTCAGATTTTATAGTTTAGATGATTGTTAGCACTCTTTATCATCGAGTGCTAATCTTAAATTATCATAAATGAAAGTCCTTTGTCAATACCTTTTCCAAAATATACTCTATT
>JAAYRD010000035.1 GCA_012518955.1 Tissierellia bacterium | reverse complement strand
TCTGCCACCGTAGTATTGTCATCAAGGGAAATTTCCTCATAGGAGGTCATACCTATATTTGTTAAATCTCTCAGAACCCTGGCTTTTGCACGGGTGGACGCCATTCTAATGATATGAGGAACTATGGTAGAATTAACAGATTGGGGGCTAGCATCTCCTAAATCCGTATATACTTGATCTTCTGTCGTAGCTGTGGCTTTACATATGGCAATCATGTTGTTGTCCGGTGAAGGGATTTGAATCAGCTCTACTTCAATGGATCTTAATTTTTTTTGATGGGCTAGGTCTAAAAGTCCTTCATAAGTAACATAGGACTTACCTTGCAAATTTATTATAAACTTTTCATTTAAATTCATAGAAATCACCTCGTATATATTTTGTATAATAGAATCAAAATTACCCATGGAAATATTAGCTAACTAAATTATATCATAGGGAAATTATAGTTTATACAATATTGTAGGATAATCCAAGTACTATATGGTTTTATATAGCTTTATATAGAATTAAATACTATAATAATATGTTGAAATATTTTTAGCATATTCCCAATAATTATAGTATAATAATTTTGATATCTATAATTATTTATAATTTCATTTGTATAAGAGTAGATATAAATGGGAGCTGATTTCATGATTGAAGAAGTAAGTGCTGGAGGTGTGGTATTATTTGGTAATACAATTTTATTATTAAAGAAGTTTAATGGAGACTGGGTATTACCAAAAGGAAAAGTTGAAGAAGGAGAAGATATTTCAGAGACGGCCTTAAGAGAGGTCCATGAAGAGAGTGGAGTAAAAGCAGAAATAGTTAAATATATAGGAGAGGTTCACTATAGTTATCGAAGTTTAAAAGAAGAGGAGACTGTACATAAGGTAGTCCATTGGTACCTTATGGAAACCGATAAGATGGAATCTGTTCCCCAGAAACAGGAAGGTTTTGTAGAGGCTTTATTTGTTCATGCAGATAAAGCTGCAGAGTTAGCTAAGTACGAAGCAGAAAAAAAGGTAATTCAAGATGCGCTAAAGTATATTTAAAATTAATTAAGATTGAGGAGCGATAAAATGTCGTTTTCATCAAGAACTAAGAATGAACTATCTAGGCTACCCATTGAAAGAAGATGTTGTC
Source organism: Tissierellia bacterium (assembly GCA_012518955.1). Classification (GTDB taxonomy): domain Bacteria; phylum Bacillota; class Clostridia; order Tissierellales; family Tepidimicrobiaceae; genus DUNJ01. Next base: position 4,742 of record JAAYRD010000035.1, on the reverse strand, counting down.
CAATAGCAGAATTAGCCGCCATTGTCCGCATGAGCGGCACTATTCAGATTAGCGGCATTAATAAGATAAATTTGCGATTTAATACGGAAAACGCTGCCATAGCTAGGAGGATTTTTACATTACTTAAGACTTTGTATGATACAAATGTTGAAGTAATGGTTAGAAGAAATAGACAGCTGAAGAAGAACAATAATTACCTGATCGTAGTAAATAATGGGAACACAACCAAAGAAATATTAGAAGATGTAGGTTTTTTAACGGATGGTAGTAATAGTTATTATACTATTGACTACAGAATGCCTAAGAATTTGATAGACAATAGATGCTGTAAAAGGTCCTATATTAGAGGTGCCTTTTTAGGAGGTGGCTCCATTAGCAATCCTGAAAAAACCTATCACTTAGAATTTGTTACCAACAACGAAGAACATGGAAAGGATCTATCTAATATTATAAATTCCTTCAATTTAAATTCTAAGATAGTGGTTAGGAAGGACAATTATGTAATCTATATAAAAGAAGGGGAACAAATAGTAGATATATTAAATATAATGGGAGCTCATCAAGCACTGTTGAAAATTGAAAATATTAGAGTTTTCAAAGATGTGAGGAACAATATAAATCGAATAGTGAATTGTGAAACAGCCAATTTAGGTAAGACCATAAATGCATCTGTAAGGCAAGTTGAAAACATTGAATATATAGATAATGAAATTGGATTGGATAAACTTCCTAAGAACCTACAGGAAATAGCATTGCTAAGATTAGCCCATAAAGAAGCTAGTTTGAAGGAATTAGGGGCTATGTTGGCTGTTCCCGTAGGAAAATCAGGAGTGAATCATAGACTGAGAAGGATAGATGAAATTGCAGATAAGCTTAGAGGAAAGGAGAAATAGTATGATAGTTAAAAAGGTAATCTTAAACAATGAATCAGGACTACATGCAAGGCCAGCTGCATTGTTTGTACAGACTGCCAATAAATTTATTAGTGATGTATATATAGAATTGGATGGAACCAAGGTCGATGGAAAGAGTATTGTAGGAGTTATGTCTCTAGGGGCTTTCCATGGAGAAGAAATAACTTTGATGGCAAAAGGAGAAGATGCAGAAGAAGCTCTTAATGAGTTAAGTCAATTAATTGAACATGGGTTAAAGGATATATAATTATAGACAATAAAAATAAATCCCTTATATAAGGGATTTATTGGCTTTTATAGATCGATCATTCTTTCAATTGCACCTGTTATTAAAGACAGGTCAATAACTCTAAAATCGTCTAGAACGGTTTCTGTCCAATTAGGAGTAGGTTTATTACTTATAAACTTTTTAGTAGTGGCAATACTCTCTTCAATGATCCTTAGGCTATCAAGATCTAAAGCACTACTTTTTTCACCTATGACTATGGATTTATATGGTGTTTCGTTAGGCTTCACACTACCAGATAGAGGATGGGTGATCAACTTATAGCCCTCATGGATCTTATCCCTTACATAGGAAAGAATATCCAGGTAGGTGAAGTCCTCATAGTATTCCATTTCTAAAGTATCTTTAAATTTTTCATATACATATCTGTTATTTGTAACTATTATTCTTTTCATCTTGTGCCCTCCAAAATATTTAATACATCTATTTTATCATAAAAAGAGAATAATATATATTGAGTTAGCATTCTTTTTAATTTATATAAAAACTCTTATTAAACAAAAAGTTTTATTTGTCTCAAATTATGATAGAATTAATATATAAATATTAATAGAAATAGAAAGGATTTTAAAATGACTTACAAGGATAAGTTTGTTCATCTACATGTTCATACGGAATATAGCTTGCTAGATGGTTCTAGTAAAGTAGAGGATCTATTGGATAGGGCAGTAGAACTGGGAATGGATTCTCTAGCAATAACGGATCATGGCTCAATGTTTGGGGTGATAGACTTTTATAAGCAGGCTAAAAAAAGAGGCATAAATCCAATACTAGGCTCTGAAGTCTATGTGGCCATAAACAAATATACGGAAAGGGAGCCCAAGGATAAAAGTCAATATCATTTAGTTCTTCTAGCTGAAAATAATACCGGATATATGAATCTAATGAAGATAGTTTCCGAAGGATATGTAAACGGTTTTTACTATAGACCAAGGATCGATCATGATATATTGGAAAAATATAGTGAAGGAATAATAGCTTTATCCGCTTGTTTAGGTGGAGAAGTGCAGCGCCATATACTTAATAGCAATTATGAAAAGGCTAAGGAAATAGCCCTTAAATACAATGAAATATTTGGCCAGGACAATTTCTATCTAGAGATACAGGATCATGGTGTAGAAGAGGAAAAACAAGTTAATGAACAGCTTATAAGGATAAGTGAAGAAACAGGCATACCATTGGTAGCTACCAATGATGTTCACTATTTGAAAAGGGAAGATGCTTTGGTCCATGATGTCCTTCTATGTATTCAAACGGGAAAAACCATAGACGAAGAGGATAGAATGAAATTTCCCACAGATCAGTTTTATTTAAAATCTTATGATGAAATGAAAAGTATATTTGGTCATGTGGAAGAAGCCTTAGAGAATACGGTAAAGATTGCAGAAAGATGTGATGTGACCTTAGACTTTGGCACCCTACACCTACCTGAATATAAGGTACCAGAAGGATATACTAATGAAGACTATTTAAAGAAATTATGTGTGGAAGGGCTAAGGAATAGATATCCAACTATAACCCAGGAAATAAGGGATAGGTTTGATTTTGAGTTTAACACCATAGTGGATATGGGGTATGTAGATTACTTTTTAATAGTTTGGGATTTCATTAGGTTTGCAAAGGATAATGAAATAATGGTAGGACCTGGAAGAGGCTCTGCAGCAGGAAGTATTATATCCTATGCTTTAGGAATAATTGACATAGATCCACTGGAATATGAATTATTATTTGAAAGATTTTTAAACCCTGAAAGGGTATCTATGCCAGATATAGATATAGATTTTTGCTATGAGAGAAGGGAAGAGGTAATAGATTATGTAGTAGAGAAATATGGAGAAGACAGGGTAGCTCAAATAGCCACTTTTGGTACTATGGCAGCCCGTGGAGCTATACGGGATGTAGGAAGAGCAATAAATATGCCTTACGGAGATGTAGACTATATAGCAAAACAGATACCTATGGAACTGGGTATTACAATATCCAAAGCTTTAGATATAAATAAAAGCTTAAAACAAGCATATAATTCTAAAGATGAAGTTAAGAAGTTAATAGACTTAGCTATGGCAGTAGAAGGATTACCAAGACATACCTCTACCCATGCAGCAGGGGTAGTGATTTCAAAGGAACCTATTACTACCTATGTGCCCTTATCTAGGAATAATGATGCTATAACTACTCAATTCGACATGATAGAGCTGGAAGAATTGGGACTTTTAAAGATGGACTTCTTAGGATTGAGAACCCTTACGGTGATTAGGGATGCTGTGAAATTAATAGAAGAAAATCATGGAAAGAAGATAGACTTTTCTAAATTTGACTATAATGATCCAAAGGTTTTGGAGATGTTTGCTAAGGGAGAAACCTTGGGAATATTTCAATTTGAAAGTGCTGGCATGAGGCAATTTTTAAAGGAATTAAAACCTAATATGTTTGAAAACCTAATAGCTGCCAACTCTTTATTTAGGCCAGGGCCTATGAATCAAATTCCCAAATATATAGAGAATAAAAACAATCCCCATGATATCCAATACCTACATCCTAAACTAAAACCTATATTAGATGTAACCTATGGATGTATAGTATATCAAGAGCAGGTAATGCAGATAGTCAGAGATATAGGTGGATTTACTATGGGTGGGGCAGACTTATTAAGACGAGCCATGGGCAAGAAAAACATGAAGGTAATGGAGGAAGAGAGGAAAAGATTTATATATGGAGAAACCGATGAAAAAGGAGAAGTCATTATAGATGGAGCATGTAGGAATGGCGTAGATGAAAGATCTGCTAATATGATATATGATTTAATGATAGACTTTGCCAAATATGCCTTTAACAAAAGTCATTCCGCTGCCTATGCAGTAGTTGCTTACAGGACAGCTTGGCTAAAATATTATTATCCAGTAGAATTTATGGCCGCTCTCATAAGTAGTGTAATGGGGGATACAAACTCTGTTTCTTTATATATACAGGAATGTAAAAGACTAGGTATAGATATAATGCCTCCTGATATAAATGAAAGTTATAAGAAGTTTACTGTAATAGATGGAAAGATTAGATTTGGTCTAATGGCAGTAAAAAATGTAGGAGAAGGATTTATAGAGGTAATTATAAAAGCTAGAGAGGATGGCCCCTTCAGGAGTTTCACAGATTTTTGCGAAAGGATAGAGAACATAGACTCATCAGTAATGAATAAAAGAGCAGTAGAAAGTTTGATTAAATGTGGTGCCATGAGTAGTTTAGGAGGAAATAGAGCTCAGTTATTAGCAATATTTGAAAAGACTATGGATGGGATTCATTCCGATAGAAAAAGGAATATAGCAGGGCAATTTTCCATGTTTGAAACCATAGACACTAAAATGTCAGATGATAATCTACCTGACTTAAAGGAATTTTCTCAGAAGAATTTGCTAGCTATGGAAAAGGAGATGCTAGGAATTTATATTAGTGGACATCCCTTAAAACCCTATGAAGATGACTTAAAACGAATATCTACTATTACTACTGCAGAGCTATTTCAAATTCAGGAACAGGTAAAACAGAAT
>JAAYRD010000187.1 GCA_012518955.1 Tissierellia bacterium | reverse complement strand
TCTTCCTTCAATTCATCTCCATCCTTAGCCTTTGGCTTTGTATTGAAGGATAGAACGGAAGGAAATTGAGCTTTCACAAAACCCTTAAACCTATCCTTTAAAGACAGATTTAAGTATCCCCCTAGGCCATTATTGCTAGAAGACTGTTGACTTCTATGTAAATTTATAATAGAGCTTGTTCTGCTAACGAGGGCAATAAGCAATCTTTCATTCCTTTTCTCAGATTTTTCCTCCTTAAATACTGGTCTTGCTTCCTCTTCTTCATCCAATTTTGCTTTATTTCCCATAGTCCTAATTAATATAGTCCCTGAATTGAATACTATAAGGCATATTAAAGCAAAAATAATATAGGTGTTTCTACTACTTTTTCCTCTCATAAAAAACACTCCCTAAAATTTAGTATTCAATACATAGATTATATTCATTTCCAACTGGATATATGATTATTGTTTTAGGGAGTTTCTTTTATCTTATATACCTATTTACATCGTCTAAGTGGATTCCATGGTGTAGGGCTATATTCAACCCATTGGCAATTATTATTGACAAATCATCTATAATTAAATCAATTTCCTTAGGAGTTACCACTAAATTGGACATATAGGGCTCTAGAACCTCTTTAATAAGGGTATATTTATCTTCATTGGATATTCCCTCAAGCATACCATAGAATTCAGTTCCTACATCCGCCTGCTCCTTCATAGAGCCTATTATCAAATCCATAGTATCATTCACCATGGTAGCCGCATCCACCACTGTAGGCACCCCTATGGACAGTACTGGTACTCCTAGAAACTCTTCATTCAATCCTAATCTCTTATTTCCTATACCAGCCCCAGGATTGATCCCTGTATCCGACAGTTGGATGGTGGTATTCACCCTCTCCATCCTCCTAGATGCTAGAGCATCTATGGCAATTACCAAATCCGGTTTGGTCTTCTCCACTATCCCCTTTATAATCTCCCCTGTCTCTATACCAGTAAGCCCCATTACTCCAGGGGACAAGGCGGAAACATTGGCCACTGTCTCATCACTATCTTTCTTATAAGCTATAAAGAATTGTCTCGTCACCAAAACCCTATCTATAACCTTAGGTCCCAAAGCATCCGGTGTTACATTCCAATTCCCTAGACCCACTATTAGAGTCTTTGTATTTTCGTCATTCATACCTAAAGCTTTTATCTCCTTGGCCAAAACCTTGCTCATCTCGTCCTTCAACTCTTGATCCGAATTCTTTAATTTTGGTGACTCAATGGTTATATAGATTCCCCTAGGCTTCCCTAAGTTTTTTTCACCTAGTTCATCCAATATCCTCACCCGGGTAATAGTATAGTCCTTCCCCTCCTTATTTTCCACCTTTATTCCAGGAATTTCTCCTTCATTTTGCTCTTGATACATCTCCCTATTTTCTATGGCTAGATCTGTTCTTATTTCTATCATCTTTACCTCCTATTAGTCTATTAATATTATCTTTCTTCAATATCTTATTTTTATGTACTATATATTTCATTTTCCTTGCTTTTTATGCATTATCGTGATAGAATATTTTTTGTTAAGATTAGGGAGGTGAAGATATTGGCAAATATTAAATCTGCAGTGAAAAGAATCCGTGTTTCTGAAAGAAAAGCGGCTGTTAACAAGATTAGAAAATCTGAAATTAAAACATATATTAAAAGATTTGATATAGCTTTAGAAAACAATAACACTGATGAAGCCAGAGAATTACTTAAAACTATAGATAAGAAGCTTAAGAAAGCAGCTCTCAAGAATACAGTTCACAAAAATGCTGCTTCAAGGAAGGTTAGCAAATTAACTAAAAGATTGAATGACAAGGTAAATGAAGCCGTATAATTAAAACTTCGGAAAACCCGAAGTTTTTTTATTTCTA
>JAAYRD010000186.1 GCA_012518955.1 Tissierellia bacterium | reverse complement strand
TGGGAATAAAAAAAGCAGGAGCAAATATAATATCTTATGGAGCACCAACTCTTCCAGGAGCAATGTTTTTGATGGTTTATATAGGAGATATACCAGTATTGGGACTTCCAGCTTGTGTTATGTATTGTAAAACTAACATATTTGATTTAATCCTTCCCAGGGTCATGGCAGGGGAGAGGATAGAAAAAAGAGATATTAGAAGACTAGGCCATGGAGGGTTCTGTTTAAGCTGTGAAAATTGTATATTCCCAAGTTGTGGATATGGAAAGTGGTAAGATAAAGGCAATAGTTTACGGACTATTGCCTTTATCTTGTAGCGTGTGAATATGGATAGGCAAAGTTAATTAAAAACCACAATATTATAATTGGCAAGGGATATTATTAAATATCTATAATAGATGGGACACATGTGTTTTAAAGGTGTGAAGAATTACATGTGATATAATATAATAAATAGGAACAAATGGATAAATCCTTATAAAATAGAAGGTGAATACTCATGAAACCAATAGTTGTAAGAAGCGGTGGAGATATAGCATCTGGAATAATCCATAGGTTGTATATGTCAGGATATAAGGTTGTAGTATTAGAAATAGAGAAACCACTAACCATTAGAAGGACGGTCTCCTTCAGTGAAGCCGTATATAATGGAGAGACGACTGTAGAAGGAGTTAGAGGTATCTTGGCGAAGAGTTTGGATAGTATTTATCAAACATTAGAGGAAGGAAATGTTCCTATATACATAGATGAAAAAGGAGATATAATAAAAGAATTAAAACCTCTGGCAGTGGTAGATGCTATTATTGCAAAGAAGAACTTGGGAACCAATAGGAAAATGGCACCTATAACCATAGGAGTAGGGCCTGGGTTTGAAGCTGGAGCAGATGTAGACTTGGTGGTGGAAAGTCAAAGGGGGCATAATTTAGGCAAGGTTATTCACAAAGGGAAACCAGCCTCAAATACTGGAATACCAGGAGATATACTAGGTTTTGGGGAAGAACGAGTTATCAGGGCAAATGCTGATGGAGTAATTAAAGCCTTCTATAATATAGGAGATATGGTTGAAAAAGAAGATATACTTGCTCAGATAGGGGAAGAAGTAATAATAGCTCAGATAGGAGGTATCCTTAGAGGAATGATAAAGGAAGGAACCTATGTTAAAAAAGGGCTGAAGATAGGGGATATCGATCCCAGGGGAGTAAAAGAATATGCTTTTACTATTTCTGATAAAGCTAGGGCCATTGGCGGCGGTGTCTTGGAAGGAATACAGTATTTATTGAATAAACAATAGAATAGCCTGCCAACCTTATGTTAATAAGATAAATGACCATTCTTGAAAGGACGATTGAAAATGATTGAAGATAGAAAGGTTTTAATAAAACTTAATGAATGTATAAAGAAAAACAAACCAGCAGCTATGGTAACCATTGTAAGCAGTGATGGTTCTACACCCAGAGGAGTTGGAAGCACCATGCTGGTAGATGAGGATGGCAATCTATTGGAAGGTACTATCGGTGGAGGTATATTGGAAGAGAGAGCAAAGAAAGATGCTGCAAAATACATAAGAAAAAAAGAATCTACATTAATAGACTACAATCTCGATAGGAATGTAAAAGATTCAAATACTCTACCTATGACATGTGGTGGAAATGTTAGTTTGTTTATAAAAGTTTATAGTCCTCAGGAGAAATTGATAATTGCGGGGGCAGGGCATATTTCTGAAAAGATATCTAAGATAGCAAAAATATTAGGATATTCTATTACAGTTATGGATGATAGGAAGGAAAGATTAAATTCTGAAATATTCCCTAAAGTAGAAAACCTTATGCCCGGTAGCATAGTAGAAAATCTTAATAGAATAAGTATTGATAGGGATACATTTGTAATTATAGTTACCCATGGACATAAACATGACCAAGAAGCTTTAGAAGCTGTACTAAGAAGTGATGCTAGATATATTGGTATGATAGGTAGTGTTAATAAGATAAGGGGTTGCTTTAGAAATCTTTTAGAAAAAGGATACTCAAAAGAAGAATTATCGAAAGTATATACTCCTATAGGGATAGATTTAGGTGGGGAAGCTCCAGAGGAGATAGCTTTATCTATTGTAGCTGAAATTCAGGCAGTAAAATATGGGAAGGATGTCCCTAATCTATCCAATGGTATATCTAAATTTGACTAATAGAAGTTTATATTTGAGGTGAGATGTTTGGAACTTGAGAGTAAGTTTCGCGCAGAAATTTTAATAAAAACCACGGTTTCTTTCATCGTAGAAATCGTGGTTTATATTGTTTTCGACTAAAAGACATCATATATTATATATTTCCTGGGAAATTAATAATATTTTGCCGAGAAAAAGGAAAAACAAAAGTTATGTAGAATATTCTATATATTGGGAAGATGTAAAGGGGGATAATATGGGGAGAAAATCTAGAATAGAGTACTATGGTGCCATATATTATATAATTCAAAGAGGAAATAATAGAAAACCAATATTTATAGAGGACAGGGATAAGAAAAATTTATTGGAAATTCTTAGTGAAACAAAGGAAATATATGATTTTAAAATATATGCTTATGTAATAATGGATAATTATTACCATTTTTTGATACAAACTTTTAACATACCGATTAGCAAGGTAATGCATAGTATCAATACCAGATATGCTAAATATTATAATTCTAGTAGAAAAAGAACAGGTCCTGTTTTTAAAGGCAGATATACAGGTATATTGGTGCAAGATGAGAGCTATATCTTAACTCTTACAAGGTACATACATAATAATCCTATTTGTGAAAAAATATGCACAACAATGGAAAACTATAAATGGAGTAGTGATATATTTTATAGAATTAATATGGAGAGTATTGTAGATATAGATGAGTTGCTTAATATGCTTTCTTTAAACCGAACGGAAGCGATAAACAAATATATAGAACTTATGGCGGGTAACTCTATAGACAATAGTGCTTTTAAAGACATATCTGAGAAAAGTCATATTATAGGAACAGATGAGTTTAAAAACACAATTACAAACTTAGAAGAGAAACAACCTTTAGATTTAGATCAAATACTGGAGATAGCTTGCCCAAGAAAAGAGGACTATAGACTAATAAAAGAAGGTTCAAGAAAAAGGTATCTAACAAAATATAAGAAGATATATGTGGAGCTAGGTAGAAAGGCAGGTTATACTTATGAACAGATAGGAAACAATATTGGAGTAACAAGAGCATCAGCCAGGCTTTTATTAAAATCCAAATAACCATATAAAACGACGCATCGTTTTATATGGTTATTCTATTTTTTTAGATAGAAAAACTTAATATTATGTAGTTTAGTATAGACAAAATCAATTGTTATTTAAATGACAGTTGTGATAATATCGACTTGACCAGATATAAATTACAGGCTTTGTAAACTAAACATGAAAAAATAGCACAATGTTTTATAGAATTGCTTCAAATTGCTTTAAATTTCGCCCTGACAATTATAAAAGTCCGCCTTGAGATTGTCAAGGGTAAAATGAACGCGCT
>JAAYRD010000034.1 GCA_012518955.1 Tissierellia bacterium | reverse complement strand
TGGATGATGAAATTTTCAAAGTATCCATTATTCCCCATACTAAGAGGGAAACAACACTGGTTGAGAAAAGTGTAGGTGATGAGGTTAATCTAGAGGTGGATATGGTTGGAAAATATATAGAAAGGTTTTTATCCTTTAAAGAAGAAGCAACCCCTAAATCAGCTATAGATATGGATTTTTTAAATAAACATGGGTTTGTATAGATTTAAAATTATTTAAGATGACTACATAAATAAAAGGAGTGAGTTAAATATGTATAAGTTTAATACTATTGAAGAGGCTATTGAAGATATTAGAGAAGGTAGGCTTATAGTTGTAGTAGATGATGAGGATCGAGAAAATGAGGGAGATCTTCTAATGGCAGCTGAAAAGGTAACTCCTGAAGCTATTAATTTTATGGCAAAATATGGCCGTGGTCTTATATGTATGCCTATGTCTGGGGATAGACTAAAGGATTTAGATATTCCCCAAATGGTGGAACATAATACAGATAATCATCAAACCGCCTTTACTGTATCCATTGATTCTGCAGAAACTACTACAGGTATATCTGCCCATGAAAGGGCTTTTACAATTCAGAAGGTTTTAGATCCGAGTGTTAAGGCTACAGACTTTAGAAAGCCAGGACATATATTCCCATTAGAGGCAAGGGAGGGTGGAGTGTTAAAAAGAGCTGGCCATACAGAGGCTGCTGTAGATTTAGCAAAACTTGCCGGATTATATTCTGCCGGTGTAATTTGCGAAATAATGAATGAGGATGGCACCATGGCAAGGGTTCCAGAACTAATGGAATTTGTAAAGAAGCATGGTTTAAAGATAATAACTATAGCAGACTTAATTGCCTATAGAAGAAAGAATGAAATACTTATCGATCATGTAGCAGAAGCTAATATGCCAACAAAATATGGGGATTTTAGAATTATAGGTTACGAAAACAAATTGAATGGCGAACATCATGTGGCTTTGGTAAAGGGTGATGTAGACGATGGACAACCTGTTTTGGTTCGTGTCCACTCTGAATGTCTTACAGGTGATGCCTTTGGATCTATTCGTTGCGATTGTGGAGAACAGTTTGCAACGGCTATGGAACAAATTAACAAAGAAGGCCGTGGAATATTGGTATATATGCGTCAAGAAGGTAGAGGAATTGGATTAATTAATAAGTTAAGAGCTTATTCCTTACAGGATGGAGGTATGGATACAGTTGAGGCCAATTTAGCCCTAGGTTTTCCAGAGGATATGAGGGATTATGGTATTGGTGCCCAAATATTAGCGGATCTGGGTGTGAAAAGGATTAAATTGTTGACTAATAATCCTAGAAAAATATCTGGACTTGCTGGTTACGGTATGGAAGTTGTTGAAAGAGTAGCTATTCAGATGAACTATAATGAAAAAAATGCTTATTATTTAAAAACAAAACAAGCAAAAATGGGACATATGTTAGAATTTAAGGAGGCATAAATGATGAAGATATTTGAAGGAAAATTAATTGCGGAAGGATTAAAATTTGGTATTATAGTAGGGAGATATAATGAATTTATAGGTGGTAAGCTTCTATCAGGAGCTATGGATGCTTTAAAACGTCATGGTGTAAAAGAGGAGGATATCCATATTACATGGGTACCAGGTGCTTTTGAAATACCCCTTGTAGCAAAGAAAATGGCTAAATCAGGTAGATATGATGGAGTAATATGTTTGGGAGCTGTTATAAGAGGTGCTACATCTCACTTTGATTATGTATCTGCGGAAGTAACCAAGGGAGTAGCCAGTGTTTCACTTGATACGGAAATCCCTGTAATATTTGGTGTATTAACAACAGATAATATCGAGCAGGCAATAGAAAGAGCTGGGACTAAGTCAGGAAATAAAGGCTATGATGCAGCTATTACTGCTATTGAAATGGCAAACCTATTAAAGGAAATCTCAAGCTAATATCATTTTATCTGTTATACTATTATATTAGAAGGAGGAGATTATGAAAAATTTAGAAGACCTAAATAACACGGTAGTATTATCAGACTTTGATGGAACTATAACTACCTTTGATACCAATACAAGACTATTCGATAGACTTGCGGAAAGGGAGTACATAGAAAAACTTAGAGAAAGATATAGAAATGGAGAAATTGATTTAAAGACTCTGTTTAATTTACACTTTTCCAATGTGAGTTTATCTGAAGATCAGTATTTAGATTATATTTTAAATGAGGTGGAGCTACAGAAAGGATTTAAAAGATTTTATAATAATTTAAAGGATCAAAATATTCCCTTTTCAATAGTAAGTGGGGGTTTTGAAACGGGCATAAAGCCATTTCTCAAAAAACATGGATTTGAGGAAATACCTATATATGCAAATAAACTTATATTTGATGGGGATCGTGTGAAAGTTGAATACTATGATGAAGAATATCTATCCCATGTAATAGACGAAGATCATTATGTAGATTGTAAAGTAGAAATACTAAAGGATTACAGAAAGAGATATGACAATATAATATTTTTAGGGGATGGCTCTACAGATATTCATGTTGCAGAAAAGGTAGACATCCTATTTGCCAAGGATTATCTAGAAGAATATTGTATTCAAAAGAATATAGATTATATTGGTTGGGAAGACTTTGATGATATAAATGAATGGTTTAAGAAATAAAAAAAGCAATGGGACAATCCCATTGCTTTTTTGGGGGAGTAGGACGGGTTGACCCGTCTCTGTGTTTAAATAGGAAAAAATCTATCTTTGCACTCTACCTGAAGCGTCACCTTGTAGAAGGTTTTCTACTTCAGATACTGTTACCATATTGAAATCACCATGAATGGTGTGCTTTAATGCAGATGCAGCTACACCAAATTCTAGTGCATCTTTGAAGTTTTTATCATTTAAAATTCCATATATAAATCCTGATGCGAAGGAGTCGCCACCGCCAACTCTATCAACTATTCTTACATCATACTTTCTTGAGTGGTAGAATTCTTTGCCATCATAAGCGCATGCTGACCAACCATTGTCTGATGCAGAGTAGGATTCTCTTAAAGAGCTAACTACATATTTGAAGTTGAATTTTTCCATCATCTGCTTAAATATGTTTTTGTAGCCTTCTAACTCCAGTTCTCCTGTAGTAACATCCGTTTCGCCAGGCTTGAAACCTAAGGTTAACTCAGCGTCCTCTTCGTTTCCTATACAAACATCAACATATTGCATTAAGTTGGTCATTATCTTTTGAGCTTTTTCAGGTGTCCATAGGTTCTTTCTATAGTTAAGATCAACGGACACTGTAACTCCATGTTTTTTTGCAGCTTTCAATGCTTCTTCAGTAAGTACTGCGGCTTTGTCGCTTAGAGCAGGAGTGATACCGGAAAAATGGAACCAGTCTGCATCTTTAAATATTTCATCAAAGTCGAAGTCTGAAGGATCGGCTTCAGCAATTGATGCATAGGCTCTATCATATATTACCTTTGAAGGTCTCATAGAAGCACCGGTTTCTAAGTAGTAGATCCCTACTCTGTCTCCACCTCTAGCTACATATTTAGTGTCAACGCCAAATCTTCTCAGGTGATTAATAGCAGCTTGACCAATATCGTTCTCAGGTAATTTGGATACGAAGTAAGCATCCATTCCATAATTAGCTAGAGATACGGCAACGTTTGCTTCTCCACCACCATAGACTACATCAAAGGATTCAGCTTGAACAAATCTTTCGAATCTTGGAGTTGATAATCGAAGCATTATCTCTCCTAGAGTAACAACTTTTTTCATATGATATACCTCCTATTAATTCTGTTCTTATTTTCTAGCTTCTTTAATTTTTTCCACAAATGCCTTAGCAGCCTTGGTCATATCTTCTTTAGAACCTTTAGTTAATGCACCACCTACACCTACAGCTATACATCCATTTTTAATCCACTGATCCACATTGTCTAAACTGACTCCACCTGTAGGCATTAAATTAGCTTGTGGTAGAGGACCTTTTATAGCTTTTATGAAGGATGGACCGAAGGCACTACCAGGGAATACTTTAATAATATCCACCCCGGATTCCATAGCTTTGATCATTTCGGTTATGGTCATACATCCAGGCATATAAGGAACTTGGTACCTATTACATAGTTTTGCTGTGTCTAGGTCAAAGTTAGGGCTAACTATGTACTTAGCTCCAGCAAGGAGTGCAGCTCTAGCTGTTTCGCTATCTAAAACAGTACCAGCACCAACTAAGAGCTTGTCTCCAAACTCATCTACTAAAGCTTCAATTACCTTGTGAGCACCAGGTACAGTAAAGGTAATTTCTATAGAATCAATACCTCCATCTATACAGGCATAGGCAATATTTTTAGCCTCTTCACTATCCTTTGCTCTAACAACAGCAACAATTCCAGTTTTTTCAATTCTCTTTAAAACTTCATATTTTTGCAAGGAAATTCACCTCTTCTAGCAATATTTCACTTTATGAAACTGTGATTTGTATAATGAAACAACCTATTATATATTATAGTTAAAGACATAAATAATTGCAAGGTGTGTTTTAAATATTTATAAAACAGTATCAATTAATTTCTTATAATGTGTTATAATCAAAATGAAATCTATAGGGAGGGGAAAGATTAAAATGACAGATGTAGTTCAATCAGTAGATAGGGCTTTATCCATATTAGAAGTCATATCAGATTATAGTGAGGGGTTAGGAGTTACAGAAATAAGTGAGAAAGTAGGACTTCATAAAAGCACAGTATATAGACTTTTGTCCACATTAAATCATAAAGGTTACGTAGTACAGGATGATAAAACTAATCGATATATGATTACCTTAAAATTATTTGAGTTAGGAAACAAAAAAGTAGAGGATATGAATATCCTAACTACATCAAGGCCTTATACCAAGCAGTTAATGAAAGAAGTAAATGAAGTAGTTCATCTTGTTGTTAGAGAGGACAATGAAATTGTATATATAGACAAGGTGGAAGCAGATAATACTATTCGAATGGCTTCAACTATTGGAAGGAGAAGTCCGCTATATTGTACTTCTGTGGGTAAGGTCATTTTAGCTCAATTATCTGAGGATGAAGTAGAAGAAGTGTGGAGTCGCTCTAAAATAGAAAAGTTGACAAAGTATACTATTACAGATTTGGGAACTATGAAAAAAGAATTAGAGATAGTTAAAGAAAAAGGTTATGCTATAGACAATGAAGAAAATGAGGTAGGAGTTAGATGTATAGGGGCACCTGTTTTTAATATGCATGGTGAAGTTGAGGGGGCAATAAGTATTTCAGGACCAACTATACGTGTAACAGAGGATAAAGTGAAGGTATTTGCCAAAGAAGTGGTTAAGTATGCTAATTTAATATCAAAAGAGCTTGGTTATATTGGATAATATAATCAAGCTTGTTTTTTAGCAAGAAACAAAGTGTGATTAAATATTAAGAATATTAGAGTATAAGTTAGGAAATGGAATTAAACTTTAAAATATACATGAAATTGAAAGTTTTAAAACTTTGCAATTGAAAACGACATCCCGTACAATGAAACTACAGTTTGAAGAATGAAACCTTTCTTTGAAGTCGTTGAAATAATATAGATTAATTATTTTTAAAAGTTAAATTTAGCAATGAAATAAACTAGTCGATTTAAAGAATCGCTAGTTTATATAAAAAATATTGGCTAATGGCCAGAAAGAAGGGAGAAAATAATGATGAGAAGAAAAAGAAGTATAGTTGCACTTTTAATGGCTTTACTATTAATTTCAACATCACTTATGGGTTGTTCTAAGAAGGATAATAAAGGTAATAACGAGGTTAATGGAACCACAGATGTTTCAGAAATATCTAGTGAAGATACCATTACATTTAAATTAGCGATGGTTGATAACGAAACAACCAATTATTACAAAGGGGCCGAAAAAATCGCCGAGGAAGTAGCTGCGGCAACTGATGGAAAGATACAAATTGAAATAGTGGCTGGTGGAGCTTTAGGTGGAGAGCGTGATACCGTTGAATTGGCTATGTCTGGCGACCTTGATATAGCTACAGCGGCAAATTCTGTATTCACAAATTGGATTCCAGAGATGAGTATTCTTGACCAAGCTTATCTTTGGGAAAATGCTGACCAAGCCCATGCAGCTGTTGATGGTGCTCTTGGTGATTTAATTGAAGAAGAGGCTGAGAAGTTAGGTTTACATATAATAGGTTATATGGAATCTGGGTTCCGTAACGTATTTTCCAAGGATCCAATTAAATCAATAGATGACTTTAAAGGTGTAAAAATCCGCACAATGCAAAATGAGTATCATATGGGAGCTTTTGAATCTTTTGGAGCTATGCCAACGGCTATGGCGGCAAATGAACAATTTACAGCACTTCAACAAGGTACAATCGATGCTGCTGAAAACGCTATTTCTAATTGCTTAGCTAATGGTTTCTATGAGATAACAAAGAATATTACTTACACAGATCACGCATTCGTATATATACTTATAGCAATGTCTGATGATGCTTGGAACAAGATTCCTGAGGACCTAAGGGAACCTTTCTTGGAAGGTGTAAAGAAGGGTTATGAAGCACAAAGGCAATATCTTGCAGATGCTAATGCAGAAGCAGAAGAAGAGTTAAAGAAACTAGGTGTTGAATTCCATGAGATTGACAAAAGTGTTTTAGAAGCAGCTTATAAAAAGAAAGCGGAAGAGAAAGACTATAAATTTGATCCAAAATGGCAAGAGGCTGTTAACGAAGCACTTAAATCTAATTAGTACAAATACTATATTGTTAATAATGAGGGGGGTACTCTATTTGGGACCTCCCAGTAATTTTATAAGTATTGGAGGTTAATATGAAGAAAACACTATCTTTTTTTCAACGCATTGAAAATGGAATTATGGTTGTTACTTTTTCAATTATGGTTATTGCATCTTTTGCACAGGTTATGAACCGTAATTTTCTAAAGCTTCCCATTGCTTGGTTTGAGGAAGCCTCGGTTTATGCTATGATTTATATGGCATTAATAGGAACCGAAATTGGTTTAAGGGATGGTTCGCAGGTAGCGGTTACTGCGGTTGTGGATAAATTACATGGGAAAAGCAAAAAAGTTGTAAACATCATTTCTCAAGCAATTATTGTTATTTTTTCTGCAACAATTTTATATGGTTCAATTGGCATGATACAAATGCAAGCTAAAGCAGGTCAAACTTCTCCGGCATTAAAACTTCCTATGTCGGTTCCATATGCATCATTAACCATAAGCTTTGCTATTATTACATTGGTACAGGGAGCTGCACTGTTAACTATGATTTTACGCTTTAGGGAACAAGATGATATAAATAAGGAGGTAAGATAATGACGGGTGTACTTCTTTTTGGTTCATTTGCGATACTTTTAATTCTAGGTGTTCCTATTGCTATGTCTCTGGGTGTTGCAACTATGACTACTATTATTGCTAGTCCTGATATTACGGTATCCGTTTCTGTTATTGCACAGAGAATATTTGGTGGTTTAGAATCAACATCAATTATGGCTATTGCTTTTTTTGTATTAGCAGGAAATATTATGACTAAAGGAGGAATTTCGCGTCGTTTGGTTGAGTTTGCTAACTCTATTGTAGGTGGCGTACGTGGTGGCATGTCACATGCTTTAGTTTTATCGTGTGCATTTTTTGCCGCACTGTCAGGTTCAGCACCAGCAACAGTTATTGCAATTGGCTCTATGCTTTATGACGATATGGTGAAAATAGGATATCCAGCAGATAGAACAGCCGGTCTTTTAGTAGTATCAGGTGGTTTGGGGCCAATTATTCCACCTAGTATTATCATGGTTGTTTATGCTACTTTGACAGGAGCGTCAGTTGGTGATATGTTTAAGTCTGGTATGTTTATCGGATTTTCTATAATGATCACATTGATGGTGATTGTAACAATATATGCCTATAAGGAAAAATGGCCGAAGTCTAATGAAAAGATTACCTTGAAAGAATTTCTTATTAATTTTATTAAGGCTATACCAGCATTAATGCTTCCAATTATCATATTAGGAGGTATATATTCTGGGCTATTAACACCAACTGAATCTGCATCTATTGCCGTTGTTTGGTCTTTAATCGTCGGTCTTTTTATTTATAAGGAGGTAACGGTAAAAGATTTAGTTCCAATCATTCTTGACTCGGCTAAAAGTTCGGCTATGATTTTATTCATTATAGCTACTTCCACTGCATTTTCTTGGCTATTCTCTTTTTCGGGGATTTCAAGACAATTGGTAGCTGCTATATCTGGTCTTAATTTAAGTGCAACTATGTTTTGTTTGATAGTATCGGTTATTCTTTTAATTTTTGGTACTTTTTTAGAAGGTATTGCAACAGCAGTATTGATGGTACCTGTATTATGGCCTATTGCACAAAGTTTAGGAATAGATGTAATTCATTTTGGTATGATAGTTTCTATCTCGAATGTAATTGGTACTATGACGCCACCTGTTGCCGTTAATATTTTCTCCGCATCTAGTGTGTCCAAGTTAAAAATGGGAGAGATAGTAAAGGGACAAATGCCGTTTTTTATAGGCTATGTTGCAATATTCTTTTTAGTTGTATTATTCCCATTCTTTAGCACATTTCTATTAAATTAATGTATGTAGAAAACGAGGAGGGATTTAGGAAATGAGTAATAAAAACAATAAAGAACGTATGGAAAAGTGGAGTGTACAGTCTCCAGATACACCTGGATTTCACAAGGTGATTATTCCTGAAAGGTGTGAATGTCAAGAAGCTCATGTATTTCGTTTAAATTTACCTGAAGGAGAGTCTTATGTATTAGAATCTGGTGAGTTAGAAATGCACCCAGTTTTATTATATGGAGAAGCTTCTTTAAGTGAACATAATATTTTAAATCAAGAGATGACAAGATTTGATTCTTTTTATATTCCTGCAGAAAATTCTATTAAAATTACAGCAAAAACTGAATGTATATTCTATATTGCGGGTGCAAAATATGAGGGAATAGGAGAACCAATTTTTAGGAAGTATGATCCAACATTACCTATTGGAGACATACATCAAATACATGGATCTGGAGTAGCAGAACGTGAGGTTATGTTTACGTTAGCACCTCAAGACTCTGCATCTAGATTGATAGCTGGTTTGACATGGAGTAGGGAAGGTGCATGGACTAGTTGGCCACCACATCAACATGAAAAAGACTTAGAAGAGGTTTATTGTTATTTTGATATGCCAGCACCAAAATTTGGTTTTCACATTAGTTATTTAAAGAGTGGAGAAGTAGATGATATTGTAACTCATACAGTAAAATCAGGGACGATGGTACAAGCCCCTTGTGGTTATCACCCAACAGTAGCTAGCCCTGGAACTAAAAATGCATATTTTTGGGTACTAGCTGCGTTTACACCAGAGAGTAGAAGATATGATTTAGCAATTTTAGATCCAGTTTATGAAAACTATTAATTAAGCATCAAATAGGAGGGAAATTATGAATTTATTTGATTTAACAGGTAGAAAGGCCATTGTAACAGGTGGAACTAGAGGTCTTGGACATGGCATTGCTGAAGGCTTAATGGAGGGTGGAGCTGAGGTAGTTATATTTGGCTCTAATGATAAAGTAAAAGATGTTGCTGCTGATTTTTCTTCAAAAGGATTTAAATGTGAAGGCATTGCCGTTGATTTAGCTAATAGAGAAGCAAGAAAAAAAGCTTTTTATGAAGCTGTGGAAATCTTAGGTGGTATAGATATCCTAGTTAATTCTGCAGGTATTCAAAGAAGACATAAAAGTGAAGTTTTCCCTAAAGAGGATTGGGATGATGTGATAGAAGTAAATCTATCAGCACCATTTGCTCTTTGTCAATTGGCAGCTAAAGAATTTTTGAAAGTTGGCTATGGAAAGATTATCAATATTTCATCTATGTTAGCATTTTTTGGTGGACATACTGTTCCTGCATATGCAGCTTCAAAAGGTGGCATTTCTCAAATAACAAAAGCGTTTTGTAATGAATGGGCAGGAAGTGGTATTAATGTTAATGCAATTGCACCTGGATATATGGCTACAGAAATGAATACCGCTCTATTGGATCAAGAAAATCCAAGGTATAAAGAAATTACGGATAGGATTCCAGCCGGGAGATGGGGAACACCAGATGATATAAAAGGTACAGCTATATTCCTAGCTTCTCGTGCATCTGATTATTTAAATGGAGCAATTATTCCTGTTGACGGAGGATATTTAGTAAAATAACCAAATTTGTTAAGTAAACTAGGAGGCATATCATGAAAGTAATTATTACAGATTGTGACCATGAAGATATCAATATAGAAACAGAAATATTGAATTCGGCGGGGATGGAATTTGAATTATTGCAATGTAAAACGGAAGAAGAATTAATCAAACAATGCTGGAATGCTGAAATTTTAATCAATCAATATGCGCCTATTACAGAAAGCGTTATGAAATCTTTACCAAAGTTGAAATTGGTTATTAGATATGGCGTTGGTGTAAACAATATAGATGTTGTAGCTGCTACTAAATTGGGAGTTCAAGTTTGTAATGTACCAGATTATGGAATGAATGAGGTTGCTGACCATGCAATTGCATTAATGTTATCTTTGACACGTAAAATAGTACTTATGAATGATTATACAAAAAACACAAAATGGGATTATTCAAGATCTATTCCTATTCATAGAAGTAGCACCATGACTGTAGGGGTGGTTGGACTTGGACGCATTGGTAGAAATTTTGCAAAAAAGGCTTATGCATTAGATTTTAATGTTATTGGATATGATCCATATTATAAGCCGAATGAAGAAGATGGTACTGATTATATTACTTCAGTTGATATAGAAACATTAATGAAGCAATCTGATGTTATTTCAATCCATTGCCCTCTAGAAGGAGCAAGAAATTTATTTGATGAGAATGCATTTAAAAAGATGAAAAAAACAGCGTTTATTATAAATGTAGCACGAGGAGGTATTATAAATGAGGCTGCACTTGATAAAGCTTTGGAAAATAGAGAAATTGCAGGTGCTGCACTTGATTGTGTAGAATTCGAACCTATGAATCCCAGGTCACCACTATTTCGACATGATAATTTTATCTGTACACCACATATGGCTTGGTATTCAGAAGAAGCATCTCTTGAATTAAAACGCAAAGTTACGGAAGAAGCAGTACGTTTTTATAGGGGACAGCAGGTAAAATATCCGGTAAACAAATTAAGTTAGATAATTAATTATAAGACAGGTGCTGTTTATATTTAGATAGTACTCTGTCTTATATAAAAATAGAAATGAAGCTGAAGGAGAGATTTCAATGTTAAGGAGTCAAAAGATTCGAGATAAAGCTCCAGAAATGGATCCGCTAAAAATTGGAATGGGATGGAGTATAAATGATTTATCCCTACCTCAAATAATCATTGAGAGTACATATGGTCATAGTCATCCTGGTAGCGCTCATTTGGATATATTAGTAGATGAAGCATATAAAAGTATTGTTACAAATGGGGGAAGGCCAGCTAAGTTTTTTGCTACGGATATTTGTGATGGTCAATCCCAGGGGCATGATGGTATGAACTATTCATTAGCTTCGAGAGAATATATTGCAAATATGATAGAAATTCATATGGGAGCTACGCCTTATGATGCAGGAATATTTATAGCTAGTTGTGATAAGGGAATGCCAGCACATTTGAAGGCTATCGCTAGAGTGGATATTCCATCTATTATTTTAACGGGCGGAATAATGACTGCTGGCCCTAATATGTTAACGTTGGAACAAATAGGGGCATATAGTGCAAAGTTTGCCAGAGAAGAAATTTCTAAAGAGGAATTTACTTATTTTAAACATAATGCATGCCCTTCATGTGGTGCTTGTTCATTTATGGGAACAGCTGCAACTATGCAGATTATGGCTGAGGCTTTGGGACTTGCTTTACCAGGGACAGCTCTTATGCCAGCTACATCTGAGGAATTAGTATTAGTAGCTAGAAATATAGGGAAGCATCTTTTGAAATTGATAGAGATGAATTTAAGACCATCTCAAATTTTAACTCCGAAGGTTTTTGAAAATGCAATAATGATTCATGCTGCTATTGCAGGATCTTCAAACTCTTTGTTACATATACCAGCTATTGCTTATGAATTAGATATAGAAATAACTCCAGAGGATTTTGATCAAATCCATAGAAAAATTCCTTATATATTAAATATTCGTCCTAGTGGTTTTTATCCTGGAGAGTACTTTTGGTATGCAGGAGGTGTTCCAGCTGTTATGGAGGAAATTAAAGATTATTTACATCTTGATGTTTTAACCGTTACAGGTAAAACTTTAGAAGAGAATTTAGAAGATTTAAAAAATAATGGTTATTATGAGGGATGTTATAAATATTTAGAACAAAAAGGTATAAAGAAAGAAGATGTTCTAAAAACAATTCAAAATCCTATAAATGCACAAGGTGCAATAGCTATTTTAAAGGGAAATTTAGCACCAGAAGGAGCTGTAGTTAAACATTCTGCCATTGATCCAAATATGCAACAGGCAAAGTTAATAGCACGACCTTTTGATAGTGAGGAAGAAGCATTAAAAGCAATCTTAAATAAAAATATAAAACCAAAAGAAGCTGTTATTATTAGATATGAAGGACCAAAAGGATCAGGAATGCCAGAGATGTTCTATACTACAGAGGCAATTGCTTCTGATATAGAGTTAGCTTCTAATATAGCATTAATTACTGATGGTAGATTTTCAGGAGCTACTAGAGGGCCTGCTATAGGACATGTTTCACCTGAAGCTAGCGAAGGCGGACCCATCGCCTTAGTGGAAGATGGGGATATAATACAATTAGATATTCCAAATAGAAAAATAAATATTATAGGTGTTAATGGTAAAGAAATGACTAAAGTAGAAATTGAACAAATCTTAAATAAAAGGAGAGAAGCTTGGGTGAAGCCAAAGCCAAGATATACAAAGGGTGCTCTTGGAATTTATACTAAATTAGCCACATCACCTATGAAGGGTGGATATATGGAATAAAAATAGTTTATTCTTAACTTAGGAATAAAATGTGCCATCTTATGTCCCAAAATGGAGGAATTATAAGGGACTTGGAAAAGATCTCAGATACCATTGTAGAGTTAAAAAATACCATTGGAAATATACAAAATACTCATAAGTTAAAATCTATATACGAGCTTCCTTTTGCTTTTCAAAATAGAGATATTTTTATAACACAATTTGTATATCTTTCAGCCATTAAGGATTATATAGAAAATGGTGGTAAAAGTAGGGGGTCATATTTAATAGTAGAAGAAAATGGAGAAATAGATGTAGCGGCTTTTGGGGGAAAACTAAAGTTTACCTTAGATGATGGCAATTTAAGTAATCGAGTTCAAGAAATTGAATACAGAGATGGCAAAACTGAATGCAGCTGGAGATCTGTAAAAGCAATTCCTAAAACTGAAAGTTGGTTTGAAAAAGTATGGTATGACTTTAGAAACAATAACATTATTGTTTAAAACAAGGCAGGAGGATGGTTCTCCTGTCTTATTTTTTAGGGAGGTAACTATGGAAAAAAATAAAAGAGTCTATTTTTTGGCTACATTATATGCATTAATTATAGGATTCTCATTTTTATTTACCAAAATAGCTTTAAGGTATGCAGATCCTATAGATATATT
>JAAYRD010000006.1 GCA_012518955.1 Tissierellia bacterium | reverse complement strand
TCCTCTGTAATAGCTGGATTTTCTTCACTCATAACATAACTCCATAGGATTATGGCCATTATTAGAGCAAAGATTTTTATTGTTAGGTTATTCTTCTTGCTTTTGTTTATCTCTTTGCTCATCTCTCCGCCTCCATTTAGTAATGAATAATTGCATCTGATCTTCAGTTTTATACATATCCATCAATATTTGCTTTAGAGTTTTAATATCCAAATATCTCGCTAGGCTTCCAGTTTCAGCAATTGATATAGCTCCCGTTTCTTCAGAAACAACTATAGCTAAACTATCGGATTTTTCTGAAATGCCTAGGGCCGCCCTATGTCGAGTCCCCAATTCCCTACTCAGTGACATATTATCAGTTAGAGGCAAAAAACATCCTGCCGCCTTTATAGTATCCTCTTTTATTATTACAGCCCCATCATGGAGAGGGGTATTGGGTATAAATATATTGATGAGAAGATCACTCGAAACCTTTCCATCTATCTTTGTTCCAGTTTCAACTATCTCACTTAGGCCTGTCTTTCTTTCCATAACTATAAGGGCTCCAATTTTTTGTCTAGAAAGAGAGGCTATAGCCTCAACTATTTCATCTACTGCCTGGCTCATGGTTTCCCCTCTAATCTCTACAAATGATTTGGTAAAAAAATTGCTCCTTCCTATATACTCTAGCCCCCTCCTAAGTTCAGGTTGAAAAACTATAAGGATAGCAAGAAGTCCTACATTCATAGTCTTTTCCAATATCCAATATACGGTATAAAGCTCAAGCCATTTGCTCAGCTTAATAAATACAAATAATGCAAGCAATCCCTTAATTAGCTGTTCCGCTCTAGTCTCTTTGATTAAAACGAAGAGCTTATAAAAAGCCATTGCAACTATTAATATATCAATAATATCTCTCATTCTTATATTTAAAAAAATTCCCTTAAGATATTCCAAGGCATATCACACCTTTATTGTTTTTTAATTCATATATCATTATATAATAATTTCCCCTTTATTTAAACACCATCTGCATTAAACATGAAATTAAATGAATGAGATCTAGTAAAATTGTGCCATTTTATCCATCGTTTCTCTATAGGATTCTTTTATTCTCATCTCTACATCCTGATCTATTTTAGCCCGCAACTCATCATCCTCTAAAAAATCTTCAACAGGTAATATTTCATACTGCACCCCATAAGCATCATGATACTTTCTAACCCAAGTAGGTATATAGTTGATATCCTTAATGATTGTTTCTCCCTTTAAAAAATCCTTCTCAATCTTAACTTCTACCATAATGCCGTCTTCAGTATATTTATTATTTAATATTTCTCTTCGTTGATTGGATAAAAAGTTCCCCATAGAATATATTATAAAATTATCCTTACCATTATGATTGATCATTTCAGCTTTTTGAATTACATGGGGATGACTCCCAAATATTATGTTGGCCCCCCACTCTACCATCTTTCTTCCAAGTTCTACCTGATACTCAGACGGCTCCCTTTGATACTCATTCCCCCAATGGATAAATACCACTACTATGTCTGCATCAAGCTCCTTTGCCTTTTCTATATCCCTCTTTATCTTCTCTTCATCTATGGTATTTACCATATAAGATAGCTCTTCCTCTGTTAAAGTATGATCCATACCATTAAAACCGTAGGAATAGGATAAAAGTGCTACATCTATTTCATTCACTTTCTCTATAAACACAGTACTACTAGGTTCTTTATAGGTTCCAATGTTTTTCATACCATATTCTTCTATAGAATCTATAGTATTTATTAATCCCTCTTTGCCCTGATCTAAGGAATGATTATTAACAGTAGAAAGTATATCAAACCCCGATTCTTTTATAGCAGCCAAAGTTTCCTTTGGAGCATTAAACATTGGAAATCCAGAAAATTTGATTTCATCTCCAGCAACCACAGTTTCAAAATTGCCAATAGATAGATTAGCAGATTCTATGTATTTTTTTACATATTTGAAGTTATCCGTAAAGTCATAGGTTTTATTTTTATCATCGTATGCTGCATTTATTTGAGGCATATGAAACATAATATCCCCAGTGGCCAATATAGTTGCTGATGTAGTTTTCTCAATAATATTGCCTTCAGTATGTTCCTTTTCATCACTAGGCTTTTCTTTCTTCTCTAAGGTTGTCCCATTAGGATCCATTGACCTATTAGATGTTAAATAATAAGAAGATAGGATAGCCAAGGCGCAAATTAATAACATAAGTATAATTGCAACCAACTTTCTTTTCACCACAATCACCATCCAAAAGATTATAGTATTACACTATCATATATGAGACTGTTATTCCTCTCTATCTATATCTATTACCCTATTTTTAGAATCATATATAAATTTGCTTAGCTTTTTTTGGTTTATCCACCAGATATAGATTACATAAGGTATAAATAATAAACTTAACTGTGGTATATTGGCCATCAGTATAAAGTTGAATGTTCCATGGAGCAGAATTGGCATATACAAGGATCTCCAGAAGTTTTTATTACTTCTTCTTTCTACAGTATCAAATTTGGCTAAAGACAAATAATACCCCATGGTTACTCCAAATATAGCATGGGCTGGAACAGAAAATATACCTCTATATAAACCTACATGAGGATTATTGGCGTATCTATATACTACATATACTATGTTTTCAACAGTAGCAAAGCCCATCGCTGAAAATACTCCATAAACTATTCCATCTAATTTTTCATTGAAGTATTTTGTCTTGTAAGGGATCTTCAATACAACTAATCTTTTAAAAAACTCTTCTGTAAATCCTGCTACAATAAATGCAGTATATAGAGCATCTAAAGTACCTGAAAAAATATTTATACTTAATAAAAACTCTTCTACTATTAATATGGGAATTACTGCCAGGGCACCAAAAATATATGTTAGCATCAATAATTTTAAAGGTTCTCTATCATGTCTATCGCTTAAATAGATTGCAGATATTATAATTATTGCTGGTGTTATGGCTATGATAAATCGTCTGGTATCCAAAAATATCATCCTCCAATAATATATTAACTATGTTATATTATTGGTTAAAACTGAAAAATTAAACCTTAATATTGATTTTAAAAAAATATAACAAATTTTAATCGGATACCAATAACTGTACATTAAATTATAGAAAAGTGATGTTTAAAAATATTTAACAATATTTTCATCTATAAAACCCTCTACTTCTTCAGCCGTTGACAAATTTAATACTGTATCTACTATGCCCTTCATCTTCCTTTTTTCCGTATTGTTGATTATATATCTTATCCTAGGAATAAAGTGGGGGTTCATACTAAATTCATCTAACCCCATACCTAATAATATAGGTATCAATTTATCATCTGCAGCTGATTCGCCACACATCCCAACCTCTATGCCCTCTTTGTGACCATTTTTTATAGTCATATTTACAAGATTTAATACGGCAGGATGGTATTGATTATATAGATTGGATATATCTTGATTACCTCGATCTACAGCTAGTGAATACTGAATTAAATCATTGGTTCCAATGCTAAAGAAATCAACTTCCTTAGCAAATATATGAGAATGAATTGCAACTGATGGAATCTCCACCATTATTCCAACTTGCATTCATTCATTAAATTTAATATTAGATGATCTTAATTCCATTTTTGCCTCTTCTAATATTTTTTTTGCAGCTCGTATCTCATTTATACTCGATATCATAGGAAACATTATCTTTATATTTCCAAAAGCAGACGCTCTTAACAATGCTCTTAATTGGGTTTTAAATATATCTATTTTCTTTAGACAAAATCTAATACCCCTAAAACCTAGAAAAGGATTCATTTCCTCTGGAAGATTTAAGTATGATATGCCTTTATCTCCTCCAACGTCTAATGTTCGTATCACCACCGATCTATCATCTAAACTTTGAGCCACTATCTTGTAAGCTTCAAATTGTTCTTGTTCAGTAGGGGGAGTGGACCTATTCATGTAAAGGAACTCTGTCCTATATAGTCCTACACCATCCCCACCATTGTCTAGAATTAGTTTTATATCCTTTGGCGTGTCTATATTAGCAGTTATTTTGACTTTTACTCCATCTTTAGAGATATTCTTTCTGTTTTTACTTTGTTTTAACTTTAAGCTAAACTTTTCATAATCCTTTTTCTTCTGCTCATACAATCTTATGACTTTCTCACATGGATTTAAAAATACTAATCCTTTGGTTCCATCTACTATAATCAGGTCCCCATCCTTAACTATATCCGTTGCATTCTTTACACCCGTTACAGCAGGAATTTCAAGATTCTTAGCTATAATTGATGTATGAGAAGTTTTGCCTCCTAACTCTGTTACTATTCCTAGTACCATTTCTTTATTTATTTTTGCTGTATCAGAAGGCGCTAAATCCCTAGCCACTATGATACATTCTTCCCTTAGAGATTTGAAGCTCCATTTTTCTACTCCAAGAAGTATTTTCAGTATCCTCTTAGACACGTCTTTTAAATCCCAGATCCTTTCCCTTAGATATTCATCTTCAATATCCTGAAAAGAAGATATATAATAATTTGAAATCTCTTCAACAGCCCATTCTGCATTTACACAATTTTCTCTTATATTGCGTTTTATATCCTCAATAAATACAGGATCTTCCATCATCATCCTATGGACGCTAAATATCTTGGATTCTTTTTCTCCTAAGGTTCTTAAGGCGTTATCGTATATTTCATCGATTTCTTCAATTCCCTTTTTAATGGCTTTTTCTAATCTTTCAATTTCATAATCAGTATTTACAGCCCTCTGTTTAACTACATTAATTTCCGGTTCTTTATATATATGGACTTTTCCTAAAGCTATGCCTGATGATATGCCTATTGCATCCATGACTACCCTCCTTTCTAGTACAAATTCTGATTGTTTATGCAAAGGTTTCCATAAAAATAAGGTACCCTCGGGCACCTTATTAATACTCTATAAATAATTCTTTTTTTGCATTACATAGAGGACAATTATCCTCTTCTCCTGTTAAAGAGATAAAGCCACATACTGGACATAGTAATACAGTTTCCGCTTTTAAATCTTCTCCCTTGTCTACAGCTTCCTTTGCCTTTGTAAATAATTCAGCATGTACTTTTTCTGCTTCAATGGCAAATCTCATGGCAGATATAGCTGCCTTTTCACCTTGCATTTCAGCTACAGCTATATATGCAGGATACATTTGTTCTACCTCAAACATCTCACCATCGATTGCCCCTTGAAGGTTTTCAGACGTGCTTCCTAGGCCAAATCCTGCTCCTGAAGTTACAGAAAAATCTCCTGCTTCATCTTTTAGGGCTTTAAAATGTAAAGTTGCATGAACTTCTTCTGCATCTGAAGTTGCCATGAATAATCTTTTTACCGTTGGGAAACCATCTTTTTCCGCCTTATCTCCCCAAATCCTGTATCTCATATGTGCTTGGCTTTCTCCACCAAACGCCGATCTTAAGTTTTCTGCTGTCATTGCATTCATATGTATTCCCCCTTTGTTTTAATAAAGACTACTATACATAGTATATTATATATCTTCTAATATAATAAGTCTAGGAAAAAAAAGTAAAAGGCAGAGAATCTTCTCTCTGCCAATTAGTAATATTTCTTTCTATCTTGTTCTTCCTGTACTATTCTAAGAGCCTCTCCAAACCTCTGGAAATGATTTATCTCTCTTTGTCTTAAAAATCTTAATGTATCTGTTACCCCTGGATCATCACTAATATTTATTAACCATTCATAAGTGGCCCTTGCTTTTTCTTCAGCTGCCATATCTTCATGAAGATCTGCTATGGGATCTCCCTTTGAATTCAGATATGTGGCCATCCATGGTGCCCCTGCTGCATTATGAGGGAATGGACTCTTTCCATGGTTCACATAATGAGCCTCAAAGGGTGTTCCTTTTATTTGATCGACTGTGGCATCCTTTACTAATTTCCATGCTAAGGTGCCAATTATCTCCCAATGGGCAAGCTCTTCTGTGCCAATATCTGTTAACACTGCCTTTGCCTGATTTGTAGGCATAGTCCATCTTTGAGTTAAATATCTAATCCCTGCCGATAATTCTCCGTCTGCACCTCCAAATTGTTCTATTATCATAGCTGCTAGAGTAGGGTTTGTAGTATCTACCCTAACAGGATATTGTAATCTTTTTTCGTATATCCACATAGTTTCTCCCCCCTAAATCACATCAAAATTTATTTCCCAAGGCCAAGGCTCATTGATATATGACCATGGACAACCACTCATCCCAGTGTACCTTAATAGACCATATTTTGCTTCATATAAGGACAGTAATTCCTTATACCTTTGAGAATAGGTATTATGAAGCCTTAGAGCTCCTTCATCAGTTGGATGACTATCTAAATAAAGATTGGTTTCCACTAATACAAAATTTGCTTCCATAATCTCCTTTAAAAGTTTCTTTTGCTCTTTACTTATGAAATCTTTATCCATAGAATCCACCTCCACCTATATCCATTTTTTCAGCTTTATAGGGCCTATATAATTCTGGAAATAATGTCCCTTTTTTAAGAGCTTCGCTAGGACTATATACTTGGTTCATAATTTGTATGGGTACATAGGCTCTGGCTAGCATCTTTTCTCCTCTTCTTTCATAATAATAATCTCTATTCATATTGGGTACCTCCTAATGATATTATCCACTTTCTTTACAATATAATATGTAGGCAAAGTTCTATTGTTACATGAAAAGAGCTTAAATAATGTAACATACCTTATGGGTAACTCATAGTATAAGAATAAATAAAGTGGAAAAATCCATCAATTTTAAGGAGGAGATTAACATGCGTTCAACTAAACAATTAACCTTAAATTCCCTTCCTGTAGGTCATATTGGCAAGGTTGCATATATAAAGGATAATAATCTTAAAAGAAGATTTTTAGACTTAGGTATTATACCAGATACCATTATAAAAACCGAAAGATACAGTCCATTAGGCAATCCAATTGCTTTTAATATTAGAGGAACTATAATAGCTATTCGAAAAGAGGATGCCAAAAACATCTTAATCGATATGATATAGGTGGTGTTCTTATGAAATTTGAACATAAAAAAAATAATATAATTCATAGGAATAAATTGGATAATTTGCAAGATAAAGCAGTAATTGGCCTAGCTGGTAATCCTAATACTGGGAAAAGTACCTTGTTTAATTATCTAACTGGTTTAAAACAGCATACAGGAAACTGGCCCGGAAAAACGGTAGCCAATGCTAGAGGTTATTTTACTTATAATAATACCAATTATTTATTAGTAGACCTTCCGGGGACCTATTCTTTATTTATAAACTCTCAAGAAGAAGAGATTGCAAGGAACTTTATCTGCTTTGAAAAACCTGAAATAACCGTTGTAGTAGTTGATGCTACTAATTTAGAAAGAAATCTAAATCTAGTTCTTCAGGTAATGGAAGCAACGGATAATATTATAGTATGTATAAATTTAATGGATGAAGCGGATAAAAAGGGCATACAAATAGACATAGAAAAACTAAATCAGCTTTTAAATGTTCCAGTAGTACCCATAGTAGCTAGAGACGGTATAGGTGTAGAAAAATTGCTTGAGACTATCGATAATATAAATAACGGTAATTTAAATCCACAACCTAAAAAAGTATCCTATGGTGAAAATATAGAAAATACCATATCTCAAATAGAGGGTATCTTGTCCCAGTACATCCATGAAAACTTAAACCTTCGTTGGACTGCCTTAAGATTAATGGATGGAGATTTAACTATGAAAAAACAGATAGAAAAGATTTTAGACTCCAATAATCTTTCTGAACCTTTAATTGAAATAGAAAAAATCTTATCTCAGCAAGAAAACATATCCGACCATATTGTAACCACTTTATATGAAGAAGCCGAATCTATATCAAAACAAGTTGTAACAATGGATAAAATAAAAAGTAATGATTGGAATGCAAAATTAGATAATATACTTACTAGTAAGTTTATAGGCTATCCTATAATGTTGTTGCTCTTGGGACTTGTATTTTGGATTACCATAATAGGATCAAATTATCCGTCAGATGCATTAGCCAAATTGTTTTTTGCCATAGAGCCAAAACTTAGCCAATGGTTTCTTATGATCAATTCATCCCTATGGCTACATGACATCTTAATATTTGGAGTATATAGAACCCTTGCTTGGGTAATATCAGTGATGCTTCCTCCTATGGCAATATTTTTTCCACTATTCACATTGCTAGAGGACTTAGGATATCTTCCAAGGGTAGCTTTTAATTTAGACAATTTTTTCAGAAAAGCCGGTACCCAAGGAAAACAAGCACTAACTATGAGCATGGGATTTGGATGTAATGCAGCAGGAATTATTTCTACTAGAATAATCGATTCTCCTAGAGAAAAACTTATAGCTATAATTACCAATAATTTTGTACCTTGTAATGGCCGTTTCCCAATAATAATAACCATCTCAACTATTTTCATGGGAAGATTATTTGGCCAAAGATATTCTTCCATGATAGCTGCTTTCTACGTACTACTTATGGTGGTAATAGGTGTTTTGGTAACCCTTTTAGTATCTAAATTGCTTTCTCATACAATTTTAAAAGGTGTACCTTCATCTTTTACATTAGAATTGCCTCCTTATAGAAGACCTCAAATCAGCAAGGTTCTTGTTCGAAGCCTTTTTGATAGAACTTTGTTTGTGTTGGGCAGAGCTATCATAGTGGCTGCACCGGCAGGAATTATAACATGGCTATTTGCAAATATAAACTTTAGTGGTGAAAGCCTTTTAAATATCTCTGCAAATTTCCTCAATCCTTTAGGACAGCTCCTTGGATTAGATGGCTTTATACTTATGGCATTTTTATTAGGACTTCCTGCTAATGAGATAGTATTGCCTATATTGATAATGAGCTATATGTCCAAGGGAGCTATGTTGGAGCTAGA
The DNA here is from genome assembly GCA_012518955.1 of Tissierellia bacterium. GTDB lineage: Bacteria > Bacillota > Clostridia > Tissierellales > Tepidimicrobiaceae > DUNJ01. The sequence goes on along the minus strand of JAAYRD010000006.1, from coordinate 156 downwards.
GAATATAGATGCAATGAGAAACCTATTAATGGACAATGGGTGGACATTTGTCACAGCTCTTAATTTCATGTTGTTTTCTTTACTCCATTTCCCTTGTGGAACCACTTTGTTGACTATAAAGAATGAAACTGGAAGTATGAAATGGCCCCTATTTAC
>JAAYRD010000185.1 GCA_012518955.1 Tissierellia bacterium | reverse complement strand
ACCATCAGAATCTAAATAAGCTGTATTGTGATAAAGTGCCCATCCTTCTCTATCTTTTTCTTCTTCTTTGATATTTGTTTTAAAAGTAATTTTATAGGCTTTGTTTGTGTTGCCAAACTCTAAGTTTAACTCATTTGTACTTGATTTATTAGTAAATATTACTTCTTCTTCTTTTTCAGCAATTACATTGCCACTAATATCAACTTCAACTTCTTTTACTTCAATTGAATTTGTCAACAATTCTAAACCTTCTGGCATTGGATCAGTAACAACAGCATTTTCTAACGAATCTCTTGTCATATTTACAATGACCGTCCACTTAATTTCTTCCGTATTAAAATTACCACCAACCGGTTGGCCTTCTTTATGGATTGCCTGACCACCTTCTGGTTTAATATTAATTGTGATTTGTTTTTTAACATCGTCATTGACTTTGATTTCCAATATTTCCTCTGTTGATTTAATTTTTGTCTATCTAATTCTGTATCAACCCAAAATGTACCTCTCACTCCAGATTGGTTTTCAATCTCCTCATTAAATGTAAAGGTAACCTTTCCATTAGTTTCTACAACATATGAACCAAAGTTATCTAGATTTCCTTTTAGCTCGTTATAAATATTGAGCTGTTCTGGTAGCTGAAACTCAAAATAATCGCCTGCGTTATATCCATGACCATCAGGTAAAGACCAATCCAACTCTAATCTTAAATCATCATCAATGTCTATTAAATCACCATCTTGATACTCTGAACCGTCTTTTCTAAGCAATCTTAGTTCATCAATAATATCTTCTTCAATTAACTTTGATTCATTTGCATTAGAAATAGATTCTTCACCCTCACCTGTAGCTTCCACTTCCATAGTTTCTACATTCTCAGGTTTTTGATCCATGGTTTCTGATTGCTTGTCCTCCGTAGGTTGAACATCTGAACCTGCTGCCCCATTATCATCTTCCCCTGGGTTTTCAGGTTCTTCTACTTCTTCTGGTGCTTGTGCATCTTCTATTGGCTCGTCTACTTCCAGCTCTTCTTCTGCTATCCCCAACTCCTCCTGAGCATAGGCATAGTTCTCAATTACTGGCATAAAAATCTGAAGTAACAGCGCCAAAATAACTATTATACTCATCCTATATTTAATTGTATTAAAAAACTTCAACATATCTCCTCCTTTTAAAATTTAAATTATTGTATTTTATCTAGTTAGCCTTATATTATATTCACCTATTTCTCTCATTTAAAAGAATATAACACACTAGATACTTCCAATCTTAATAGACTTATACCCTTTTATCCTGTTGTTTTTTTGTCTAAATATATACTGTTTTTTGTCCTACTATGAAAAGTTACATAAAGTTTTATAATTCTAAGTAGCAAAATATTGATTATCTTAATCCTTATATATGGTTATTACGTCTCCTCCATTTACTTTAGCCTCATATAAAGCTATGTCTGCTCTTTTTATAAGCTCTTCAACGGTATCATCTTTTCCTTTTATCTCAGTTATACCAGCTGAAAAGTAGGTCTTAGACAGAGAGATGCATTCAGTATCATTACATCCATTACAATTCTTTTTATTTTTAAATCTTTCCAATACTCGCTTTGCTTTTTCTTCCGTAGTCTCAGGAAATATTATTATGAATTCATCTCCACCAAATCGAAATACCAAATCCGTATTTCTTAAAGTCATATTTAAAGCTTTAATAAAGCATTTTAATACTTGGTCTCCAATTAAATGACCATAAATGTCGTTTATACTTTTAAAATTGTCCATATCGATAAATGCAATAGAAAATACCACATTATTCCTACTATAAAGAGCCCTTTTTTCGTTTGCTCTTTCCCAAAAGTAATCCTTTGTATAAGCTCCTGTCAACCCATCCTCAATAGATAGAACATTATAATTAAGTACCCTATCTAAGGTTCTATCTATTCTCGCATAAAACTCTCCTTTTTTAATAGGCTTGGTTATATAATCGTCTGCACCAATTTTAAGTGCATTTATTTTAGTTTTTAAATCATCTCTTTCCGATATAATGATAATAGGAAGTATTGGATTAGACTTTCTAATAATTTTAGTCATTTGAAAACCATCTATATTTGGTAAAATCATATCTAGTATTACTAGGGATATTTTTCTTTCTTTTAAAATATCAATAGCTTCAAATGGATCTGAACATAATATTACATTATATCCTTGCTCCTTCATACTTTTCCCAATCAACTTTAACAATAAGATATCATCATCAATAACTAGAATTTCTTCATCTCTCACAAAAGATCTTCTATGCTTGCTATTCTTCAACTCTCCACAATTTTCATCTTTAAGTTTTTCATTCAACTCTTCAACTTTTGAATAAATTCTAGCATATAAATCTAGTATATTAGCTACTGTGTTCTCTTTTTTGTCTGAAATACACAAATTAAATTCTTCCAATAGATTATTAAACAATTTATATTTAAAAGCCCTATCAACTTCACCTATTACATGATAAAATTCCTCTATCTTTTTCAAGTACTTACTATCTCTAGTCATAGAATATTTCATCAAATTATCAAATTGTTTACTTTTATCCATTAGGATCTTCTGCAAAAACATTTGCCTACCATTCAATTAAAACATCCTTTCTAATTAGAAGAAGCTGAGTTGCTAAAAGTAAGAATATACCTAATTTTACCAATTATAACAACCATAATTCATGCACATTTTTGTTATTAACACCTTCCTTTTTTGCTTATTTAAAAAAGCTACAGGATATTTTATAATCCTGTAGCTACAAACTTTCCCATTATAGTTTCTTTTCCAATATTATCATCTCTGCTCCATGTACTGGTATATGGAGTATTTTTTTATACTCTCCTTTTAGCTTTTTATATTCAACCATCATTTCAGGCTGTCCTTTACCTTGTAAATATTTAATCTCTTCCTCAGTCATATTTTCTGGCAAACCCATTTTTACCCACTCATCAAATACAGAACCGCTTTTCCTATTTAGCTTATAGCTTATAACTCTATAATCTCCTGCAATATCTTCTATATTGAACTCCAGTTCCTTTATATCTTTGGTTTCATAGATAGAGTATCTGTTCTCATGGCATATATGAGATATTTCGCCAGATAAAAATAGATTATCAAAATAGGTATAGTTATAAGCCAGTATTTGAATATTTTCTCCACTCCTAGTGATTATATAATCTTCTCCTTGCCCTATGATTTCATCCCCCAATTTAGCTAAAAAATAATAAGCATAATAGGACGACTTTTTTAATCCATCTTTATTTATTAATCCAAATCCTCCATGAAAATGGGATATCCCTAATTTATTCTCTTCAAATATATCGGTAAAGGTCCAATAGCCTAAAGAATCTACTTTACCTATGGATTCCAATGTGTTTTTTATTATATAGATTGCTACATAGCAAGTATCATGTATTAAATTTCCAAATTGCGATGATGCATTCCACTCCGTAATATGGATTTCTGGCTTATTACTTAAAATCATATCAGCCTTTTCTTTTATAGTATCCATGGTCCTTGGAGTATGGTCTTTATCATAGTATACTCTCCTTGTTTTAGGCATTACTTCTAATATATCTGCTCCATTTTCATACTCTAAAATAGCCTTTTCCATATCATCTTTAGGTATATATTCTGGATATATATGCATAGATAGAAAATCCAAAGGTATGTTTTTTCTTTCACAAAACAGCAAAAAATCATCTAGCCAACGGCTACCCAATATAGTGCCATGGGTTATAGCTGGGCCACCTACCTTTAATTCCTCTGATATAGATTTTATGGTTAATACCGTTTCTTTGTAGAATTCAAAATATTCTTCTTTACTACCCGCCCAAAAGATATAGGTATATTCTGGTTCATTCCATACCTCAAAATACCAAGATTTTACTTCTTCTATTCCATATCTATTTATACAATGTCTCACAAACTCCTCAACCAAAGCAGTCCACTGTTTAATGTCCTTTGGTGGAGATATATTTCCTTCCCACCAAAAAATAGTTTCATCTGACCGTTTTAACTCTGAAGGCATAAAGCCCAGTTCTACAAAAGGTTTTAGACCAATACTTAAAAGAAAATCAAATAATTCATCTACATAGGTCCAATTGTATTCTACCATCCCTTCAGGAGAAATATTATAGATCATCATCTCATCATTGAATATTCCATGAAACCTTATATAGTTAAATCCAATTTCCCTTTGTATCTCCTTTAGCTGATTTTGCCAACTAGCCCCTAGCCCTTCTCGAGCTCTACCAAATGTAATTAGATTTTTCCAATAATGGTTAACTTCCATTCCTGTTTTATTTTTATTAATATTTATCTTTTCTATGCTTGTCCTATGGGTTTTAATAACTTTGGTTTCATCCTTGCATAGGTCTATATAGGTAAATAGTTTTTTTAATGCTGCATCCCTATCCACATCTAAATAGGTCTTGCTCTTCTTAGGTTTTCCCAAGTTCGAATTATTACCATGTTTTTTTCTATACTCCGTAGGAGTACAATTGTATGCTTCTTTAAAAAGTCTATTAAATGAATTCATGTTTGGAAACCCACAGTCTTGAGCTATTTCTGTAATTGCTTTATCCGTTCCTAGCAATGCATCTAATGCATTGCTTAACCTTGTACTATTTAAATACTCTTGGAAGGACATCCCCATCTTATCCTTAATAAAATGAGAAAGATAATAATAGTTAAAATGTTCCCTTTCCGCTATTTCTTTTAAGGTTATTTTTCTATTGATATTTTCATCTACATATTCTATTATTCGTTGGAGCCTTGGAAAATCATTATCCTTTAATTCTTTATCTTGATCATCTACTAAAGTATAATCATAATTATTCAGTAGATGATCTCCTAATAAGTATAGGTAGCTTCCTACTTTTAGCCGATGTCCCTGGTCTTTTTTATTTAATTCCCACACCATTTTTGCAATATAGTATCTAATTATATCAAACCTTCCCTGTTCTTCCTCTGAACAATCAAAGGATTTACAGTTAAAATTTACTTTACTAAAATCGGTTAAACAATTGCTATAGAAATCTGGATCTATTTGTACTGCCAACAATGTGTTTTTTTCATCAGTTCTTCTTGTACTATGTAGCTCGTTGCAATTCACCAAAATAAAATCATTTTCCTTCATATAATGGTTTGTATCTCCTATTCTGATATTTATACTCCCCTTCAAGACCAATAAAAACTCCATCTCATTATGCCAGTGCATATGGAAACCGTCTACTGAATGGATGATTGCCCTTATTGGCAGCCCCGCCTCCCCCTGTACTATCTCATATCTATACTCCATATTATCCCTCCATTTATTACCTATGGTTCTTCATCTTTTATTTTGAACCTCTCCCACTTTCACTATCAAGTTTTAAAATCTATCTAATCTATACCCTTAAGTAATATTTTTAGCTATAAAATAGTATCCCGCCTAAGAATGACCATAGCCCTTTAATGTCATGTTTTTTCTACATGGTTATTTATTTCATATGACGACCATTCATTTTTATATAATACTTGTCAATTCTACTT
>JAAYRD010000033.1 GCA_012518955.1 Tissierellia bacterium | reverse complement strand
GTCCTGTCACAAATGATGAATCATCTGTAGCTAAGAATAGCGCAGCTGTTGCAATTTCTTCAGGTTGGCCAGCTTTCTTTAAAGGAGAGCCTTCTACTAAATGTTTAACTGCCGCTTCTCCTCCTACACTATCAACCATAGCAGTCATGATAGCTCCTGGTAGTATAGCATTTACACGAATTTCAGGTCCATATTCCCAAGCCATGGATTTAGTCAATCCAGATATAGCATGTTTTGAAGAAACATAAGCTGATACACCATGATGAGCATGAGCCCCTGCTACAGAACCTGTATTGATTATTACCCCTTTTCCCTTCTCCTTCATTATAGGAGCAACTAATTGACTTAAGTATAATGGTGCTGTAACATTGACCTTAAATACATTTTCCCATTCTTCCAACGTCAAATCTTCAATAGGTGTAGTACTAAGCATTCCCGCGTTATTAAATAGTATGTCTACAGTGCCATATTTTTCCATTGTTTTGTCCACAATCTTCTTTAAGTCCTCTATATTAAGCATGTCAACTATAATATATATGGCCTCATTTCCTTCAGCTTTAATCTTGTCTACTACTTCCTTTGCCCTTTCTTCATTTCTACCTGTAACTACAACCTTTGCTCCCTCTCTAGCAAACAATTCAGCTGTCGCTCTCCCCATCCCTGATGTTGAACCTGTAACAATTGCTACCTTATCTTTTAACCTCATTGCGATACCTCCTTTTTTACGTATAAGTTGTGATATACCTATTAATTTCATTACCCAGTATGACAACAAATTAACAAACTTTTTGGTTTTTTTCACAATTTTTTTCAAAAACTTTGGCATATAATCATTTTCATCCTTTATTATATTTTTATTTATAACTATATATCCTATAGTCTCTAAGGTTCCTATCAGTATTGTTTTGATTATTACTCCATAATAGCTTAGCCCATCTTTTATTAGATAGGCTATAGATATGGACAGTGCTGGAATATTTATGATCATTAATATGATCAGGGTGTCTTTGATTATATGGAGTGTTTTGCCTCTATTTGAATCATGGGGTAAATCAATAAATCTAAGTATAATTCCTATTGGTAAAATTGATATAAGTATATTAAAAACATCTTGAAAACCATACCAGATAGAAAAGGGAAATATTAGAGGACTTATTATACAAAACAAAGATATACACATAATCCAATAGCCTACTATTCTTCCTATAATCTTAAAAGTTTTTTTCAAGATATCCCTCCTCTTTTTTAAATATATATGGTATTTGTCCATAATATGAATATAATTGGATTTTTATTAAAAAACAAAAGCATCTTATACTCAATTAAGATGCTTTTGAAACTCATAAAGTGCTAAATCATTTGTCTATAGAGATTCCTTATATATGGGTAAAATATCTTCTTTATTTAATGACATGGGATACCTGGAATAGGTAGAATTCCTTGGTTTTATCTATGGCTTTGGAACAAGTTTAGTGTTTCAACTATTATTATAGATGAATATATGGTATTATTGTAAGGCTATTGTCTAGAAAGTGATGATGTAGAATGAAATATAAAATATTTCTTCTATATAATCACTTATTATCTAAATAAATAGCAGCAGTACATGTAATATCATATTTTTTCGTTATTATGATATAATAAGCATATTATTGTATTTGGAGATGAACATCTATGAGTATCGACTTTTTATATGATAAAAAAAATATTGACTATGTTTCTGGACATATTTTTAAGGGTAAAAGTTATAGGTGTAGTTATATTCGGTATAAAACTTTATATAAAAACCCTGCCCCTGGTACTGAAAATGTTGAGTTTTATCTTTACAAACCCAAAGAAGAGGTGCGTGCATCAACCTTAATCCTCCATGGTTTAGGTAGTAGAAATATTAAATTTTTATTGTGGCTTGGACCTCATTTAGCTAATGCAGGGGTCAATACTAGCATATTGATATTACCTGGCAACTATACCAGGGTAGAGAACAACTCTGTAAGTGGAAAAAGCTATCTGTATCCAGATATGAAGTCCATGTTCCAGTTTTGGGAACACGGGGTAGTGGATACCCTGACCACTATAGATCTATTGGAACAATCCCATTGCTGGAAAGATAATAATATAATCCTTGGATATTGTCTAGGTGGGATGATTTCTACCATAGTTGGCGCAATAGAATCTAGGTTGAATCATCTTTTGTTTATGACTACTGGTGGCCATATTCCTCGAATACTTCACCAATCTCCCGCTGCGGCTTTTGCTAGGAAATTGTTTGATAGGGGTTTAGAACCGGACTTTTATCTAGATGACAGAGAAAAATTATATAATATCTACGATGAACAATTTCCACTGGTGAGGGAAATGACTTTTGCTGATATAGTATCTAGTAAAGAAATTCATCCTCTATTTAAAATAGACCCTATTTCATATGCCCACCTATTGGACATGAAAAAGGTGACCTTTATCGATGCATATTTTGATTCTACTTTGCCAATACAATCTCGTAAAATATTATATGATGAAATGTATGGGGCTAATAGAAAGGTATTGCCTATTAGTCATGTAAATTGGCTACCCTTTGGATATTTTGTTGCCAAGTATATTCTTCACAAGCTTAATATCAATGCTAAGGAAGCAAAGAAAGCATTGTTAACCAAGGAGTCAATAGAAAATCCATTGGAAAAATAAACTTCTGGTGATATATTTATGAGTAAACTGAGGGAAAGATTTAAAAAATCCTACTTTATAGTAAATAAAATATATCTATTTTTAATATTTTTATTGCTCTCTATAGAAGACATTACTTTGGGGTTCTATTATTTTTTAGTGTCCATTTTTATATATGCTTGGAAGACCTTAAAGTCAAAAGTTCCTATAGAAGTAGATGAGGACCTAGAACCTAAGACTTTCATCTATAAAAAAACCGAAAAAAGGGATTTAAAAATGGATATTTGGTTTCCATCTAAGCATAAAAAAGAATATCCTCTAGTGTTTTTTTGCCATGGTGGAGGTTGGATTTCAGGTTTCAGAAATCAACCTAATAATGTATCTTGGTGCAAATTTTTAGCTTCAAAAGGCTTTGCTGTTGCAAGTATTGATTATAGATATGGTTATAAAAATACTATGGAAGACATTCTTTCCGATTATACAGATGCTTTAAATTATATAAAAGACAATAGCAAAGGGCTAACCATAGACAAAGATAATATAACATTGATGGGATTGTCCGCTGGAGGCCATCTATCTCTTTTATATGCTACCTATAATACCCATGAAGAGAATATAGAGGCCATGGCAGGTATTAAATCCGTAGTGGCTTACTATGCTCCTACAGATTTAAATGATATCTTTATAGCCGATACCAAATCCATATTTGCAAAGTTTGCAACCAAACAAACCTTAAAAGGTAGTCCTATAGAAAATAGCGAGATATATAGTTACTACTCACCTATCCGTTGGGTTACTGAGAATATGGTGCCTTGTTTATTGGTCCATGGGAAAATGGATACCACAGTACCCTTTGATTCTTCTGTAAAATTTGCTAAAAGACTAAAACACCTTAATGTAAAATATACCTTTTTGACTCACAAAAAAGGTGGACATTCCTTCGATACCAAGCTAAAGGATGTGGCAACGGTAAATATCTTAGAAAAAACCACAAGGTATATCAGAAAAATGACAATGTAGGTGATAAATATGGTTATTACAAAAATTGAATCCCAAAAGAACAAAGATAGGGTCAATATATATATAGATGGAAATTTTGCCTTTGGTATTATGAAAGAAATCCAATATAAATATAATTTAACTGAGGATATGGAAGTAGATGAGGACTATATTAAAGAAGTCTTAATAGAGGAGGAACAATCTAAATGCAATAATTTTGCTCTAAGATTTCTTGGATATAGGCAAAGATCTGAAAAGGAAGTAATAGAAAGACTGCAAAGAAAGGGATTTGAGCAAGATATAATTGAAAACACCTTAAGTTACCTAAAGAATTACGGTTTAATAGATGATTTAGAATTTGCCAAATCCTTTATGAGAGATAAGATAAATATAAATAAACATGGCCCCGAAAAGATTAAATATGATCTGTATAGGAAGGGTATTTCCCAAGCAATAATAGAAAAAGTTCTAGATGAAGATGATAATGAATATGCCCGGGCTTTAAAATTAGCACAAAAAAAACTTCCTTCCTATAAAAACGATGATAAAAATGCTCAATATAGAAAATTAGGCGGATTCCTCCAAAGAAGAGGCTACTCTTCCCATTGTGTATATAAGATACTAGATAAACTGATTAAATAAGTGGTGATATAAATGTGCTATGTATATATTTTAGAATGTGCTGATAAATCCTTGTATACTGGATGGACTGTGGATTTAGACAATAGATTAAAAGCCCATAATAATGGTAAAGCCTCAAAATATACTAGAGGTAGATTGCCTGTTAAATTAGTATATTTTGAAACCTACGATAATAAAATAGATGCACAAAAAAGAGAATGGGAGATTAAACAACTAAGCCGAAAAGAAAAGCTTAACCTTTTAGAAAGCTAACAAGGTTAAGCTTTTATTCCTTGACTTCTATTATATGAGGCATAGGGTTATAGTGGCTAATCCCCAAATTTTTAGTTTCCATTTTCCCATCCTCATACCTTATTCTTATAGTGGATTCAACTGTTGCCCCATCTATTCCTTTTATTATTATCTTCTCTTCTTCCTTTAATTCTGGATTGGGTTTATAGTACTTAGGTGCCTCTACCTTATTTATAATTCTATGATTCCATTCTATTTCGGGAGGCTTTTCTTGCCCATAAAACCCTATATATAATCTATTGCCAAGGACTTGAGCCCATATTAAAATAGGATCTTCTGTGCTATTTTTAAATTTAAAATCCTTGGCCCCATAGGCAACTGTGGCATCCTGACCGTAGGGTACATAGTTTACAGGCATACTATGATTATGCCTTTCTACAATATCTAGATCGCTTAGTATAGCTACATTATATAATGTAGAGGCAATTTTACAAACCCCTCCACCTTCAGTTTGAACAATATTAACCCCAGCATACGATGCACCTTCCCTATAACCTCTTGATTTGGTATAGGGCCCTATAGTCTGGTTCTGAGAAAATACTTCTCCAGAGTCTACTACACTTCCTGTAAGGGAGTTAGCAGCTAACCTTACATTGTATTCCTCTCCAGGCAATGGATCTATCAATACAGCACAATATGCTGCTATCAATATCGAAGTATTGTTCTCTTCTTGGGCCTTTAAAAATTGCTCATCATCTGTCCAAGGTAGATTTTTAACGGGACCGGATACCTCTGGCTTATCCACCTTTATTGCCTTAGCTTTTGGCTTAGGTTGATCTACCTCTATCTCTATGCATTCTTCTTTTATATCTATATCTGTATCAATCTTTTCGGGGGTATACGATTCTAAGGCTAATAATGTAGCTAAATTAGCCATAAAAATAGAATACTTATCCTTTCCCAAATAAAAAACACCTCCTTTTACCAAGTTTTAAGAATCCAGTATATTATAGTCTTCTATTTTAATAGAAAAATATTCATAGAAAATCCTAAAACCAATCTAGCAAAAAAGAAGTGTCTTTTCTATATAGAGTTTTATGGCGATTGTTGATTGCAATCTTCAGATTGCCTTATATTAAAAATCCCTTGCTTTATCTGTCTTACTCCCAATATATAATTCACTCCCAAATAAAGCCCTAGACCTATTCCAATTGAAAATACCATGCCTATTAAAGAATATAACCTATTTACCATCATATCTTCCATAAAACCATAGGTTAATACCATAGATGCAACCATTACGGTTGTGGATATAGAAATCTTAACTAATTCATCCAGATGCATGTTGGTATATAAACTGCCCATTTTTCTTTTTAAGCCTATGCCTAAAAGTATAGCTGTCAGAATAGCTGATATACTAGTAGCAAAAGCTATTCCCTTATATCCTAATCTCCTTACTAAAATTAAATCCAATGCTATGTTGATAATTACCCCTATAGCTCCATAATACATGGGAGTTTTTGTATCATGTATAGAATAATATGCCCGTGTAAAGACCAATCCCATAGCCATTCCAATCAATCCAATGGAATAATATCTTAAAGCCTGGGATGTCATAATCGTTGCTTGAGTATCAAAAGCTCCCCTTTGAAAAATTATCCTGATCAATGGTTCAGCAAAGATTAATAGTATTGCCATAGCTGGTATAATTATCAACAATATGAATTCTATACTCTGGTCTATTATTTCTCTATAACAACCTTTATTATCTTTAATGTATTCCTCCGATAGCATAGGAAACATTACAGTAGATATAGATGTTATGAATATCCCCATTATTATACCAATTATATTATTAGCATAGGTCAAAACAGATATACTACCTGTCATTAAACCAGAAGCTATGCTATTGTCTACTGTTACATTTACTTGATTTATAGATATACCTATTATTATAGGTGCTATGAGTATTAAAGCCTTTTTTAAATATTCATCTTTGAAATCTAGTATGAATTCATATTTATAACCCAATCGCCTGGTTGTTCTGTAAACAATGATAACTTGAACAAAAACTGCTGCTATGCTAGCGACCATCAATCCTTCTAATCCAAATCTATCTATGAAAAAAACTAAAAAGAATATATATACTAGATTATTATAGACAAAAGACTTAGCTCCTGATTTAAAGCCATGGCCACTCTGCAAGAAACCCGCAAATATAGACCTTAGTCCTATGAATAGGATTATCGGCAATCCAATCCTTAGCATTCTAACCGCTAATTCAAACTCTTCTCCTCCAAAGCCTTTTGCAAACAATTTTATCAATAATGGTGCTACAATCCAGCCTGCCAGGGCAAGGATCAAGACTAGTAATAATACTACATGAATTATATTGTTAAAAAATCTCATCTTTTCTTTATTTCCTTCCTTCATCTCCACTTCTTGGAGCAAAGGTATTAGTGTGATAGTAATTCCTTCCCCTATTATTCCTATTAAAAAGGTAGCAGCTGTAAATGCCACTACATATATATCCGTAGCAACACCTGAACCTAGTTTAGATGCAATTAAAATATCTTTTATTGCTGATAAAATTCTACTTACTGAAGCAAGAGCCATTATGGTAACTATAGAACTTTTTGCTTTGCTTATCCCGCTCATTTATAGTCTCCTTTCCATGATGTCATGAAAAATTATAACAAAGTTACATCTTTGCTGCAATGTATTTATAATGATACTAATTTCTAACCCTATAGTTAATTTATACCAAATTTTCATCTAAAAAAACTTTACATAGATATTCTTTGTGATAAAATTAAAATAATCTTATATATGTATTTGGGGTGAAGTTTATGCATGATTTTTTTATAAAAATAGGGTCAAATCCTATAATGGCAGCAATAAATGATTTAGATCAATTGGAAACCGCCATAGACTCTCCATGTGAAAATATATTTCTACTTACTGGCAATATATTTAATCTTAAGGAGATAGCTTATAAGGTAAAATCAAAACAAAAAGGTCTATATATACAAATCGATTTAATTGATGGATTTTCAAAAGATACCTGGGGGTTAGAATATATCGTTAAAAATATATACCCAGATGGAATAATTACTACCAAACCAAATCTTGTAAAAATGAGTAAAGATCTAGGTGCATTCATCATATATAGGGCTTTTATAAATAATTCTATATCCTTGCAAAAAGGGATTCAAACAATTAAAGCTTGTAGGCCTAATGTGGTAGAAGTACTTCCTGGAATCATGCCAAAAATTATCAACAAAGTACATATGGAGACCAAAATACCAGTGGTAGCCAGTGGACTTATAATGGATGGAGACGATGTTAAGCTTTCCTTGGATTCCAATGCTATAGCATTATCCACTAGCAATAGAGATATATGGTATATTAAATAGGAGTTTTATTCCTCTTCCCATTTTAAAGCTCTAGTTACTGCCTTTTTCCATCCTCTATATAGATGTTCTTGTTCTTTTATTGGCATTTTTTGTTTAAATACTCTATCTATGTTCCATTTTTTAGATATCTCTTCTTTACCTGACCAAAATCCAACTGCCAACCCCGCTAGATAAGCCGCTCCTAAGGCAGTCGTTTCCGTTACCTCTGGTCTAAAAACAGGCACTCTTAACATATCCGATTGAAACTGCATTAAAAAATTGTTCTCCACTGCACCTCCATCTACCTTCAATTCTCGAAGCTCTATACTAGAATCCTCTTCCATTGCTTCAAGTACATCCTTTGTCTGATATGCAATAGATTCGAGAGCTGCTCTTATTATATGATTTCTATTGGAACCTCTTGTTAACCCTACTATGGTCCCTCTTGCATACATGTCCCAATAAGGTGCCCCCAACCCTACAAAAGCAGGCACTATATATACTCCGTTATTGTCCTCTACCTTTGTGGCAAAGTACTCACTATCTCCAGCATCCCTAATCAATCCCATCTCATCTCTTAACCATTGAATAGTAGCCCCCGCTACAAATATACTTCCCTCTAAAGCATATTCTACTTTATCATCTACACCCCAAGCTATGGTAGTAAGAAGTCCACTTTTAGAAGGTACTATCTTTTCTCCTGTATTCATCAGCATGAAACAGCCAGTGCCATATGTGTTTTTCGCCATTCCGGGTTCAAAACAAATTTGGCCAAATAATGCTGATTGTTGATCCCCTGCTACGCCTGCTAGAGGTATCCTTGCTCCGCCAAATGTTTTTGGATCTGTAGTTCCATATATATAGCTAGAAGGTTTTACCTCAGGAAGCATTGACATTGGTATATCCAATTCTTTCAACAGTTTTTCATCCCATTTTAGTTCTTTAATATTATATATCATAGTTCTTGAAGCATTGGAATAATCCGTTACATGGACCTTCCCCCTTGTTAGATTCCAAATCAACCATGTATCTATATTTCCAAAAAGCAGCTCCCCTTTTTCAGCTTTTTCCCTTGCCCCATCTACATTGTCCAATATCCATTTAATCTTTGTTCCAGAAAAATAAGCATCTATTATAAGTCCTGTATTTTCTTGGACGTATGGCTCTAAACCCTTAGCTTTCAATTCGTCACATAGATTTGCAGTTCTTCTACATTGCCATACTATTGCATTATATACTGGTTTACCCGTGGTTTTGTCCCATATAACTGTGGTTTCCCTTTGATTTGTAATACCGATGGCAGCGATTTGTTCTGGTCTAATACCTGCTGTTTCTAATGCTTCCCTAGCTACTCCTGATTGGGTTCCCCAGATTTCCATTGGGTCGTGTTCTACCCAACCAGCTTTGGGATAGTACTGACTAAATTCTTTTTGGGCTATTTTTATTATTTCTCCCTGATGATCAAATATTATCGCCCTTGAACTAGTGGTTCCCTGATCCAATGCCATTATATATTCCTTCGCCATGCTACACTTACCCCCTATTTTGTTATAAAAATTATTTTAGAGAATGAACTTCGTTCTCTAAAAATTCTTTTTCCCACATAAGAGAATATTTACCCGTAGCCCATTCGTTCATAATAACTCTTTCGGCGCTATTTAATTTAATTTTTGCCTCTGGTGTATAGCTGATATTCCCATCATCTACTAGATAGATTAACATGGTATTATGGGTTAATACAATCAACATATCCTCATTGGGAGATACAAAGGCATCAACTGCCTCCGGTATCCTAGTTTTTATCTTGCTCCAAGGTATGGGAAGCTCATCATAGTGGACCAATTCCTTTGGGGGAATAGCCTTAATGTTGAAATCCTTATAGCTATATTTATTATCCTCAACAATATCTAATCTGCCTCTAAATATCCAATGACCACTTCGCCTAAACAAACCAAAGCTTTCCTCTTTAGGCTTTAAATCTATAGAACTATCTTTTTGATTGATATGTTCTGTCTTTATAGCCTTATTAGCTCCTTCAAGGAAAGCCTCTTTTCCAATTTCCCCAGAAATATCTGAAATTTTTAAAGCTTTATCTTTGTCTAGATAATCAATTAGATGCAATTCTAAGGTTCTCTCCCCTTTGTTCAGATGATGAACTTTTTCTATGGAGATATAATCATTTCCAATATATAGTATATTTTTAAGTGTTTTTTCATCTATAGATTTATTTGATATATGCTCATTGCTTTCAATTTTTACCTCTGAATCCGATACCTGATTTCGATTATATATGGTTATTTTATCGTTAGCTTTTCCCTCTGATTTCAATCTATTTACTTCTATCTTAGAAAATCCTTTTTTCCTTGGTAAAAATATACCGTCCATTTCATAGATACTAGCTAGCTCTTTGTCATCTCTTCTTATAAATATTGTTCTATATTGCCAATTTTCTAAACTATCTTCTGACTTTTTAAAATTTAGAGATTTGAGCCCAATCAATATACCAGAACCTAAATCCTCATCCTTTTTCACATTAAGTGCCTCAGGTTTTATATTTTCATCTTTATAATATTCTTCTATAATTTCCGGCTCTATATGTTCAGAGACCTTTTTAATGGTAAAGAAGGTTCCCTCTATATTTACAATAACTCTTTCTTTAGATAGTTTAATATATTCGCTAAAAAACTGATCACCAGATTCAATTGATACGATTTGTACTTCATCTTCATCTATATTTAAATATTCTGGTGTGGTTTTATACTGATATATTAAATAATCTGTAGGATTTACAATTTTGGTCTTAAAGGATGGTTCCCAACAAATTTCGTCACCCATTGTGACCAACTTCTTATGAAATAATACTTCCTTACCTATATAAGTTTTAGCTGTACCTTCACCCATCGTCGAAGTACTACCTAGTTTATAATCTTCTATGACCCACTTCCCAGCAATAGGCAATATATCATTCTCCGGTGCTACTATCTTTTCTGATAAATTTATATTATCCGGCCCACAAGCCACTAATAGTAAGATCAATAATATTAAAATAATCCAATACAATATCTTTTTCATCATTCCACACCTTCCTCTATTGGAAAGGATACAATAACCTTTGTCCCCTTATTTAGCTCACTCTGTATCTCCATGGAACCTCCATGAAGCTTAACAATCTCATCACATATAGAAAGACCTAGTCCACTATTGAACTGGCTATTCTTGCCTTTATAAAACTTTTCCTTAATATAGGGAATATCATCTTCAGCTATTCCACAACCATTGTCTTCTATCTCAATTATTATATTATCATTAACTTGACTGGTTCTTATAAAAACCCTTCCCCCAGCTGGAGTAAATTTAAAGGCATTATCCAATAAATTGATTAATACCTGTTTTATTCTATTTTCATCTGCAAATATAATAGGCAAATTAGAACATTGGAAAACCTCTAGATCAATATTTGCCTCTTCTGCTTTAGGTTTTAATTGTCTACTGATTTTATTTACTATATCTATTATGTCTACCTCTTCTTTATTCAAGGTAATTCTTCCTGATACAAATTTCGAAAAATCCAAAAGTTCTTCTACCATATTGGTTAACCTGTCACTTTCTTGTTCAATTATTTCTAATCCGTCTATCAATAGTAAATTTTCATTTAATTCTTCCCCTTGCAGTGTAATTGCCCAACCCTTTATAGAAGTCAGTGGAGTTCTTAACTCATGAGATATAGAGGATATGAAGTCGCTTTTAAGTTGCTCC
This sequence comes from Tissierellia bacterium, assembly GCA_012518955.1. GTDB lineage: Bacteria > Bacillota > Clostridia > Tissierellales > Tepidimicrobiaceae > DUNJ01. The sequence continues at coordinate 2,089 of JAAYRD010000033.1, read as the reverse complement.
TTTTTAATAAGTTCTTCCGCCATATAGTTCAATGTATCGGAAAGCTTTCCAATTTCATCATTAAACCTTTTTTCAGACCTAACCTTCAACTGACCTGTAGCCATCTTTTCCGCTACTTTTGTTACATCTTCTAACGGCTTCACTATAGTATTAGCTAAAAATAGACTTACACCTCCGGATATGAATATTACTATTAAACCAAATATCAATAGAACTTTGCCAATATTATTAACTATTTTATTCGTTTCCCTTAAAGATGTAATAAACCTTAAAACCCCTACTATTCTACCTTCTATGGCTAAAGGATAGGAAACTGCCATTATCGGTGATGTGTCGTATTCTACATTCCCAATCCAAACTCCTTTTTCTCCCTCTATAGCCTTTACTACATCATTTGTCTTAATTACATTGGATGGGTGAGGTGCTCCTATAGAATCCATTAAGACCTTGCCATCTAAATTCAAAATTTGTACCTGAGCTTCTGTATGATACAAAAATACATCAATATCATCTGTAATTATATCCTCTAAACTTGTTGCAGAAAAATATCTGGAGTAGATATCTGATGTAAAGAGAATTTGATTGAAAAGTATTTCTTCTACTCCTTTATAATAATATAGTCTCATTCCATTGAATAGAAACATTTCCAATATGAATACCGTAATGATTATAACCAACATGAAGTTTCCCACTAATCTTTTCTTTATACTGGCTTTCATCTTATCCTCCCGAAAATTACTCTTTGCCTTTCCATCTATAACCTAAGCCCCATACGGTTTCAATATAATAGGGATCGCTAGGTTGGTCCTCTATCTTGGAACGTAATCTCCTAATATTTACATCTACAATCTTTGAATCACCTATGAAATCATATCCCCATACTAAATTTAAAACTTCATCCCTATTAAAAGCCCTACCTGGATTTTCAATAAAAAGTTTTATTATTGAAAATTCTGTAGGGGTTAATTCTATTTTCTTATCATTTTTATAAAATCTTCTAGAATATGCATCCATTTTAAAAGGTCCATAGGTTATTATGTTTAGATCATCTATGGTTGGACCTTCTATTCTTCTGAGTAAGGATTTTATCCTAAGAACCAATTCCCTTGGGTTAAAAGGTTTAATCATATAATCATCTGCGCCATGTTCTAATCCTATAATCTTATCCACATCTTGAGATTTTGCAGTTAGCATGATTATTCCAATCCTTGGAAACTGTTCTCTCATCCTTTTACATACTTCAAAACCATCTATTCCCGGCAACATAATATCCAATACAACCAAATCAATTTCTTCTTTTTGTACAATTTCCAATCCTTTTTCTCCAGTTTCAGCTTCTCTAACTAGGAAATCATCCCTTTCTAAATTTATCTTAACAAATTTTCTTATAGATTCTTCATCTTCCACTATAAGAATTCTTCCATTCAGCTCCATTTTCATCCCTCCGATTATATTAAAATAATTGCTGTTTAAGCAGCAATTATTTTAATACACTGAATTCATAACCTTGTTCTTGTAAAAATTCTATTATCTCCGGCAACGCATCTACTGTAGTCTGTTTTGTCTCCATATCGTGCATTAAAATAGTAAGTTTTTTCTGCCCATTAAAGGTGGTTTTAAATCTTTGAACCAATCTTCTCTTGGAGATATTATGCCCCTCCGCGTCTCCGTTTAACGAGTTCCAATCATAATAAACATATCCTTTGTCTTTTACCGCTTTTCTAAAAGGTGCCTTCTTGCTCCCAAATGAACCTCCAGGAAATCTAATTACATTTGTTTCGTATTTTTCGCCTAATATGTTGTTTAGCACTTTCTCCGTTCTTTTTAATTCATTTATAAAATTAGAAGTTTTCCCATATATATATTTATATGAATGACTATAACTATGATTGCCTATAGAATGACCTTCTTTATTCATTCTTTTAATTATATCTGGATACCTTTCTGCCATATTACCAATTACAAAGAAAGTGGCTTTTACATTATATTCCTTTAAGACATCCAAAACTTGAGGTGTTATATTAGATGAAGGCCCATCATCAAAGGTTAAATAGGCTATTTTTTTACTTTGTTGATGATCAAGAATTTC
>JAAYRD010000184.1 GCA_012518955.1 Tissierellia bacterium | reverse complement strand
TTGGATTTATTTCAAGTAGATCTAAATGCCATGATAATACCCAACCTTGGCACTATAGTCGGTGTACTAGGAACATTGCTATCGGTAATTATGATGATTGCAAGTAAGAAATTTATTCAAGACGATACCCATGAGGAAACAGAGTTAAAAACTTTGTTTCTAAAGGAAACCATAATACACAATGCCCAAGAAACAGCCTTTGTAGCTACCTGGGTGTTTGTAGCATATTTTGTATATGAATTATTTATATTGGCATTAGGTTCTGGTAACTATGCAGCTGGTGAAGCCTTGGTAACAGGATTTTTATCACAAACCGGCTTAACAGCAGTATTGCTAGGTGCTCTTATAGGTATTATTCCTGGATGTGGTCCTCAAATTATATTTGTAACCCTATATACTAGGGGCATGCTTCCGTTTTCAGCTCTATTAGCCAATGCCATATCCCAAGATGGAGATGCTTTATTTCCTCTAATAGCATTGGATAAAAGATCTGCTATATGGTCTACGGTATTTAATACAATAGCAGCCTTAGTGGTAGGAGTGTTTGCCTATTTTATAGAGCTTAAGTTTTTCTTATAATAGCTGATCCTATACTGTATCCCCAGATGAGATTGCTAAATTTCTAAAGCCTCTTCCACAATTGGAAGGGCTTTTATTTTATAATGAATATAAGGAGAGTTCTACCAATGAGCAACTATCATTTTTACAAAAATAATAATTCCAATAAAAATCTTAATATAGATAAAGATGAGGTTCTAAGATATCTAGGTTATAAGAACAATGTAATAGATGAGACTACGGATTCTATTATAGATAGTAGTATATATGAAATCCAAAAAACTAGTAGTATGAATTATGTCTATGCTATTTTTAATATAGAAGAAACAAACGAAGGAATATTATTAAATAACAGCATTATTAAGCTTACTGGTAGGGATATCCATGAACATTTAAAAGGTTCACAGAAGGTGGCAGTAATGGCAGTTACCTTAGGCTTTCAGGTAGAACAAAAAATTAAGCATTATAGTATTACAAACTTAACCAAAGGGATCATACTTGACGCCTGTGCTACTGCCATGGTGGAAGAGCTTTGTAATTATGTGGAAAAAGATATAAAAGCTTTAGCCATAAAATCTGGATATAATATTACCCATAGATATAGTCCTGGTTATGGTGATCTTCCTATATCCATCCAGCCTGATATATTAAATGCTTTGAATGCACAAAGACTAATTGGTCTCACCGTAACAGATAATTTCATACTTCTACCTAGGAAATCTGTAACCGCCATCATTGGGTTTACAAAGGAAAAGCCTAGGAACAAAGAGGGCTGTTTAAATTGTAATCTATATGAAAACTGTCAATTCTCTAAAGAAAGGGGTCTATGCCATGCTAAATAAGTTGAAAGAAAACTTTCTATTCTTTGATGGAGCAATGGGAACCATGCTTCAATCTGCAGGATTAAAGGCAGGTGAATTACCTGAATCCTATAATATTAAAAATCCCCATATAATCTATAGTATTCACAAACAATATCTAAAAGCAGGTTCGGATATTATTACTACTAATACCTTTGGGGCTAATAGGCTTAAGTTAAAAGATACATCCCTATCCGTAGAACAAGTTATATATTCAGCTGTTGATATTGGAAAAAAAGCTATAGAATATAGGGATGAAAAATATATTGCCTTGTCCATTGGCCCTATAGGTACATTACTCAAACCTCTTGGAACCTTAAGCTTTCAAGATGCCTATGAAATATTTCAAGAACAGATAATAGCCGGTGTAAAAGCAGGAGTAGATTTAATATTAATAGAAACTATGGCCGATCTATACGAAATAAAAGCAGCTATCCTAGCAGCTAAAGAAAATTCTAACCTTCCTATATTCTGTACCATGACCTTCCAAGATGGTACTAGGACCTTTACAGGTACAGATGTAATTACCATGGTGTCTGTTTTGGAAGGACTAGGGGTAGACGCCTTAGGAGTTAACTGCTCAACAGGACCTAAAGAAATTCAAGTAATAGTAGAAGACATCTTAAAGTACACTCAATTACCTATTATTGTACAACCAAATGCTGGGCTACCTAAAATAATAGAAAATAAAACATATTATGATTTAAGCCCTGAGGATTTTAGTAAAGAAATTAAATCTATGGCTAAAAAAGGGGTGACTATATTTGGAGGTTGTTGTGGGACTACTCCTGAGTATATAAGAAGTATGAAGTCCAAACTCAAAGGATTGAAACCCAACATTCATTTACCAACAAGATTGACTACTGCTACTTCCGCTTCAAAAACTATTGTATTTGATGATGAAGTTAAAATTATTGGCGAGAGAATCAATCCTACAGGTAAAAAAAATTTAGAAGTAGCCCTAAAGGAAAACAATATAGATTACATACTTAAGGAAGCAATACTCCAGCAAGAAACAGGTTCCCATATATTAGATATCAATGTTGGATTACCTGAAATAGATGAAAAATATATGATGGTCAAGGTAATATCTGAAATACAAAGTGTTCTACCAACTCCCTTACAAATAGATAGTTCTAAAAAGGAAGTCATTGAGGCTGCAGCGAGAATATATAATGGAAAGCCTATAATAAATTCTGTAAATGGCAAAAAATCAAGTATGGACGATATATTTCCTATAGTTAAAAAATATGGAGCTTTAGTAATCGCTCTTACACTAGATGAGGATGGAATCCCTACCACAGCTGAAAAAAGGGTTGAGATAGCTACCAATATAATAGAATATGCTAAAAAATACGAAATCCCAGAGGAAAATATTTTAATAGATCCCCTTGTACTTACAGCTTCTGCAGAGCAGGAATCAGTTTTAGAAACCTTAAGATCGATACCTTTAATTAAATCTAAATACAATGTTAAAATAGTTCTAGGTACTAGCAATGTTTCTTTTGGGTTGCCCAATAGAAATATCCTAAACACCACCTATTTAGCACTAGCTTTAGGTTTTGGTTTAGATGCTCCTATAACAGATTCTACTAACCATGCATTAATGGATACCATTAGAGCTTATAAGGTATTGGCAAATCAGGATAAAAATTGTCAGGATTTTCTAAACATATATGGTTCTTCTAATAATGTTAAATATGAGCACACTTCCTATGCTCCTATGAACCTAGATGAAATTATAATTAAGGGATTGAAAGAAGAAGCAAATAGAAAAACAAGAGAACTCCTCAATAATCTATCATCCATTGAAATAGTAAATAAGTTTATGATACCTGCACTGGATATTGTAGGGGAAAAATATGATAGCCAAGAAATATTTCTACCTCAACTAATAAGAAGTGCAGAAACTGCAAAGGAAGCCTTTGAGGCTATAAAGGATCATATGACTAGGGAAGGTGTAGAAAAAACATCTACCGGAAAAATCTTATTGGCCACTGTCCAAGGAGATATCCACGATATAGGCAAAAATATTGTTAAATTAATATTGGAAAACTATGGATTTGATGTTATAGATTTGGGCAAGGATGTGCCTATACAAACAGTGGTAGATACTGTAAAAAACCAAAATATAAAGTTAGTCGGCTTAAGTGCTCTTATGACTACTACAGTTAAAAATATGGAAGATACCATTAAAGCCTTAAAAAGGGAAGGTTTGAATGTTCCAGTAGTTGTAGGTGGTGCAGTATTAACCCCAGAATATGCAAATATGATTGAAGCTGATTATTATGCTAAGGATGCAAAAGATGCGGTGGATATCGCTAAAGAAATTCTTCAATAAATAAGAATGTAGAGTAGGTCAAATTTCTTCATCTACTCTACATCTTTATTTTCATTCTATATGCTCAATTTTCCATAATATCCACGAATATACCCTCTTGCTCTATTTTTTTATCCTGTCCTTCTTCAATTACAATATCATCTCCCCGTTCTAAGGCTGCTTCCAATACATCTAATAGATCATTCCTTTCAATATCCTTAGGTTTAACCCCCATAATATTTATAGTGGTCTTTCCATTTCCCACAAATAGGTCGTATTCTTGAAAATAGCATCTGTTTTCTTTAAATGCCTTATGTGCTTCTACCAGAATACTTGCAGCTTCCTGTAGTGATGGATTATCTGTTTCTACATTAACAACTACCCTTGAAGAAATAGGAAGTTCCCTATCAAATTTCATATCCAGTTCCAAAACATGTTCCGAATTTTCATAAATATTATCATCATAATCAACCCAGGTGTTATTGTCCCCATATCCTAAATCATTGCCCATTATATCCCTAACAAGGCTAGTATATTCATCGGACAGCCTCTGGATAGTATTGAATAATCCTAATACATTGTCCTCATAACTATCATAATATACCTCACCATTTCTATATTGAACGCTAAAATTGGTATCAATACTTGTATTGGATTTTACCCTTGCCATATATGCACCATCTTTAAAGTTATAGACGGGTTTCTCAACTTGGAGATTCAATGAAGCATAGTTTTCTTCTATATATTTATTTATCGCCCTTTCCGCTAACTTAGCTGAAATAGGGTTGCCTACAAATGCATTGGTAACAAATAGTATACCAAGTATCAATATGATAGCTATAATTCCCGCAATTACTTTCAATCCTTTTTTATTATTCCTTTTCATATCTATCACTCCCCTTACCAAATGCAAATCTAAGAAGTATGAAGATGATCATACCTAGTGCCATTAAACTAATATAGATTATTCCATAGAACATCGCCCCATATAGAATTTCCCAACTGAATTCATCGGTAACTATGAAATATATAATTTGCCCCAGATAGCTTAAAACAAATACCCCGATAAATCCCATATACCACCTATCCTTTAACGCTATAAGAGAAATCCCTCCCATAATAGGCATTATTATGAAATTATAGAACTGTCCCATAGAACCAGTAAGAGCTACCCCGATAATAGCCCCCAATATGAGGATTGTCATCTGGGTAATAAATACATTCCGCTTTATTGAATGGATTATCTTTTCATCTTCTAGAGACAAATCCGCCAAATCTATAGATTCAAATGTTTCAAACTCTTCCCGGCAAGCTTCACAATCTTCAATATGGTCTTTCACCATATCTTCACTTTCCCTACTTGCAACCCTATCCTTTACAAGAGGTATTAAATCACATATTATATTGCAAGATATTTTTTTCAATTCAATCCCTCCTTCTCTAGGAT
>JAAYRD010000032.1 GCA_012518955.1 Tissierellia bacterium | reverse complement strand
ACAGCTTGAGATAAAGTCATAATCCCTGCATTAACAAATCCAATAACCATAACAGTTGTGGCACTACTACTTTGTATTACCATGGTAACTAGAGTTCCTACTATTACACCCATTAATCTATTATTTGTCAATATTTCTATTAATCTTCTTAGTTTCTCACCAGCAGCTTTTTGTAGGCCCATTCCCATTAAATTCATACCATATAGAAAAAGCCCTAATCCGCCTAGTACAGGCAGCGCTATATCCATACCCATCCTCCTAGTTTTTATATTTCATATTAGTGCATCTACATAAATATAATATAATTCCAAACTTTATTTTGCAATATCTCAATTCAAATAGGGAAATTCTAATTGCCTTAGGGCTTCAAATAATATAATATTAGCAGAATTTGCTAAGTTTAATGATCTTTTTGTATCTTTTCTCATTGGAATTTTAATTGTTTTATCCCAATTGTTATCCAATAGCTCATTAGGCAATCCTTTTGTTTCCTTACCAAATACTATAAATGAATTGTCTAGGTATTCTATATCCGAATAATAGTTTTTACCCTTGGTAGTAGCATAATAAAAATCACTATCAGGATATTTATCTTTTAGCTCTTTAAAGCTATCATAATAATAAATCCTTACCAAATTCCAATAATCAAGACCTGCCCTTTTTAAGTACTTATCCTCCACAGAAAAACCTAAAGGTTTCACAAGGTGAAGGGTTGTATTAGTTAAAGAGCAAGTTCTAGCTATGTTTCCTGTGTTTTGAGGTATTTCTGGTTCTACAAGTACAATGTTTAAGGACATTGCAATCCCTTCTTTCTATATATTTAACACATGTTTTTCTATAGCTTTCGCTACTCCATTTTCATCATTGGTATCTGTAACTATGTCAGCATTTTCTTTAATAGTAGATTCTCCATTTCCCATAGCTATAGATAAACCTGATATTTTAAACATGGGTATATCATTTTCATTATCTCCAATAGCTACAACTTGAGATTTATCTATGTTCAAGGTATCAATCAAATATTTTAATCCATAACCTTTAGATATACCGGAACTCATTACCTCTATATTGTTCTCCCAAGAACTTGAAATCTCTACTCCATTTATATAGCTTAACTTCATCCTAAAATCTAAAAGCTTTTCTTTATCATTATCTATAAAAACAAATTTATATATGCTAGGCTTCCTATCCAAAAACTTAACAGGATCATCTAAAACTTCTATGTTCATCTTGTGATCTCCCAGATTATCGTCATAAGAATCATAAAATCTAACAACATCATCTTTTATTTCCCTAGTATAAAAGGTGTCTCTATCATAAAAATGATAATATATATGATTCTCTTCTGCTAGCTTAATTAACTCTTTACTGGCTTCAACCTCTATAGATTTATCATAAAGAATATTATCTCCATTTCCAGAGGAAACTATTGCACCATTACAGGCAATTATCGGATCGCCTAGCTCTATAGCTTGTCCATAATATAAAGCCGAGGTCAATATTCTGCCTGTAGATAAAATAACATAGAGACCTTGTTCTTTCGCCTTATGTAAAGCCTCACTATTTTTTTTAGATACTATATTTTGGCTATTTAACAAAGTACCATCCATATCTATAGCTATTAGTTTATACTTCATCTCTACCCTCCTTAATCATATTTTGCCAAATTAAATATATCACAAAAACATAAATAGTCAACAAAAAAGAGTTTTTATAAAAACTCTTTTTTATTGATTGTTTAATCTTCTCCGTTGTCGGAACCTCCCTCGGGTTTAGGAGCTTTTTCCCCATCATCTCCACTAGGTTCTTTAGGTTGTTCTGGTTGCTTCGGTTGTTCAGGTTGTTTAGGTTTTTCCCCACCCTGGTTTCCAGTAGGTTGTTTAGGTTCTTCCTTTGCCTTAGGTGGAGAGGCTACAGGCTTTGTTCCTATCCTATATATAAACTCCCTGGGTTTATAATAATCCTTGGTAATCAAATCTCTACTTACAGTCTTTCCATTTCTAATTATAGATTTATAGGTATTTACCCTATATCCTGTTCTGCCTTGCTGAACTACTTCCTTCTTCCCTGAAGGTAGACTATTGTCTGAAATGTTTTTTACCTTGGCCGCTATGGTTTCCACTGTCTGAGAGTCTATCCTTACAGTATAATCCCTAGCTTTTTTATCTCCATATATGCGAAAATAGACTCGTCCTCCCGATACACCGGAATCAATGTATATTGGATAATCAAAATCATTCCTAAACTTTAAATCCAAATATCCATAGGCCACTGCAGCATCTTGGCCAAAGTTTACATAGGTAGATGGGATTGAGTGGGGAGACCTTTCTAGAATGGTCAAATCAGCTAATAGTAAAGCATTGTATAATGTGGTAGATGTTTGACACACCCCACCTCCTACATCTGGAGTAAACTCCCCTCCGATAATTACATTTGCTTCTTTATATCCAAATCTTCTTTCTCTAGGGCCTGTAGTTTCATTAAAGGAAACAGTCTCTCCTGGCATTATAATTCCTCTATCGCTAATAGCTTTAGATGATATTCTTATATTCTCTATTCTATCTGCGCTACTTTTACCAAAAGAGGTAGAAAACTCCCCAATAACTCCATTGATCCTACCCAGTAACTCTTTAGTCTTCTCAGGAGTTGTCTTTTTTACAGGTATTTCTATTGATTTTAAATCATATATATTATCACTTATTAATTTACCCAATTCTTCCTTATTAACATTTTCGCCTATTACTTCATCGGTGATTTGAATATTTCCCCCATTTAGTTTAAACTCTGCATCCTTTGGTTCCCTATCGATTTCCTCGGCAATATTATCTATAATTTCTTTCATAGCCTTTTCATCATAGCTTGAATTTAAGGCTATACCTACTCCCTTTTTTCTAGCGTT
>JAAYRD010000183.1 GCA_012518955.1 Tissierellia bacterium | reverse complement strand
TCTGTATCAAGGCTCAAACCTCCTACGACTATCTGTGAAGATTTTTTAATATTTCCCATGTCCCCAAGGAACATATATCTTCTTAGTTGACTTTTTACCCTAGCAACTAGCTCCTGGGGATTAAAGGGCTTTGTCACATAATCATCTGCCCCCATTGAAAGTCCTAGTATTTTATCGCTATCCTCTGATTTAGCAGATAAAATAATGATGGGAATATTTTTGCTCTCACGAATTTTCATTGTGGTAGAGAGTCCATCAAGTTTAGGCATCATCACATCCAATAGTATCAATTGAATATCATTTGTAACCAGCGCATCTAAAGCTTCCATGCCGTTATATGCCTTAATAACATCGTACCCTTCAAAGGTCAGAAGCTTTTTAATAGCATCTGCAATTTCCTTATCGTCATCAACTACCAATATCTTTGCATGGTTCATATGTACCACCCTTCCTATTTCATTAGCCTATATTTAAATTGTAATGGAGTAATCTTAAAATAGAGTCAATATAACCCTTACAAATTTCTTAATTTCCATTTACATTGTACCACCTTATAGATTAAGAATAAATAAAAAGCCCTAGGAAAATTCCTAAGACTTTTTATATAGGGTCTACTAATTTACTTAATCTATATAAGTTTTATAGATCTCTAATCTTATTTAATATCATCTTTTGTTCTACTGTTGCAACCAATCTTCTTGTATATGCTACTGTATCTGGATTTACGCTCATACTATCGATTCCTTCTTGGACTAAAAACTCTGCAAACTCTGGGTATTGGGATGGTCCTTGACCACATATGGATATTGTCTTTCCATATTTATGGGCTGCTTTTATCAATATGGATATGGCTCTCTTTACCGCTTCGTTTCTTTCATCAAAATATCCCATATTGTTTAATATACCTGAATCCCTGTCGGCTCCCATAACCAATTGAGTTAAATCATTGCTTCCTATGCTGAATCCATCCACCATTTGAGCAAACTCTTCTGCTTCAAATACTACTGATGGTACTTCTGCCATTATCCAAATTTTAAAGCTCTTATCTTGTACCAATCCTTCTTCAGCCATTATTTTCTTTACTTTTTCAAGCTCCCAAGTAGTCCTTACAAAAGGCAACATTGCCCATACATTTGTCAATCCATACTCTTCTCTTACCTTTTTCATGGCCCTACACTCAAGCCTGAATCCTTCTTCATAATCAGGTGAAATATATCTTGATACACCTCTCCAGCCTATCATTGGATTATGCTCTATAGGTTCTACTTCTTCTCCACCTTTTAAACCTCTAAATTCATTGGTCCTAAAATCGCTCAATCGAACGACAATTGGTTTTGGATATATTTCTTGGGCTACTTTTGTAATACCTTCGGACATCTTATCTATTAAAAGTTGGCCTTGCCCAGTTTTAACTAAATACATAGGGTGAGCACCAATCATATTTGAGAATATGAACTCAGTTCTCATTAGACCAATTCCATCAAAAGGTAGATTTTTGTACCTATCTATCATAGATGGTTCTCCTAAGTTCATATATATCTTAGTTGCAGTTATTGGAGAAAGTTGATTTATAAGGTCCTCACTAATTACTGTGCCTGGAGCTGAGGTTGCTTCCTTTTCTTCTTTCTCTTCTTCTTGCAGAACTATTCCCTCATATACTACTCCCCTAGTAGCATCTACTGTTATATCCATACCTTCCTTTAATTCCTCACTAGCACCTTTGGCTCCAACTATACATGGAATACCTAACTCTCTAGATACTATTGCAGCATGGCAGGTTCTACCACCCTCATCTGTTACCACTGCATTAGCCTTTCTCATGGCAGGTACCATATCTGGGTTGGTCATAACCGTAACCAATATATCTCCTTCTTCTACTCTAGCTATTTCTGAAATATCTTTAATATTTTTTACCTTTCCAGATCCAATTCCTGGGGAAGCCGCTAATCCTCTAACCAATGTTTTTAATTCTTCTTCTTTTATTTCTTCCACCGTAGCCCCTCCTTTTAAAGTTGTTATTGGTCTAGATTGTAATATATATAACTTTTTAGTATCTCTGTCAAATCCCCACTCTATATCCTGAAAACTACCATACATATCTTCAATCTTTAATCCATAATCCGTCAATACCATTATCTCATCGTCCGTTAGACATTGGCCATTTATCTTTTCATGACCTATATAATCTCCTACTTTAACCTCTACCGTTCCAATACCTACATCCCTTTTAACTATCATAGTAGTCTTTTCTGCAATATGTTTTTCAACAATATCCTTTGATTTCTTATCTACTATATATTCATCTGGGGTTACAGTGCCCGAAACAACGGCTTCTCCAAGTCCCCAGCTAGCATTTATCATTATTTGATCCGTATCGTTATTGATTGGGTTGGCAGTAAACATTACACCTGATTTACCACTGTTTATCATCTTTTGTACTACCGCACTCAAGGCTACTTCAAAATGATCAAAATCCTGATTTTCTCTATAATATATGGCTCTTGCTGTCCACAAGGAGGCCCAACATTTTCTTATGTGGTTTAATAATTCTTCCTCCCCACTTATATGAAGATAGGTATCCTGTTGTCCAGCAAAAGAAGCTTCTGGTAGATCTTCAGCAGTTGCAGAAGATCTTACAGCCACTTCAGAGTCCTCCATGCCTATTTTTTTATTGAACTGTCTATAGGCCAATTTAATTTCATCAGCTAAATCCTGTGGAATACTAGCATTATTTATTAATTCTTGTATCTCTGAACTTGCTTTCTGTAAGTCAATGGAATTTTCTACATCTAAATTTTTTATTTTTTCCTTTATCTTATTAGCTAGGTCAACTTTTTCAATGAAATAAGTATATGCTCCTGCTGTTACACAAAATCCCGGCGGTACATCTAATCCTTTTTGAGTAAGTTCTCCTAAATTAGCTCCCTTACCTCCCACCATGGGAATATCATTTTTATCAATTTGATTAAACCATTTAATATACTTAAAACTTTCCATAAATTAACCTCCTCATGTAATTATATATATAGTATAGCACATATAAATAATTATGCTATACTATTTTTATGTTTTTTTATTATTTTTTAAACATAAAAAAAAATCCCGTAATCTACGGGATTAAAACATGCCACAGTTGCAGAATATTATCACTAGCAATAGGAAGAAGAATAATAATGAATCATCTCCCCTATCAAACCAGTTATCATTATTAAATAGAACAACTAGTAACAAGAAAAAGAATAGTAAACTATCGTCCATATCACCAAAAATACCACAACCATCTTTATGTTTTCTACCTGCAACATTAATATCTTCTACCATTTAATAAACCTCCTTATTGATTCATTCTTCACTATATACTATGTTCATAGATTATGAAAAGTTACTTCATTTAAAAGAAATCACCTATTAAAAAGAGTACTAGGAATATCAATAATATATTGTTGTCAAATCCTCCACCATGATGACCATCGAAGGTTCCACTAAACAATAATATTATCAATAGTATTAATAATATATTTCCACTGCCACCTTTTGTTAAACTATCTAATAATCCATCTAACATATAAAAACCCCCTAAGAAAGTACTTTATTATATACTATTCATATTTCAAACTTTGGTTACAATCTAAATAAAAATAACCTTACTTTTTCATGCCTGATGATATTTCCACTGTCTATTTGACAGGGTACTGTTCACCAGGCATCAAAAGTAAGGTTATTAAAATTATAGTTCTTCTTTTAATTCCATTATGGATTTAAGGGAGATTTGATTTTTGTGTATATTTAAAAGTTTTATTGCCTTATCCAAGTCTTCCTTTTTTTCCACTTCTATTTCCATATAGGGATATGGGTAGGTAGATTCATCCCATCTATCCAAATCAAATCTAATGTTTTCATACATATAAGATATCCTATCCTTATATCCTTCATTGGTTATTTTATATCCTAATTGTTTTAAAATAGCTATCATAGATTCTTTATTTTTCACATGGCTACTTATTTCAATATTTTCTCTAACACCTTCTTTGCCTATATTCTTCTTCAAGGTTAGATTAATCCTTACTTCTTCATTTAACAGGTCCCTTGTTTCTCTTATCCTTAGATAGCTATTTAAATTGTCTTCTATATACTTATCTTCAGTATCAAACAATGTGTTTATCTGATATTCCTTAGATATTAATTCAGCTCCAATATCTATCAATCTTTTTTCCATATCTTCTAAATCTACATCTAATACCTTAACCTCTATTTCTTTTGCCATATTATACTTACTCCTTTTAGCTATAATTAACCATTATATGCTTCTTCATCAACTATGATGGTGAAATCATGGTGTAGTAAAAGTATGGATACAGGCAACTGTGTTGTCAACTTTGAACCATTTATTATCTCTTTAATAACCT
>JAAYRD010000182.1 GCA_012518955.1 Tissierellia bacterium | reverse complement strand
GAATAACTAAAAAAGATGATATTACTTCTTATTTTGAAGATTTGGAAAATATATGGAAAAAATATAATATATATAATACTAATTATATATCTAAGAATTAAAACTGCCTAATTAGGCAGTTTTAATTTATATATTAGAGTTTATTATAACTACTTCATATGGGAAAATTATTTTTATTTCTGGTATAATATAATCTATATGAAGAGGAGTGATAAATTAGATGAAAAAGATATTCTTGGTAAGGCATGGAGAATCTAAATGGAATGTGCTGAAAAAAATACAGGGGCAACAAGATGTTCCTCTTACGGATAGAGGAAAGATTCAGGCTTATCAAATTGGGGATAGGTTGTTAAGTGAAAAGATAGATTCCATATATTCTAGTGATCTCAAGCGAGCCTATGATACAGCTACAATTATTGGAAAAAAACTTCAAATTGATGTTAATCCTATGACTGAGCTTAGGGAGATCAGTTTCGGCCAATGGGAAGGAGCTTCTTACGATAAAATATATTCAACAAATCATAAAGAGATTATTCTATGGAGAAAGGCCCCAGAAAAATTAAACATAGATGGGATTGAATCTTTAAAAAAACTACAATTGAGGGCAATGTCTGCAGTAAATAAGATTATAAACAGTGAAACAGGAAATAATATACTTATTGTATCCCATAGCGCCACATTAAAAACTATTATATTGGGTCTATTAAATATTGATTTGGCAAATTTTAAAAACCTAACATTGGATAATGTGAGTTTAACTATAGTAGAATTTAGAAATTATAACAGAGTACTCAAAGTGTTAAATGATACAAGTCATATAAGGGAGATATAATAAAGATGAGGATAGGAATAATAGGTGGAGGACCAGCTGGTATTATAGCCGCTGGATTTGCTGGTTATAAGAAAAAGAAGGTTATATTGATTGAAAAGAACAGTAAATTAGGAAAGAAGTTGTTTATCACAGGAAAAGGTAGGTGTAACATTACAAATGCTTCACCTATTGAAGATTTTTTTGAAAATATAATAACAAATAAAAGTTTTCTATATAGTGCTTTTTATTCATTTACTAATGAGGATATAGTTAAATTATTAGGTTCCTATGGTCTTAAAACTAAAATCGAGAGAGGAAATAGAATATTTCCTGTATCAGATAAATCAAGTGATGTAATAAAGGTATTAGAAAGATTTTTATCAGATAACAATGTTAGTGTATTGTTAAATACAGTGGTTATAGATGTAGAATATTATAATAATAGGTTCATTGTTACATATAATAGTGGTGTTAAAGATACTTTTGATAAGCTAATTTTGGCAACTGGAGGCAAATCATATCCAACTACAGGTTCGACAGGAGATGGTTATCACTTTGCAAAGAAGCTAGGCCATAATATAAAACCTTTAAAACCTTCTTTGGTGCCTATAGAGGTCTATGAGGATTGGGTTAGGCAATTACAAGGTTTATCCCTTAAAAATGTAAAGCTAACTGGATGGGTAGATAATAAAAAAATTCATGAAGAATTTGGTGAAATGTTATTTACACATTACGGTATTTCTGGACCCATTGTACTTTCCATGAGTAATGTAATAAATAAATACGATGATAAAAAAATAAAATTGTATATTGATTTAAAACCTGCCTTATCTAGAGAAAAATTGGATAAAAGAATACTGCGAGATTTCGAAATATATAAAAACAAACAAATCAAAAATGGATTAAATGATTTATTGCCACAGAAACTTATAGAACCAATTATTAATATATCTTCAATAGATATAGATAAGCCTATTCATCAAATAACAAAAAATGAGAGACATAGGATATTGGATAAAATTAAAAAATTACCTTTAACCTTTAAAGGACTAAAGCCTATAGAACAGGCTATTGTAACCTCTGGTGGAATAGATACAACAGAGATCAATCCCTCAACTATGGAATCTAAACTTGTGCCAGGTTTATTTTTTGCAGGTGAAATCATAGATGTGGATGGATTAACAGGGGGTTATAACTTACAAATAGCCTACTCAACAGGATACATAGCTGGAACAAATGTATAATATACATAACCATATAATATTTTCATTATTTATAAACAAGGCGCATAAATTAGTATAAATAATGGATATTAGGAGGTTAATATGAAATCTACATTTAATAGATTGGAAAAAGTGGTATTTACATTATCTATTTTCTGTTTTTTATTGTTATTGATAATTCAGGGTTTAAACTATGATAAAAATCATGTAATTAATTCATCTAGTATTGGTAATAAGCACAATATCTTTTCATTTTCTAAAACAGAAAACAATAAAAAAGGTATGCTCATTTTAAAAAACATAGATTCAAAAAAAAAGGAAGTAGAAGTCTTATTAAATGGTGATCCTGTTGGCAACTTTTTGGAAAGTGATGAAATCGAAGTTATAGTATATAATGGAGATGTAATAGAAGTGGATGGAACTAAGTATAACCATAATTTAGATGTTAAGGTTGTTGGTATAAGTAATAATGTTAAATTTCCAGAATTGAATCTAGTTTTAACAACGTCGCAAAGTATAGAAATTTTGGGTAAAGTTCAGCTAAAATAACTTGTTTGATTATAATTTATAATATATAATTATTAGAGAAGAAGGGATGAGAGTGCAACTAATATCTATTAGGGGAGCTATTGTTATAGCAGACAATGATAAAGAAAAAATAATACAGGGAACAAAAAAATACTATTAGAAATAGAGAAAAGAAATGATTTAGATAAAAGAATGTAGTGAGTATTTTTTCTCTACGACTAAAGATTTGAATGTTGAATACCCAGCTAAGGCTGCTAGGTTGTTAGGGTATAAATCAATATGGTCTAATGTGTTTTAATGAAATGGAAGTAGTAGGGAGCATTGCTAAATGTATTAGAGTTACGATTCTACACAATAGCTCATTAAAGCAAGAAGAGATAAAACACATATACCTCGGAGAAGCAAAGACATTGAGACCTGATTTAAATTAATAAAGACAACGATGCCACCAATGGGTGGCTGTTATTTTATTTTGGAGGTGTTATTATGGAGACAGATAGATTAGTTATAGCAGTAGATGGTCCAGCGGGCTCAGGTAAAAGTACTATAGCTAAAAGGATTGCTGATATTCTGGGATTGGAATATATTGATACAGGTGCTATGTATAGAGCATTAACATTAAAAGTAATTAATGAAGGCATTGATTCAAAGGATACAGAAAGTATATTGGAATTATTGCAAACTACTTCAATTTATTTTAAAGATAATCATATATATTTAGATGGCATCATGGTAGATGATAAAATTCGAAAAAACATTATAAATAAGAATGTTTCAAATGTAGCAAAAATTAAAAAGGTAAGAGAAAAAATGGTAGAAATTCAACAAAAATTATCAAAGTCAAGTAATATTATTATGGATGGTAGAGATATTGGGACGGTTGTCTTACCAAGAGCTAATTTTAAATTTTTCATTATCGCATCTGTTGAAGAAAGAGCTCGAAGGAGATATAAAGAATTAATAGAAAAAGGTGAAAAAGATATTTCTTATAATCAAATATTGACTGAAATAAAAAGAAGAGACAAGCTAGATAGTACAAGAAAAATCTCCCCTTTAAGAAAAAGCCCTGAATCTTATGAAATTGATACTACAAATAAAACAATTGATCAATCCATCAATGAAATAATTGATATAATAAAGGGAGGTAATTAATTGTATTTTTATAAAATTGTAAAAGCCTTGGCGTCTATTATATTTAGAATAGCTTTTCGAATAAATATCAGGGGAAAAAACAATATACCAGAGGATGGAAAGCTTATACTATGTTCTAATCATATTAGTCTTTTAGACCCAATAATGTTAGCAATAGCCGTACCTAGACCTATTAATTTTATGGCTAAAAAAGAACTATTTGAGAGTAAAATTCTTGGGAAATTAATTTCTAAATTAGGAGCATTTCCTGTAGATAGAGATGGATCTGATCTATCGGCTATAAGGATTTCACTTAAAACTTTGAAAGAGGACAAGGTATTAGGGATTTTTCCTGAAGGCACAAGGGTAAAAGAACCCAATTTAAATACAGTAAAGGCAGGAATAGGTTTGATTGCTATAAAAAGCAAATCTCCTGTTATACCAATATACATTGATTCCAAATACAATATATTTGGAAAAGTAACTATCAAAATAGGTAAGCCTATTTATTTTGATGAATATCACGGTCAAAAACTTGGTACTGAGCATTATAAAGATATTAGTAAAAATATAATGCAATCAATATATCTATTAAAAAATATATAGGAGTGAAAGGCTTGAATATATATATTTCTAAACATGCAGGATATTGTTTTGGTGTAAAAAATGCGGTGGAGACTGCCAGTGAAATATTAGAGAATTCTAATGACATGCCTATCTACTCATTGGGTCCCTTAATTCATAATCCTCAAGTAGTAGATAAGTTAGGCAAGGATGGCTTAAAGGTTTTAAGTAAAATACAGGGGATAGACAAGGGGAAGATCATTATACGAGCTCATGGTGTTCCCAAAAGTGTCCAGAAAGAAATAGAAAGTTTGAAATTAAGCCTAATAGATACCACATGTCCTTTTGTAAAAGCAGTTCATGAAAAAGTAAATAAGTACAATGAGATGGGGTACAAGATTGTAATAATTGGAGACAAGAATCATCCAGAGGTAATCGGTATCAATGGTTGGTGTAATAATGAGGGCATTATAGTAAATACCGAAGAAGAGGCTATTGGTATTGAATACTATAATAAACTATGTATTGTTTCACAAACTACTAACACTTTAGAAAAATTTGAAAAACTTTCCAATATTCTCGCTAGTAAAGGAGATGAAGTTAAAGTATTTAATACCATATGTAATGCTACTAACCTAAGACAAAATGCTTGTGAAGAATTAGCTAAAAAGGTAGATGCTATGGTTGTTATTGGCGGTTATAATAGTTCTAATACTAATAAATTAGTAGAAATAAGTAAAAAACATTGTAAAAATGTATATCATATTGAAATATCTGAAGAATTACCTTTACAAGATATAACAAAATTTAATACAATAGGAATAACTGCAGGTGCTTCTACACCTGATTGGATAATTAAGGAGGTTGTTGATACAATGAATAATATTAATGATAATGAAATAATGGAGGCAATAGAAAACTCATTAATAGACATCAATAAAGGTGATATAGTACAGGGTAAGATTATATATGTAACAGAAAATGAAGTAATGGTAAATATAAATTATAAGTCTGATGGAATAATAGACCGTGAAGAACTATCCAATGATCCTGACGTTCGTCCAAAGGATTTGTTTAATGAGGGTGATGATATAGAAGTATATGTGGTAAGTTTAGATGACGGTGAAGGAAATGTAGTACTATCGGTTAGAAGATTAAAGATAATAAAAAACTGGGAAGAATTAAAAAAGTCATATGAGAAAAAGGAAAAAGTAGAGTGTAAAGTTTTGACGGATGTCAAAGGGGGATTATCTGTATTGGTTAATGATATAAAAGGATTTATGCCGGCATCCCAGATATCTGTTAAGTATGTTGATGATTTAAGTGCTTATAAAGGCAAAACTTTAACTGCTAAGCTTATAGATTTTGACAAAGATAGAAAAAGAGTTATTCTATCTAGTAAAGTAGTAGAACAGGAAGAACTAGAAAGGCAGAGAGAAGAGCTTTGGAGCAAATTAGAGGTTGGTAGCTTAATAGATGGACAAGTGGAAAGATTAACCAACTTCGGAGCTTTTGTGGATATAGGTGGATTAGATGGATTGATTCATATATCTGATTTATCATGGCATAGAATAGGTCATCCTTCTGAAGTTGTTAATGAGGGTGATAAAATTCAAGTGCAAGTTCTTGATTTTAATAGAGAAAAAAATAGAATATCCTTGGGATTAAAACAAATTTTACCTAAACCTTGGGATCTGTTCATTGAAAACAGAAAGATAGGAGATGTAACTTCAGGTAAAGTAGTCAATATTTTAGATTTTGGAGCTTTTGTTAGACTAGAAGAAGGCGTTGACGGACTAGTGCATATTTCACAAATTTCTAAAGAACATATTAAAAAACCTTCTGAAAAACTAGAAATAGGTCAAGAAGTTATGGTTAAAATAATTGATATTAACGAAGAAGAGAAAAGAATTAGTCTAAGCATGAGGGAAGTAGAAGAGGATGTAGAAGAAGAAAAAATAGAAAATCAGGATATAGATGTTCTGATTGAAGATATTATAGAAGACAAATAACATTGTAAAGGGTCTTGGTGTATAGAGAGTTGATTACTATAAATAATAGATGTAACCTCAAAAATTGCATCTAGACCCCTTATATTATTTCTGTGGTTTAACCACAGAAATTTTTTATACTTTCTAGAATCGAAGATGAGGGGGCATAAATGGATAGTTATGAAGTTTTTAAGAAAAATATCAATAGTCTAATAGATATAGATTTAAACTATTATAAAGAAAAACAAATGAAAAGAAGAATTACTTCTTTAAGAGATAGAAATGGATTTGACAGTTTTCAACTATATTTTTTAAAGCTTAAAAAAGATAAGATTATGTTAAATGAATTCATTAACTATCTTACTATTAATGTATCAGAGTTTTATAGAAATCCATCCCAATGGGATACTTTAGAAAGGGATATAATACCTACAGTAATAAACAGGTCTAAAGAGCCATTAAAAGTTTGGAGCTCAGCTTGTTCCACAGGTGAAGAACCCTATTCTCTAGTAATGCTTTTGACAAAGTTCTACAATATAAAAGATATAAAAGTACTAGCCTCGGATATTGATAATGAGGCTATAAAAAAAGCAAAAGTAGGTCTTTATAGCGAAAAAGCTTTAACTAATTTACCAGCAGAGTTTAAAAGAAAATATTTTAAAAAAAAAGGAGAAGCTTTTCAAATAGTTGATGAAATCAAAGAACGTGTGGAATTTAAAAAATTAGACCTGTTGAAAGACCCATTTCCCAATAATATGGATTTAATTACTTGTAGAAATGTGATGATATATTTTACAGAAGAGGCAAAAAAAATGCTATATAATAAATTTTATAATAGTTTGAGTCAAAAAGGAGTTTTTTTCGTTGGAAGTACGGAACAAATTATATCGCCAGAAAGATATAATTTTAAATCAATTGGCACCTTTTTCTATAAAAAATGCAATTAGTTTATATAAATAAAATATAGGGGGGTTAATATTGGACATCAACAATTTTTTAGAAATACTAACCAACGGTAGTTCTATATCTGGCCATGAATATAGGTTAAACGATAAAATATCATCTGCTTTTAAAATATATACAGATGATATATATATAGATAACCTAGGTAATATAATTGCACTTAAAAAGGGAAGAAACAATGACTCCAATTTAAAGATTATGATGGCAGCACATATGGATGAAATTGGATTAATGGTAAAGTATATTGAAGATAACGGATTTATTAAATTTACCAATATAGGAGGTATAGATCCAAGAACTCTTTTGGGACAAGAGGTGATAGTACATGGAAACAGGGATTTATATGGAGTTATTGGATCTAAACCACCTCATTTACAGGAAGCATCTGAAATGAATAAAACAATTAAAATGGAAGATATGATAATCGACCTAGGTTACTCAAAAGAAGAAGTAGAAAAATATATAAACATAGGGGATGTTATTACCATAAAAAGAAAACTTAGAGCATTACAAGGAAAAAGATTAACTGGTAAAGCATTGGATGATAAGTCAGGAATCGTAGCTATGTATGAATGCATAAAAGAACTATCTAAAATGGAATATGAAGCAGACGTTTATTTTGTATCAACAGTACAAGAAGAAGTAGGAATGAGAGGAGCCTATACTAGTACTTTTGACATTAACCCGGATATCGGTATATCTATAGACGTGGGATTTGGCTCTACCCCTGAATTGCCAAAAGAGGATACTTTAGACATGGGCAAAGGACCAGGCATAACATTAGGAGGAAATATTCATCCGGGTCTTAGACAACAAATGGTTACAATTGCTGAAGAATATAATATTCCTTTTCAAACCGAGGTAACACCTGGACCAACTGGAACGGATGCAAGAGCAATGCAAATTACCAGAAGTGGAATCCCGACTTTATGCTTATCCATACCTTTGAGATATATGCATACGTCAGTAGAAATTGTGGATATGAGAGACATAAAAAACACAGCCAAATTATTAGCTTTTTTTATAGCTTCAATTTCAAATGAAAATTTGGAGGGATTATTATGTTATTAAAAAAACTGACAGAAGCTTCTGGTATATCGGGCAATGAGAAAGAGGTTAGAGATATTATACTAGATGAGATTAAAGGTTATGTTGATAATATAAAGATTGATAAGCTAGGAAATGTTATTGTATATAAAGAAGGGAAAAACCATTCTAAGAAATTAATGATAACTGCACATATGGATGAGGTAGGTTTAATAGTTACTAATATAGATGCTTTAGGATTGATTAAATTCGTACCAGTAGGTGGAATAGATAAAAGAATTTTAGTATCTAAACCTGTTTTAATAGGTAAGAACAAAATTCCTGGAGTTATAGGATCAAAACCCATCCATTTGCAGAAAAAGGAAGAATGGGAAGATGCATTAGGTATAGATCAGCTATATATAGATATAGGGGTTGATACAGAAGAAGAAGCAAAAAAGTTGATAAATATTGGCGATTACATTAGCTTTGATAGTGATTTTGTAGAATTTGGAGAAAACTTGATTAAAGCAAAGGCTTTAGATAATCGAGTAGGCTGTAGTTTGTTAATTGAAATACTTAAAGAAACTAAAGATATTGGTTTCTATGGTGTTTTCACTGTTATGGAAGAAATAGGTCTTGTAGGCGCTGGTCCTGCTGCCTATAGTGTAGACCCTGACATATGCATAGTGTTAGAGGGGACTTTATGCTATGATGTACCTCAAATTGATAAGCATCTAATACCAACATATTTAAATAAAGGACCTGCAATCTCATTAATGGATAGAACAACATTGTTTGATACTAATCTCAGAAAAAAAATAATAAAGATTGCAGAAAACAATAAAATACCGTATCAGTACAGAAAAACTGCCATGGGAGGAAACGATTCGGGGAAAATACATACTAGTAAAGATGGTGTAATTACCACAACCATATCTGTTCCTTGTAGGAATATCCACTCACCAACATCTGTAATGAGTAAATATGACTATGAAAATGCCTATAAATTATTAAAGGCTATATTGTTTGAATATGAGAAGGGGGCATTGTAAAAATGATATTCAATAGTAACAATTTAAAAGAATTAGTTAGTATTTATGGTCCTTCTGGAAATGAAAAGAAGATTCGAGAATATATAGAGGAACAAATTAAAGATCATGTTGATGAATTAGAAACTGATAGATTAGGAAATTTAATTGCTAGAAAAAAAGGTAATGGAAAAAAGATTATGATAGCAGCTCATATGGATCAAATCGGTTTAATGGTTACGGATATTGATGATAAAGGGTTTCTAAGATTTACTAATATTGGAGGTATATCTCCTCATACTGTATTAAGTCAACAAGTAATATTTGAAAATGATACTGTTGGAGTTGTTTCAGCTGAGCCGATTGAAGATATTTCTAAGCTTAAACTATCAGATATGTTTATAGATATAGGAGTTAGTAGTCAGGAAGAAGCAAAACAATTTGTTGATATTGGTGATATATGCGTATATAGATCAAACTATGGTGAAAATAATAATGTAGTATTTACAAAATATTTGGATGATAGAGTAGGCTGTTATATTGCTATTGAAGCTATTAGGAGGATAAAAAATCCTAAGAATGATTTATATTTTGTTTTTACTGTACAAGAAGAGGTTGGTTTAAGAGGAGCAAAAACTTCTACTTATAAAATTGATCCTGACATAGGTATAGCCATAGATGTTACAGCAAGTGGAGATACCCCAAAAGCTAAACCTTTTTCTGTAAGTTTGAATAAAGGAACTGCAATTAAAGTAAAGGATAATTCTATATTAACTCATCCTAAACTAAGACAGGTCATGATAGACACAGCTAAAGAAAACAATATACCCTATCAATTGGAAGTATTGGAGTTTGGCGGTACGGATTCAGGAGCCATTCATCTAACTAGAGAGGGTATACCCTCTGGTGTAATCTCCATTCCTACTAGATATATTCACTCCACAATAGAAATGTCATCCAAAAATGATATTATAAATTCCATAAAATTATTATTGAAATTATTAGAAAAAGATATAAATTTATAAAAAAGAGCTGAAAAAATTCAGCTCTTTTTACTGGATAGATATTTATGATATAAAAATGATGATATTTAAAAGATTATATCGATATTTGCTAAATAAAATAGTAAATTTTATAAAGGATTTTTTGTAATATTAAAGAATATTAATTATAAGACTGTTTTTAAGGGGGTAAAATAATGTTAGAGGTAGACAAACAATATACTATATCCGAAGTAGCTGAATTAACAGGCTACCCTCCTCATGTGCTTAGATATTACGAAAAAGAATTTGAGCTAGAAATCCCAAGAAATCAATCAAACCATAGATATTATACTTATGTTGAAATTGAAATATTTCAATATATAAAATCTTTACAAGATAAAGGGTTTAGTAACAAACAAATTAAATTAATTATCAGATCTCCAGAGCTATTGGTAAATTCTGATGACGAAGTAGCCCTAACCAATGTTAATCTAAGGGAAAAAGAAAGTATTGATTCATTAGAATTAGCAAAAGAGATTAGTTTAAATCTACAGAAAGGTTTTTTTGATAATTTATTAAAGGTTTTAGATAATAATAATGAGTATAGTATTCAAATAATTGAGGAATTAAGGGATGAAATAACTAAGCTAAGGAAGGAATTAAGTAGTAAAGAGAGAGATGTGTTAATATGTGAAAATGCTAAATTAAAAATGAAGGTTAAAGAAAAATCCTATGAGACTGCTGAATTACGGGAAAAGGTAAAAAGAATGGAGAATAACCAAGGATTTTTCCAGAAAATATTTAATATAAGTAAATAAAAATAAATTAAGTTTAGAATAATTTATTTTTATTTAAATTATAATTGAAAGCCTACTGAGTTTCAGTAGGCTTTCAATTTGGATTAATATATTAAAGACGAATAAAGTTGTCAGGTTTTCTAAGGTTCTTTTTTTGTCTATTTTTGTTATAATGTTATAATAAGGTTACTAGATTTAGGAGGAGAAACCAATGAAAAATAAAAAATATACTATAGTTACTCATGGATGTCAAATGAATGAACATGACTCAGAAAAAATATCCTGGTTATTAGAAAACATGGGTTATGAATGGATAGATGATAAAGAAGAAAGTGATTTGATTATATATAACACCTGTTTGGTTAGGGAAAATGCCGAATTAAGGGTATATGGACAATTAGGAGCATTAAAAAATATAAAAAACAAAAACCCTAATCTTATTATTGGGGTTTGTGGTTGCATGATGCAAAGGGAAGAAGTTAGGAATATAATATTAACGAAATATAAGCATGTAGATATTATATTTGGTACTAATAATATTCATAAATTACCACAACTTATAGATAGATATGAACAGACCAATAAAACTGTAGTAGATATAATAGAAGATGACAGAGAAATAGTAGAGAATATAGATGCTAGCCGTAAATATAGTTTTAAAGCTTTTGTCAACATTATGTACGGATGTAATAATTTTTGCACATACTGTATAGTACCCTATGCTAGAGGTAGAGAAAAAAGTAGGGAACCAGAAAACATTTTAAAAGAAATAAGAAAATTAGCAGCAAATGGTTACAAGGAAGTGACCTTACTAGGACAGAATGTAAACTCCTATGGTAAAACATTAGGTTATGATTATTCATTTGCTAAACTATTAAAAGAGGTCAATAAAATAGATGGGATTGAAAGAATAAGATTTATGACTTCTCATCCTAAGGATTTATCCGATGAGTTAATTTGGTCTATTGCAAATTTAGATAAGGTGTGTGAACAGTTACATTTACCAGTTCAATCTGGAAGCAATAAAGTTTTAAAAGCAATGAATAGAAAATATACAAAAGAGGAATATATGAAGTTGATACAAAAGATTAAAGATGCCGTGCCAAATATTGCTATATCAACAGATATTATAGTAGGCTTTCCAGGGGAAACAGAAGAGGACTTTAACCAAACTTTAGAGTTAGTTAAAGCGGTTAGATATGATTCAGCTTTTACTTTTTTATATTCAATAAGAGAAGGAACCGTTGCGGCTAATATGGAAAATCAAATTGATGATAAAATAAAGCATGATAGATTCCAAAAATTGTTAGATACTTTATATCCAATATTCTATGAAGAAAACTTAAAATACAAAGACAAAATTGTAGAGGTATTAGTTGAAGAAATTAGTAAAAATAACGACAAGGTACTAACTGGAAGAACAAGGACAGGTAAGCTTATCCACTTTGAAGGAAATAAAGACTTAATAGGAGAGCTAGTAAATGTAAAAATTACAGAGATTAAATCCTTTACTTTAGAAGGTTATATGATTTAAGACGGAGGTTGTTGTTTTGAAAAAATTAACACCAATGATGAAACAATATATGTCAATAAAAGAAAAACATAAAGATTCTATATTATTTTTTAGATTAGGAGATTTTTATGAAATGTTTTTCGAAGATGCTATTACTGCATCCAAGGAATTAGAGATAGCACTAACTCAAAGGGATTGTGGTAATGATAAAAAAGCACCTATGTGTGGGATACCCCATCATGTATCCGAGGCATATATTGCTAAGTTAGTTGAAAAAGGATACAAAGTGGCTATCTGTGATCAATTGGAGGATCCTTCTCAGGCTAAAGGAATAGTTGATAGAGATGTAGTAAGGATAATAACACCAGGAACTATAACGGATACTAATGTTTTAGATGCAAAATCTAACAACTACTTAGTTTCAATATATTTTGACGATATAGCCGTAGGATTGTCTTACGTAGATAGCTCTACAGGAGAAATGTATACTACTGAACATTTAGGAGATGAAGAAACTTCTTATAATTTTGTATTAGATGAGCTAGGTAAAATTTTTCCTTCAGAAATAATATGCAATGAAAGGTTCATGAAGAAAAAGAAGATCATAAAAATAATTGAAGGAAGAATAAATCCTTATATTAATATCTATGATGAGACTATAGCAACAGAAACTGACTGGAAAAGTATAATATCTAGACATTTTTGTGATTCTGAGCTAGAAGCTTTGGAAAAGAAATCCTATTCAACTTTATCTGCAGGTATATTGATTGATTATTTGTACGATACCCAAAAAGACTCTTTGGATCACATAAATGAAATTGAATTCTACCAGCCAGAAGAATATATGATATTAGATATTAACACTCGTACTAATTTAGAAATCCATGAGACAATTATCGATAGACAAAAAAAAGGAGCCTTAATATGGATTTTAGATAAGACCTCTACTGCAATGGGAGGAAGGCTTTTAAAAAGCTGGATAGAACAGCCTTTAATAAACATAGAAGAGATTAAGAGACGCCAGGAAATTATTCAAATATTTGTAGATAATATTATATTGATGGATCAGGTTAAAGATTGTCTAAAACAAATATATGACTTAGAAAGATTGATTGGTAAGATATCCTATGGTAATTGTAATGCTAGAGACTTATATTCTTTAAAGATATCTATTGCTATGATACCAAAACTGAAAGAAATATTATCTCAATCTAATGAAAAGCTGTTGATTAAATTACAAAATGAAATAGATTCTTTAGATGATATATTTGAAATAATTGATAGATCAATAGTTGACAATCCTCCTATTTCAGTTAGAGAAGGCGGATTGATTAAGCAGGGCTACGACAAAGATTTAGATGAACTAAAAAAAGTAAGTACTGAAGGTAAACAATGGTTGACTAATCTAGAATCAGAAGAAAAACTGCGAACCGGGATAAGAAATTTAAAAATAGGTTTTAATAAAAAATCAGGTTATTTTTTCGAGGTTACTAATTCAAACTTGAATTTAGTTCCAGATCATTTTATCAGAAAACAAACTCTAACTAATTCAGAAAGGTACCATACTGAGGAGTTAAAAAACATTGAAACCAAGATATTAGGGGCAGAGGATGAAATAATAAATATTGAGTATAATATCTTTCAGGAGATAAGGGAGAAAATAAAAGCTGAAACCTATAGAATACAGAAGGTTAGTAAACAGATATCAAAGATTGATGTATTAAACTCATTTAGTCAGGTAGCTTATAAAAATAACTATATAAAGCCTAAACTTAATAATAAGGGAATAATAAATATTGTAGAAGGTAGACATCCTGTGGTAGAACAATCTATAGAAAATAATATGTTTGTTCCTAATGACACTTTTTTAGGTAACGAAGATAACAAGCTACAAATAATAACTGGGCCTAATATGGCGGGTAAATCTACTTACATGAGACAAGTTGCGATTATTACCCTATTAGCTCAGGTAGGATCTTTTGTCCCAGCTAAGGAGGCTAACATATGTATAGTGGATAGAATCTTTACTAGGATAGGTGCTGCAGACAACTTATCTCAAGGCGAAAGTACTTTTATGGTGGAAATGAATGAAGTATCTAATATAATTAAACATGCGACTAAAAATAGTTTGATCATATTAGATGAGGTCGGGAGAGGTACTAGTACCTATGATGGACTTAGTATAGCTTGGGCTATTATTGAGTACATTGCTGAAAACATAGGAGCAAAAACCATGTTTGCAACTCATTACCATGAGTTAATAGAATTGGAAAGCAAAATAGACAGTGTAAAGAATCTAACCATATTGGTAGAAGAGAAGGGTGATGAAATAATATTTTTGAGAAAGATTGTTGAAGGAAGTACTAATAATAGCTATGGAATTGAAGTAGCGAAATTAGCTGGAATTAATAACCAAATTATAAATAGAGCTAGCGAAATTTTATACCAAATTGAGCAAAAACAAGAATTATCAACAGCTGTTAAAAAACCTTCTCAATTGAACCAACAGCTAAGTATTTTAGATTATAAAAAAGACTATTTTGTTGATAAAATAACCAATTTAGATGTAACAAATTTAACACCAATTGAGGCAATTAATATATTGCACGATCTTACTGAAGAAGCTAAAAAGCTTGGAGAAAGGACATAATATGAATAGAATAAAAGTATTAGATGAATTAACAATACAGAAGATTGCTGCAGGAGAAATAATTGAAAGACCATCATCTATAGTTAAAGAGCTTGTTGAAAATTCTTTAGATGCAAAATCTTCTAATATTACGATTGAAATAAGAAATGGCGGGAAATCCTATATTCGGGTTACAGATGATGGAGAAGGAATTGCTAGGGAAGATCTAAGTATTGCTTTTAAACGCCATTCTACAAGCAAACTATCAAGTGCAGATGATTTATATCAAATCATGTCATTTGGATTTAGAGGAGAAGCATTGGCTAGTATATCCACCATATCTAAGGTTGAGGTTCTTACTAAGACGGATGAAAATCCCATAGGAACTCATGCTTTTTTAGAAGAAGGCAATATACTTAAACTTGAATCCGTAGGTTGTCCTAAGGGAACTACTATGATAGTTACCCATATGTTCTATAATGTGCCTGTAAGGGAAAACTTTTTAAAAAGTGATATGATAGAAGCAAATAATGTAAGCGATATAGTATATAAACTGGCTTTGGGAAATCCAGGAGTTTCTTTTAAATATATTAAAGATAACAAGGTTTTATTTAAAACATCTAGAAATAATGATTTAATTTCTAACATATATGCTCTATTAGGAAAAGATTTCAATGATAATCTTATTAAAGTCAATTATGAAAGCTCTAACCTTAAAGTACATGGTTATATATCTAATAATAAATTTTATAGATCTAATAAAACTCACCAATATCTATATGTTAATAATAGATATATTAAAAATTATAATATATCCTCTTTAATAGAAAACCAATATAAATCCATAATACCTATCAATAAATTTCCTGTGTTTATACTATTTATTGATATGGACCCAAAGCTTATTGATGTAAATATTCATCCAACTAAAGAAGAAATTAAATTTATGAATCAACAAAAGATCAATGAGGAATTAGGATATATAATAGATAAAACTATCAATGAATCCTTATCAATTCCTAAGACTAAATTTAAACAGAGGAAAGAGAAACCAATCAACGAATTGCCCCTTCTATATGATGAAAATTTTTTAACTAAAAAAAGTCATTTAGAAACATATGATAATTACGATAATATAGAGAATAAGGATACAATAGCAGAAGATAGGTCATATCATATAAAGGAGGATGTTGAAGACCTTTTAGTGGATGAACCAGATAAAAATAATTATGAATTAATCAACATTCTTGGAAAAGGTCAAATTATAGGAACACTTTTTTTTACGTATATATTGGTAGAAGATTTGCAGTCAAGTAAACTCTTTGTTGTTGATCAACATGCTGCACACGAAAGAGTTATGTATGAAAAATTCAAGGAAGAATATAAAGAAGAAAATATATCAATTCAACATTTATTAAAGCCTGAAATTATTGAATTAAGTAATGCAGAAACTCAATTGGTAGTAAAAAATATAGATTTGTTCAAAAAACTAGGGTTTATGGTAGAAGAATTTGGCACTAATAGTGTTATAATTAGGGGAGTGCCTATATTATTTGGTAAACCACAGGTTAAAAACTTATTCTTAGAGCTAGTTGATACTATTGAATCTAATATAGAGAGCAGCTATGAAGTAAAATTGGATAAAATAATTAAAATTTCATGTACTAGAGCTATAAAAAGTGGTGATAAGATGAATAATATTGAAATTGAAAGTCTATTTAAGCAATTATGTAATACAAAAAATCCATATACTTGTCCCCATGGCAGACCAACTATTATTGAAATATCGAAAACTGATATAGATAAAGAATTTAAAAGAATTACTTAAAGGATGATAACATTGGAGAATAAAAAAAAGTTGTTGGTTCTAGTTGGACCAACTGCGGTAGGTAAGACGACTATATCTATTGATTTAGCCAAAAAAATAAATGGAGAAATAATCTCTGCAGATTCTATGCAAATCTATAAATACATGGATATTGGTACAGCTAAGGTAACATTGGAAGAAATGGAAAACATACCTCATTATCTAATAGATATAATTTACCCTGATGAAGAATTTACTGTTGCACAATATAGGGATAAAGCCCAAGAACACATTGATAAAATTAACAATAGGGGAAAAATTCCAATTATAGCTGGAGGTACAGGATTATACATTAATTCATTGGTATATGAGTTAAAATTCACTAATGTAAAACCTAATGATGAGTTAAGAAAAAAATACAATAATATTGCAGATTTACATGGAAACGAGCATATATTTGATGAGCTATATAATATAGACCCTATATCTGCTGAGAAAATAAACTTGAATGACAGAAAAAGAATAATCAGGGCATTAGAAATTTTTCATGAAACAGGAAAACCTATGTCATATTACAATAAAAACTTTAGAAAAAAAACAGAAAAGTATAGTTTGGTAATGATAGGATTGACCATGGACAGATCTAAATTATACTCTCGTATCAATAAAAGAGTGGACTTGATGATTCAAAATGGATTAATCGATGAAGTCCAAAAATTATTAGATATAGGATATACTAAGGAATTAGCGTCAATGCAGGGCATAGGATATAAGGAGATAATTCCATATATCGAAGGAAAAGCTGGATTAGATGAGACTATTCAAATCCTTAAGAGGAATACAAGGAGATATGCCAAAAGACAATTGACTTGGTTTAGAAGAGATAGTAGGATAAAATGGATCGATGTTAATCAATTTAATTCGATTGATGACATAACTAAATGTATTTTGGAATATGCAGATAGTTTATTAATTTAATAAGGCTTTGTAAACTAAACATGAAAAAATAGCACAATGTTTTATAGAATTGCTTCAAATTGCTTTAAATTTCGCCCTGACAATTATAAAAGTCCGCCTTGAGATTGTCAAGGGTAAAATGAACGCGCT
>JAAYRD010000181.1 GCA_012518955.1 Tissierellia bacterium | reverse complement strand
TTAATTGTATAATATTATTCATAGAGAATTTCCTCCTTTTTTGTGATTTCGACGATTACATTATATCAAATGGAGGATTATTCTCTATATTTTTTTGTTTTTGTCCTACAATTATTTTACACTAAGGCATCCACTATAAAAACATAACATAATTACTTCTAATATTAAGTTATAAAATAAGACTTTGTTTATCTTCATATATATCTATAAAAGAATCAAACCCTTTCTCTTTTAATCTTAGTTGTTGTTCTTCTGCTAAACTCCTGTCTTTATAACTACCGGCTACTACTCTAAAATATTTATTACCCTCTAGTTTTTCCTTAACTGGAATATATTTTACTTCAAGATATTTCAATATACCTTTAGCAATAGCCTCAGAGAAATTGTTTTGTCTAGTTCTTAATAATTGTGAATCCTGTTTATTAGTTATGAAGCCTAATTCTACTAATGTAGCAGGCATTTTAGACTGTCTCAAGACTGCAAAATTAGCTGTTTTAATTCCTCTATCCTTGGTGTATAACTTAGTCTCTATAATACTATCTTGAATATACTTAGCTAATTTCCTTCCCTTTGAGCTACCAGGATAACTAAAAGTTTCTAATCCCTGTACACTTTGATATTTATAGGAATTTGTGTGAATTGATACAAATATATCCGCTTTTATATTGTTAGCCATTCTAGCCCTCTCATTTAACGATACATATTTATCCATAATTCTAGAATAAGATACATTCACATTATGCCTCTCGAGAATAGCTCCCAACTTTTTTGCCACCAATAACGTTATATCTTTCTCTCTCATTCCATTTCCAATAGCACCTGGATCTTTTCCCCCATGTCCAGCATCTATGAATACTCTAACCACCTTTTTACCTCCTAATAAATTATTTTATAAGCCCATTATGAATGTTCTAATCCTATCTATCCTCAGCCTTCTGGTCTAATAAATACTTTAAAATTTCACAAGTCCTCTAAGGCAATACATTGTTGCTATCTAATCTATAATATTCTTATGCTATCTTCTTCCTAAAGGTACCAAATAAAAAAGGCCTAATGTTTATAAACATTAAGCCTTTTACCTATATTCATATTCTACTTTACAACTATATTGTATATCTTGCCAGGAACAAAAATCTCTTTTATAATTTTCTTTCCCTCTAAATACTTCTTAATGGCTTCATTTTCTTTAGCCTTCTCCTTAACCGTGTTCTGATCATCATCTGCATTAATGATAATTGTACCTCTAACACGTCCATTGACCTGAACTGGCATCTCAATTATATCTTCTTGAATCTTATCCTCATCATATTTAGGCCATACCGAATCATGTAACATACCCTCAAGACCTGCAATTTCCCATAATTCTTCGGTAATGTGCGGAGCTACTGGATTTAATAAGATTAAATATGTTCTTAAATCAGCTTTGGTTATTTTACCAATACTATTAAATTCATTCAACAACTCCATTAAAGCTGCTATAGCTGTGTTAAATTTCAATGTTTCGTAATCCTCAGTCACCTTTTTAATAGTTTTATGGATACTCGTTTCCAATTCTTTAGAATATTTTTCTCCAGAAACTACAATATCCTGTAACCTCCATACTCTTTCTAAATACCTTCTACATCCTCTAACACCATTTTCAGACCAAGATACACCCTTTTCAAAATCTCCAATAAACATTTCATAGGTTCTTAATGTATCCGCCCCGTATTCATTTACAATATCATCTGGGTTTATAACATTACCTCTAGACTTAGACATCTTTTCATTGTTTTCACCAAGTATCATTCCATGAGCTGTTCTCTTGCTATAAGGTTCTTTACAAGATACTACCCCTATGTCATATAGGAACTTATGCCAAAATCTTGAGTAAAGTAAATGTAAGGTAGTATGTTCCATTCCTCCATTATACCAATCTACAGGCATCCAGTAATCTAACTCTTCCTTATTTGCTAATTCATTTTTATTATGAGGATCTATATATCTTAAAAAGTACCAAGATGATCCTGCCCATTGTGGCATAGTATCTGTTTCTCTTTCCGCCTCTCCTCCACATTTTGGACAGGTGGTTTTTACCCAATCGGTTATTTTTGCTAGAGGAGATTCTCCAGTATCCGTCGGTTCATAGTTTTCTACTTCTGGCAACTTAACCGGTAGTTCATCCTCTGGCACAGGTACCCAACCACATTTATCACAATGAATCAATGGTATAGGCTCTCCCCAATATCTTTGACGAGAAAATACCCAGTCTCTTAATTTATAATTTGTTTTTTTATGGCCTAGACCTTCATCTTCTAACCATTTACTTATCTTCTCTATAGCTTCTTTAACCTCTAAACCATTTATAATATCAGAGTTCACTAAAACACCTGATTCCGTATCTACATAGGCTTCTTTTTCAACATCTCCACCTTTTACAACTTCCACAATTGGCAAGTTAAATTTCTTAGCAAATTCCCAATCCCTACTATCATGAGCTGGTACCGCCATTATTGCACCAGTTCCATAACTCATTAACACATAATCGGATATCCATATAGGTATTTCTTTTTGTGTAACTGGATTAATTGCTCTAATACCTTTAATCTCCACTCCTGTTTTTTCCTTTGACAATTCAGTTCTTTCAAAATCGGATTTTTTACTAGCATATTCTTGGTATTCCCTTATTTGATCCATATTTTCTATTTCATCTTTATATTTCTTAATCAATGGATGTTCTGCAGCAATAACCATATAAGTTGCTCCATATAAGGTATCTGGTCGCGTAGTAAATACTTTTAGACTTTCTTCTTTTCCACTTATTTTAAAGTCTACTTCCATTCCATCAGATCTACCAATCCAATTGATTTGCTGAGTTTTAACTCTATCAACATAATCTACAGTATCTAGGTCATCAATCAGTCTATCGGCATATTCTGTTATTCTTAACATCCATTGGTTTTTAACCTTTCTTATTACTTCTCCACCACATCTTTCACAACCTCCTGCTACTACTTCTTCATTAGCAAGACCCACCTTACAAGATGGACACCAATTTATAGGCATTTCATGTTTATATGCCAATCCCTTTTCGAACATTTTAATAAATATCCATTGAGTCCATCTATAGTAATTGGGATCTGTAGTATTGGTTTCCCTATCCCAGGTAAATGAAAACCCTATGGATTTTAATTGTTCTTTAAACATTGCAACATTTTTTTCTGTAACCTCTCTAGGGTGAATTTTATGCTGAATTGCAAAGTTTTCTGTAGGTAATCCAAAAGCATCCCAGCCCATTGGAAATAAAACATTATACCCTTGAAACCTTCTCTTTCTTGAGACTATATCTAAAGCTGTATAAGGTCTTGGATGACCTACATGAAGTCCTTGCCCTGATGGATAAGGAAATTCAACTAATGCATAAAACTTAGGTTTTGATTTGTCCTCGCTAGTTTCAAAAACCTTTTTTTCTTCCCAAATGTCTTGCCATTTCTTTTCGATTTTATTTGGATTATACTCTTTCATATTTGTTACCTCCTTGTTTTCTATAAAATAAAAAAACCTTTCGTCTAAAATAAATAGAGACGAAAGGTTTATTCCGCGGTACCACCCTAATTAATAGATAATAAAATATCTATCCACTTAGAAACAATAACGGTGTTTCTCCGATTAAAGCTACTACATTTCACTTTAATAACTTAAGGACGAGTTCAGCTTTC
The DNA here is from genome assembly GCA_012518955.1 of Tissierellia bacterium. Classification (GTDB taxonomy): domain Bacteria; phylum Bacillota; class Clostridia; order Tissierellales; family Tepidimicrobiaceae; genus DUNJ01. The sequence goes on along the minus strand of JAAYRD010000181.1, from coordinate 275 downwards.
ATCGATACTATTTTCCACCATCCAATAGCTCTCTTTAATCGATCTACAGCTTACTGCTTCCTATCATAGTTCATATAGATTTAAAGCCTAGTATAGCAGATATAACAGGTAAAATCAAGGAAGTTATTAAAATTCCGCTGACCTGACATCTAGAGAAATCAAACATATGTGACACAGACCTCTGAAAAACTTTCTCTGAATAATGCTGTAGATTTTAAAAATTGCTAATAATTATTTTGTCAAGGAGGAAAGCGATAGCGATCCTTGATTAAATA
>JAAYRD010000180.1 GCA_012518955.1 Tissierellia bacterium | reverse complement strand
TTAATTGTATAATATTATTCATAGAGAATTTCCTCCTTTTTTGTGATTTCGACGATTACATTATATCAAATGGAGGATTATTCTCTATATTTTTTTGTTTTTGTCCTACAATTATTTTACACTAAGGTTCTTTTTCATTATTTTTATACTAGATGCATCTAAATCTGTTTCACCCATTACAATATCTAAAATTTTAACCGTATCTTGTTTTGTAAGCTCATTTTTCAATACAATAATCTTTGCGTTTTCATCTGTTAAAAATACTAGAACTTCTTCAAAACCTTTAGATTTTGCTAATCCCTCGATCATCAATTCTTTTTCTGATATATCACCAAGTCTCATTATCTTCTTTTGTGCATCAGCCTTAACTTCGCTATTAGTATTAGCATTATTCACAATTTCATTCAGCCTATCAACTAATCCTGCTCTTAACTTATCCCTTGATAATCTCTGTTCAATAAAATAATTTTTAGACCTTAAGCTATCTTCTTGACTCATGGTTGTTTCGATTGTACTATTGGTTTCTTCCAATAAACCATCTACTTGTTCTTCTTTTGTATCAATTACTTCAACATCTTCCTCTGCTTCCCCTTCAGATATGGTTTCTACCAGATCTTTATCATCCCCATCACCAGCTTTTGTAGCTAACTCCATTTCTTCATGTCGTTGATAATCGTTTGAAGCTTTTAATAATGCTTGTTTAGTAAGGCTGTGATTAACATAGCCTGTAAACACCAATAATACTATTAGTACTAAAATTATTACTGGTTTTTTCATTGTAAACATATAATCATCCCCCTTATTTACTAGAATAAACTTCTACCCTATTTCCAGGTATACCCAATACTGTTTTAACAGCTTCATATAGCCTTTCTTTTACTTCTAAATCCTCAGCACCTTCAGCTATTACTATTACCCCTTTAACAGTAGGTTTTATTTCTTTAAGAACCGTTAAAGATCCTCCATCCCCTGTTACTACTTGTGTTGTCATATCTTCTCTCAAAACTTCCCTAGTACCTCCTTGAGAATCTATTTCGCTAGTGGTTTCGTTATTTTGTGTAGTATTAAAGGCTGGAACTTTTTCCAAAGTATCCTCCAGTGTTATCATAACCCTTACCTTTCTCACACCTTTCATTTGAATTAATATATTTTCTAATTTTTTCTCTAGGATTGAATCATAATCTAAGCTGCTATCTATAGAAGATTTTCCTGTCTCTTCAGATTTTGAATCTATATCCATATTCTTTTTTTCACCAGTGATAATGTTAGCAATTATTAAAATTATGATTCCTATAATAAGTATTATAAGTAAGTTGTTTAATAGTTTTTTATTGCTTAGTTCTTCTATGTACTTTTTTATCTTATCGATAATCTTCTCCACTTAACTCACCTTCCCCTAAAGTATTTAAAAATATTCTTATATTTTCCCTAGGTATATCATAATTTGATGAAATAATATCTTTTATTTCATCATCCTTTAACTTCACTAGTGATGTATTGGATTGTTCCTTATCCCCTATAGATACTTCATTTATATTGTCTATAATAATAATATCCTTAGCTTTTTCCTCTTTTTCTTGTATTTCCCTTAAGTTTATTTCCATATCCTTTATATTTCCATATCGTTCTTCATCTTTATATATAGCTATATATAATTTTTCAACCTCATAGTCTGTACTTTCATTAATTAATTCCTTGATTTCACCCTCTAACTTCTGTACATATACCCTTTCCATTTGTTCTTCCTGAGTTCTACCCAATTTGTTATCATAATCAAATTCAATCTGCTCTTGAGTTCTTTGAAGAATTCTTTTATCCATGCTGAAATTTTTATGTATCAATTTTATAAAAGGGCTAATTATTACAATTATTATTAAAAATCCAATAATCATATCTATATACTTTTTCATATTGCCATTAGGAATGATTATCTCTATTATAGAAATCAATACAAAAACAATAACAATATCCTTTACCCATAATGTCAAGAAATCTACAAACCCCATATTATCACCTACCTAAACATAAGTGTCTTATTTCCAGCTTCAACTATAACTGTTATGGTTATAAAAAACATAGTAGCTATTGATAGTACGCCAATTAAAACTAAAAGCAATGATTTGCTGACTTCGTTAAAACATTTGGTAATGCTTTGGCTCCCAATCGGTTGTACAATTGCTGCTATTATCTTATATACAAATAGAAGAGTCATAATTTTTACAGCAGGCGCTATACAAATTAATAGTAAGACTCCTAACCCTACCATACCTATACCATTTTTTAAAATTGAAGAACAACCTACCACTGTTTCTACCGCATCTGACAAAAACTTTCCTACTATCGGTATAAGATTATCTACTGCAAATTTAGCGGTTCTAATAGTAATTCCATCAACATTGTTACTCATTCCATACATGGTAATTACACCAATAAATACAGTTAGCGAAATGCTTATTAATACAATAACTATTTGCCGCATCAATTCTGATAGTTTTGAAAACTGAATTTTTTGCGATATATTGCTTATTACTCCAACAATGAAAGAAAAAAATATTAAAGGAAATACTATATCCTTTATCAATGAACCTATTACATTAACTGCTCCTATAACCATGGGATGAAAAAGTAATTTCACATTTGGACCACCTATAGCGGTCAGCAATGTTAGTAACATAGGCAATATTATTTGCATAAAATTAACCATCTGGGTTACCGTTTTTTCACCTAAATCCAAAGCCATCATAAAACTATTGATAATCAACATAGATAAAAGCATGTAGCAAGCATAATGAGCCAACTTTGATACTGTATCTTTTTCAAAAGTACTCTGCAAGTTAGTAAGTAAAGAGCATGCAACTGTTATTATAAGTATTTGAGAGATTAAAGCTAAGTTGTTTTTTATTTCTTTAGCTAATAAACCAATAATTCCCGATGTAATATCTTTTAATTTAAATGTGCTTTTACCCTTAATCATCGATAAAATAGTATCTTTTATGCTAGTTTTAGGATAGTATTCTTCATTGTTTTTTACTATATCTTCTAAGACAAGCTCCAACTCCTGTATATTCAAGCTATCCAACTGTTCCCTTAAAAAACTATCTGTTATATCTAAGTTTTCTTTATCCATATCTTGAGAAAAAGAACAACTTGAAAATATTAAAACTGTTAAAATTGCTATAAAAATAATTCTTTTGTTCTTTATCATCCTATTCACCTTTACGGAAGTATTTTTGTTATCAAATCCATTAAAGCTAAAAGAATCGGCATGGCTAGTACCATCATAACTACCTTTCCCCCCAGCTCTATTTTAGAAGCTATGGCTTCTTCCCCAGCATCCCTAGATATTTGAGCCCCAAACTCTACTATATATGCAATACCAATAATTTTTACAATTACAGAAAAGTAGGCAAATTCAATGCTAGTTTTAGTAATTAGATTGTTTAAAGTTTCTACTACATATTTTAACTTATCTAAGATCATTGAAAATATAACTATACCTGTAGTCAAACTTACCAATAAAGCTAATTCGGATTTATTGGATTGACGCAATAAAACTGCCAATATAGTTGATACAATTCCTATTCCAACTATTGAAATAATAATCATAGAATCGACACTCCTTTAATATAGCTGGAATAAAGTTTTTATATTATCGAATAATTTGCTTATAAGTCCTATAACAATGCCAAAAACTATAACAACACCTACTAAAGTTGTGATATATCCAAACTCTTCCTTACCCGCCTTATCTAACACAGTATGAAGGACGGATAATAGTATACCTATACTAGCTATTTTAAATATAAGATCAACATTCATACTCTTCTCTCCTCTATATCAATATTATTATAATGGCCAACCCAGTAAGTATTCCTAAGTTTTTAAACATCTTTTCATGCTTATCTCTCTCTATCTTGGCATCATCTTGTAAGAACTTAATCTGATTTAATATTAATTTGAGATTTTTTTCCTGGTCATGTCTATCAGAAGAACCTAATACCCTACCGAGGGATAAAAAAATTTCAATATCTTCTTCTGTAAAATTAAGTTTATCTCTTAAAGGTTCAATAACAGAAGAAAAACTGTGAAAAACATCTCCTCTTCCGCTGTTCATGAGATGATCTCTAATATCTTGAAATATAAAAGAAACTTTTTTATTTCCTTTGTTGTAAATATTAGTTAAGGCCTCTGGCAATGGTGTAGCTCCATAAACTATCTCTGTTTCTAGTATCTTTATACACTGTTCTATATGAATTAAGTTTCTTAATCTATTAGAATATTTCCTTCCATAATAAAATCCTATCCAGGTTGTCGAAGAAAATATTAACAGACTACCTAAAAACTTTACAAAGCCCATATAATCACCTCTTCCTATTTTTTGATGCTTGTAAATGAATCCCCTTCTATAATATCCCCTATAGTACCTACACCCTTAGAATTGTTCAAAAAGATATAACGTTTAAATATCCGATCCTTTATAAGCAAACTTAAGCTTTTCTTTGAGAATAAATCCTCTAAAGTATCTCCATGAACTGTTGCAATTACTTTTACTCCAGCTTTTAGAATTTCATGAATAGACTCTACATCTGATGTACTTCCTATTTCATCCATTGCAATGATTTCAGGAGACATAGCCCTTAAAAACATCATAGTTCCATCTTGTTTATTACATCCATCCAAAATATCGGTTCTTAGACCCATATTGTGTTGGGGAACACCATTATACATACCTGCTAGTTCGGATCTTTCGTCTATTACCCCTACCTTGAAACCTTTGTTCTTAAAATAGGGTAGTCCATCACTTAAGTTTCTAATTAAATCTCTTAAAATAGTTGTCTTACCACATTGAGGTGGAGATATAATTAGTGTATTGTAAATAGTATTTGGATATTCTAGAATATATCTAATTACTTTATTGGATACTCCTATCTTTTCCTTGGCAATTCTAATATTTAAAGAAGAAATGTTTCTAATGGTTTCAATTCCCTTGGATCCATATAAAACTTTTCCCCCTATCCCTACTCTATGTCCTCCTCTTAATGTTATAAATCCGTTTTTAATTTCCTCTTGAAAAGCATAAACGGAGTAATTGCTAATCAGTTGAAATGTATCACTTATATGTTTTTCATTGACTAATACACTTCTTTCAGCTTTCTCAGTCAATATTCCATCTTGAGCAACAAAATAATCTTTACCTTTTAGATATACATTTATTGGTTTTCCACTTCTTAATCTTATTTCCTCAATATTTGCTTTAGCCTCTGTAGGAATTTTCTTTAATATTTTACGTAGTTCTAAACAAATATGGTTTAAAACATTCTCATATGTTCTTCTATCATCTTCTCCCATAACATGTCCTCCTTTATATATAAATATGAAGGATATAAAATAATATGCAAAAAAATAAAAAAGGATTTAAAGCCAATTGGCTTTAAATCCTTTTTTAAAAATTCTACTCTTTTATCTCTTCTTCTATTATCTCCTCAGTAGGACAATTGCAGTCAATTTCAATACACTCAAAATCCTCATCATCAAAGTCTTCACAAGAATAATAATCTTCATCATCTTCAAAATCATATAGTTCATCTTCTACATCAGTTAAGTCTTCATCAATATAGCTTACATACTCTTCTAAATCTCCATAGTCTTCAGCCAACTCAACTATTGCATCGGCAAAATCCTCTAATGCATCCACTATATTTAGCAGTAGCTTTCCTTCTTTTGACTCTTGATCAATATCTAATCCCTGAGCCATACCTTTTAGATAAGAAACTCTTTGATAAAGATAATCCATGCTAATCCCTCCTAATATATTTATATATTTTCATTATTCCCTAGACTCTTGATAAATACTCACCTGTTCTTGTATCTACTTTTATTACATCTCCTATATTTATGAACAATGGAACATTTAGTGTAGTTCCTGTTTCAAGAGTAGCTGGTTTAGTTGCTCCAGTGGCCGTGTCCCCCTTAACTCCAGGTTCAGTATGAGTTACAGTTAGTTCCACAAAGTTTGGTGCTACCACCTCAAAAGGTCTACCTTCATAAAATCTGATTATAGCGTTATCATTTTCCTTAATATAATGAATTGCCTCTTTAACTTGTTCTTTCTCTAATGGTAATTGTTCATAGGTCTCATTATCCATGAAATAATAAAGTATACCATCGTTGTATAAATATTGCATCTCCTTTGTCTCAATACGAGCAAGGGGATATCTGTCATTAGGATTAAATGTTACATCTCTAATTGCTCCTGTCATTACATTCTTAATCTTTGTTCTAACAAAAGCAGCTCCCTTACCAGGCTTCACGTGTTGAAAATCTATAATTTGATAAACATCACCTTCCATTTCAAAAGTAATGCCCTTTCTAAAATCACCTGCAGATATCATCTTTTAACCTCCTTAAATATTTCTAATTATATTGTTTAGTGCTTCTAATGCCAATACATAGCTATATAAACCAAAACCAGATATTTGTCCTATACATACAGGAGCTATAACAGACTCATTTCTAAAATCCTCTCTTCCATGAATATTGGATAAATGTACCTCAACTACAGGTATCTCCAAAACCTCTATAGCATCTCTTATCGAAATGCTATAGTGGGTATACCCTCCCGGATTAATTATTACACCGGTAGTATTATCATTTATCACTTGATGAAGCTTATCTATAATATCTCCCTCATGATTAGACTGGAATATTTCAATCTTAAAATTTAGTTCTTCTGCCCTTATGTAAAGTGCATTATTTATATCATCTAAGGTTTTGTCCCCATATATTAGTTTATCCCTTTTTCCTAAAAGATTTAAGTTAGGACCATGGATTATCAATATTTTTATTTGTCTCATCCTTTCCATGCTAATTTATTATATCAAGCTCTAAAAATAACCACAAGGGTTATTTTATTCAAAGATTAGATATAAATCTGCAACCAAAGTTTTACCTAAGCCACTCATACCTGTTAATACAATATTCTTCAATTATACCACCCTTATTCATGTTTAGGTTTATTTCCTACTATTTCAATAGCCTTTGTAATTTCTTTTATCAAATCTGCATCAAATTGATAATTCAAAGTATCTATCTTTGCATATATACTACCTTTTTCTGTAACTACGTATTTAGGTTTTAAGTTATTTAAAGTTATCGCTGCAATATCCATCCTACATTTACTACAAGTACATATATCCTTTCTATCCTTTAAAAGATCCTTTACTAAATGAAATACTTCATCTTCTAATAAATTATGTATTTTCAATACTATTTCACTCCTAAAATGCTATTTTCTTTTAATTACTTTTATTGTAGGGTCAATAAAACCTGGCAAATGTACACCGCATCGTTTAATTACCTTTTCATCATAATGAACGTTAATGTAATCATCTTCAAGCTCTTGACCTATATAATCCTTTAATAATACTAATCCGTTCCAGTTTAGTTCTATTAGGGATTCTGTTGTTATGCTCCCATTATTAATGATCAATATCCCGTCAACTTCAGCATTACTAGATATTTGAAGGTCTCCTTCTATATAAAAAGTTCCTTCTAATGTTACTTTATCTATGCCCTCTTCTGCTAAAATACAAACCTTCACCGGTTTTAAATCATTGCTTTTAGCTACTAAAAAAATACCTTTATTTCCTATAATTTCTCTCTTTACAGGTACCTCGATATCATTTCTGAAGAATTCGGCATATGTCTTACCGTTTAGTTTTGTTATTATATTTACTCTTTCATAATTGGAACCATCTACTCCTACAATATCTCTATCATAAAGTGGTACTACTATTTCTCTTTGCAAATTATCCATATAATCTATATAATCTTCTAGTTTATCTTTATTAATACTGTTTTCTGAAACAATTGGCATTTTCATTTCAAAAAAATTATTGAGCAAATATATTTTTGATATCACCTCATTAGTTATTCCATTGTATGAACTAGATGTGCTTAATTCAAGAATTCTCCTATTACTTTCTATATAGAAATCTAATTTTACTGTTCCATTTTTATCTCCTTCTAACAAATGTCTTTCTTCTATTTTCATACTTTTATCCTTATGGTTTGCTAATCTACCAGTTTTTAGATATTCCTCTACCCTAGGTAATAATACCTTATAATAATCTTCCATTTTTAATATCATATAAAGCTTACTTTCAGCTGCATAATAAGCTTGAGTGCTACTTTCACTCGAATTAAGAATTAGATATTCCATATTAGATATATAAATCAAAAATAAAGAAAAAATTAATATTATACCCATTACTAACAGTGAAATTATTGTGACAAATCCTTGATTTCTATACATAATTAATACCCCATATCTCAATAAACTACTGGACATCTAACTTTTATTTTTGTATTAAAGCTTATCTCCTGACCTTTATCTTTTTTAAAGGCAAGACATAAATCTATTAGTCTAGTATCGAAATCTATGTTTGTATTATTAAAGGATACTACATATTCTGCAATTACATTATGCCCGCCAAACATACTGCCTCTAGGGTACTGATCATTTTGAGTATTGGCGGCAATTCTATATATCTTATTATTTCTTATATAATATGTTGAATAGTTATACTTTTTACCACCAGTAGCTTCGGGTTCATATCTCATGATAATAAAACCAATATTTTCTTCATACTTCTCATCAATTTCACTAAATATTTCTAATTTTATATCTATTATCTCTTCGGCGCACTCTATCTCTCTTTTAATATATTCTATAGCATAACGTCCATTTAATAAAACTTCATCCTCTCCTTCTCTTGCCTTACAAACATTCATTGTAAAGTTCAGTATAGAATATAAGGATAATAACACTATAGAGCCTATAGACAGGGCTAGTATTAGCTCTATTAATGTAAATCCTGAATCTTTCTTATTATTTTGCCAAAATATCATTTTTGGTGGGAGTCTCCATGCAAGCCATGATTTTAACATTAGTTATCCTTTTCTCCTCTTCAAATGATGTAACCTCAACTTCAATCTTCCACAAGTCTTCACTATAGTTTTCTTTGGATATGATGCATAAATATCTAGAATTAGTGGTTTCTATATCTAACGGTAATCGAATAGTAACAAAATCATCTTCCTCTAATCTTTCAATCAATTCTATTAACTGCATATCATATAAGTATTCATCTTCTCGTATCCAATTATAATCGAAAGATTTGATCTGCTCAATGATGGATTCAGCAGTAAATAACATATCGATTCTATCCTTTGTCAATTTTAAATTATGGGATGCGGTGCTTAATATAGGTAAACAAGTAACAGCTATTAAACCTAATAAAAATAGACCAATCAATACTTCTATAAGAAGAAATCCTTTTATATTCATATTTCTCCTCAACTTTCCAATAAATCTATTCTCTGATTAAAACTACAAGATCGCGATTTGTTAATCTCTATTACTAATAAATCAGTCAAAGTAAATATTAACCTTGCCCACTGCTGGAGTTATAGTAAGTTTTATTTTTTGCTCCTTCCTATTCTTCAACTCGATAGTTCCTGATTTTTCTGGTGCACCAGAATAAGTAAATATAATCTCATCTCCTTCAATATTATTTCTATATATGACAATACCATTTTCAAATGTCTTTCTCTTCACTATTTTTCTCGTCATCTCTTGCTTATATATAACGTATGAATTACTATAAGGCCTTACATCCACGAAATACTTTGTTGATTCTACTATGGCTTTGTTCCGCGCATAGTTAATGTCGTTTTTAAATTCCATCAATTCCTTTCTTTCCTTATAGTCCAGTAAAGTATCTTTTTTCAATGTAGGTATTAATAATACTATAGAAATTATACTAATTACTACAATTACCTCTATTAAGGTAATCCCCCCATTGTCTTTCATAGGTCAATCTCCTTTTAACGTATCTAATATTTATCTTGGTATTACCAATATCCTACCTTCTTTAATTTCTTTATCACTTTTAATTTCGTTATATTTCATAATAATATTCTTTTTGCTTGTAGTTCCATAAACTTTAATGCTTATTTTATCCAAGGTGTCATCCTTTTCAACAACATAAAAATCAAAATGTTCATTGACACCTGGATTACCTTTAGAATAATTAGCTTCTAACTTATCAAACAATAGCACTCCACAATCACCCCTATTATAGTCTAATTCTAGATATATCTTGCCTAACTGTAGTGGATATAAAGTTCCATCCTGAGGGGGAACAGTTTCTAGGTATCGCCATCCTTTCCAGTTAATGCTCCTAGATAAGTTCATGTCTAACTCCTCGTTAGCTTGTCCTTTAAATTGAAACCCTAGCATAATAGGGGAATGGTGATAAGCATATACCCAAATCCCTATAGTAGATGGTGGAGATTTCATTATTATATTCCTATCTTTTAAATCCAAGCAAACTCTATTTTTATCTTCCAAAACAGGTATATTATATTCTAGTCTAATGGAATACTTGCCAGATTTTGAATTAGTGGATCTGGATATGCCACCTTTTATTCCATCATGGGAAGGGGTAAAGTAGAACCCTTCACTTTCAAAATTCTCTAACAACTTTATTTCATAGTTTTCTTCATTTCATAGTTTTCTTCTCAGATAATTTGACTATTATTATTCTTATTATTTGAATTGTTTGAGCTGTTAATATTGGAATTTTTATTATCTAAGCTATTACTATAGCTTACACTACTCCCTTCATCTTCTAAATTATCATTTACATCTTGGTTATTTAGCTTTATATAATTATCAAAAAATTCAAAGGGGCTAACTTTATCGCTATTTAGTATAGTTTCAATATCTACTATTTCCTCATGTATTCCACCCATCCCCTCTAGGCTATATACTTTTAAATTTATATCACCTATTACAAATCCATCATTATCTCTATCTATAGTTAAGTCAGAAATTACTATTTTTTTCTGGCTAGAAGATATTTTTTTTATAGTGTTTAAAAGATCATCATATGTACTATTATATGGAATAGAAATTTCCATAACTTTAACTGTGGACTGTCCAATCTGCTCTTCATAAGGTCTATTAAATTTAATATCTAATATATCTAAGTCTTCATTATTAAGTAGTTCATTTAATATGTATATAATTTGAGGCTGGTCCATATTAGAAAAATATTTTCCAAGGATTAAACCTCTCTGCCTATGTAGGTTGTTCCATTCATTATATATTTCATCTTCCTTTTTCAAAATGGTATTCATATTTAAAATCTTTTCCGTATATTGTTTTTTTTCCTCTGTTAAATTCTCCAATTGTTTATATTGAGGATTAATAATAAGCCTAAAGACTACCAAGAAGACAACTGTTATTCCCAGTAAAGTTAATAGAGTTTTCTCCCTTCTACTCAACTGTCTCTTCAACTTCAGAGTCTTCGGTAGTTCCATCATCTTCATCTATCCTCACATCCTTTAAATTGATGTTTAAGTTAAATTTATAGTAAATTTCTTTTTTAGATATATTTGATATGAAAACTTCCTTAAATCCATCTATTATCTCCAGACTTTTACCCAGTTCTGCTATAGACTGTTTATCTTGAGCTATCCCAATTATTTCAATATTATCAGGATGCATACTAATAGATGTAAAAAAAAGTTTTTCTGGTATCCTTGATGTAATAGATTTCAATAGGGAATCATCTATAATGCTAATCTCTTCCAAAGTACCATCTATCAACTTAATTTCATTTAGAGATGCTTGAAGTTCTTTTACTTTTTTTTCTTCTTCTGTTATCTCTTCAACCTTCTTGTTAATTCTTTCATCATGGGCAACCAATTTTAGTTTAACTATATCCTTTGATATTTTTCTTATTTTTATCTGATTAGAGATAGTATAGAGTATTAGGAATATTAATAACAATATAATAATCCAATAATAGATTAGTTTTTTATTTATATTAAATTTTCTTTTATCCAGATAGGATTCAAAAAAATTCAAGTCCCTCATATTTACACCTCTGCCACTCTTATAATCCCACCTATTGCATTCATATATTTATACAGTTGTTCATTTAAAATTATTTTATCTAGAGATTTTACTTTAATCGAAGGTATATTAAAATTATTTGAAAAGAAATCTTCTATTCCATTGATATTTGTACTTCCTCCTATTAATAGAATCATGTCAATCCTATTATCTATATTTCTTGATAAAAAATATCTAAAAATTAGATCTATTCTTTTATTTAAAGTTTTAAACAAATTTTTGATAATATTTAGCATAGAATCATGATTTTCATATCTTTCTTCTGCAAGGTTTATGCCCTCTATATCTTCTTTTTTACTCTTAAATTCTTCTAGATTGCATTCAAAAAAATTTGAAATCTTTTGTTCTATATGCTTTCCGCCATTTTCTATAATTCTACTAACTTGAATCTTTCCATTTCTAATTATAGAAACCTTAGTATTATCGTATCCTATATCTATAACAGCAAAGGTTACATCATTTGTAGAGTACCTACCATTTATAAAGTTATTGTACTGAATAAGCTTGGCTATAGAGTTTGGTTGGTAATCTAAAACAATAGGATTTAAGTCTAAGTTTTTTAACAATTCAAAATGTTCTTCTATCACTTCTTTTGGAATAGCTATTAACAAAATTCTTAATTTTTCTACATAACCCTCTTGAAACTCTTCTATTGTTTTAAATTGTACTATGTATTTTTCAGGATTCATGGGAATATAGTCTTCAAATTGAAATTTTAAAACATCTTTAATTTCCTCCTCTTCTACTTTAGGAATAACTATCTCTCTTGTTATTATAGAAGGGTTGTTTATGGTTAAATAAACATCCTTGGCTTTAATCCTATTATTTTTCAATCCTTCGATTATTATATAATGAATTAAATCTCTGTCTACTATTTTGCCATTATCATAAGCTCCCTTAGGGGTAGGTACCGTAAAGTAATTATCAATTCTTATACCCTGCTTGGTTTTTTTCCCTTCTACAGCTTTGATCTCATAGGCACCTATATCTAATGAAAGGATTAGCCTAGTAAATGGTAATGATAATTTCAAGTTTCCTCATCTCCTTCCACGATATTTAATGATACAATCGTTGATTAATGATTATATACCAATCTAGAATTCTATCTCCCCAAAGTAAGGTTATGATAAAGGACAAACAAATAAATGGACCAAAAGGTATTGAATCTTTTCTTCCTTTTATTTTAAATAACAATAAAAATATAGATATAATTGCACCAGATATGAAGGATAGGAATATGTTTAATAAAACTTTTTTAACCCCCAATATAAATCCCAATACACCAATCAATTTAATATCTCCACCTCCCATATTGCCCTTGGTGATTATAGCAATAAGCAAAAACATACAACTAGGTATCATTAATCCTAGTGCATGATTGATTATTTCTAAGTTTGTGCCATATAGTATAAATTTTATTGTATTATATATGAAGCCTATAATAAGAATCAATATGTTTAAGGAATCTGGGATAATTTGATGATATAGATCTATACAACTGATTACTAATAATACACTGAATATACTTCCATAAAAGATAGCATCGATGGTTAATCCAAGTTTATTGTATAGAATTAGATATAATATTCCATTTAAAATTTCTATTATTGGATATTGTGGAGATATAATTTTATCACAGTTTCCACATCTACCTCTTTGTATTAAATAGCTAATAATTGGTATAAGATTATACCATTTTAAAGGAATACTACATTTAGGACAATAAGAACTTGGATAAACTATGCCTATCTCCTTTGGTATTCTATATATACATACATTTAAAAATGAACCTATAATACTTCCTAGTAAAAATACAAATATTTTCATTCTAGCCTCCTATCCTAATGTTTGCTAGAGTAAATTGAATTGAAGTATATTATTATTCTGCGGAGAACTCATTTACAAGTTCTCCGTTATTCACTGCCTGGAATAACGGTAATTTCACCATCTTTTATTATAATTTTATATGTTGAATCTTCGTTAACTACCTTTGGAACTTCGGGAATTTCCTGTAAATACTTTCCCACATTTTCTTCTGTCACAACTACAGGTGCATTTTCCGAGCCTAAGTTTTCTCCACCATCAGCAATATACATGGTTGCTGCACTTTCAATGGTCTTCACATTAGCATTATGAGCCGTAATTGCTGCTCTTTTTCTGGATTCATCTAACCTTGGTATAGCAATCCCAGCTAAAATTCCAAGTATTGCAATTACTACTACTAGTTCAATCAATGTAAATCCTTGGTTATTCTTTTTCAACCTTTTCATAATCCAGTCAATCATCTAACATCCTCCTTTACAATCTATATTTTAAAATAATCCTTCACCTACATTGGGATGGTATTTACCATATCAAACATTGGCATTGCCATAGATATTACTATAAATCCTATTATAATTGCCATTATTACTATTAGCATAGGCTCTAGTAATGTGGTCATCCTTTGAATAGATGTTTCCACTTCATCATCATAAAAATCGGCAGTCTTATTAAGTATATTATCAATTGCTCCTGACTCTTCTCCAACTTTTATCATAGAATTCACCATAGGTGGAAATATCTCCATATTCTTTATGGCATTTGACATTGAAATTCCCTTTCTAATATCCTCTTTTGCAATATCCAACCTCTGAGCTACTACCATATTTCCCAATACCTTAGATGCGACCTCAATAGCCTGTAATAAAGGAATACCACTTGAAAGTAGAATAGACATAGTTCTCGTAAATCTAGATGTAATTATATTTATATTCATTTTTTTAAAGATCGGTATTCTTATCTTTAAACTGTCATAGAATAACCGACATCTGGGAACTTGTACCAAGACTGCTAGACCAATTATAGCAATAAATATAATAGCAATAAATAAGTACCAGTAAACTGTCAACCAATTGCTCATGGTTAAAAGTACCCTTGTTGGCACTGGCAGTGCAACATGACTACTTTCAAACATCCCAATAAATGTAGGCATTACAACTACCAATAAAAAAATCACAACTGCTATAGCTACTATGCTGAGTATAATTGGATAAACAAAGGCAGATTTTGTTTTATTTTCTATTTTATTCTCTTTTTCATAATGTACAGCCATTCTTTGCATAATTATATCCAAAGTACCACCGGTTTCCCCTACTTCTATCATATTTGTCAATAAAGGTGGAAATATTCCATTATGTTTTTTCATGCTTTCTGATAAAGTCATCCCTTTTTGTAGATTATCGCGAACTGAGGATATAACCTCTTCTAGCATCTTGTTCTCTATTTGTTTTTCTAATATATCTAAACAGTTTATCACGCTAATCCCTGCATTTAACATAGTATAAAACTGTCTGCAAAAAACAGCCATATCCTTTTTAGAGACTTTCTTTAAAAATGGACTAATTTTTATATTTACTTCCTTATCTACCTCTATAGTCATTGGATAATAATTATTATTTTTTAGCATTGTCAATACATCCCTGTCAGATTTAGCTTCATGATATCCTTCTAATATTTTCCCCTTTTCAGATATAGCCTTGTATTTGTATACTGGCATATATTCACCACCTACAAAATATATCTTTTTATAGTGTCCAGATTAACTGCCTGACTCAATAGGGTCTTTTTCGAAATAACCCCCTTATTATATAATTCTAGCAAGGATTTATCCATAGTTTGCATTCCTTCTTGGCCACCGGTTTGTATGGAGGTATCTATTTGATGCGTTTTTTCTTCTCTTATTAAATTTCTTATGGCAGGGTTGGCAACCATTACTTCAAAAGCGGCTACCCTTCCATCATCAACCTTTGGTAATAGCTGTTGGGATATAATTGCTTCAATTACTGAAGAAAGCTGTATCCTAACCTGTTGTTGTTGGTAAGGAGGAAAAACATCTATAATTCTATCAATGGTCTTAGCAGCACCAGTAGTGTGTAAAGTTGAAAAAATAAGATGCCCAGTTTCAGCAGCCGTAAGAGCTACACTTATTGTTTCTAAATCTCTCATCTCTCCTACTAATATTACATCTGGATCTTGCCTCAACGAAGCCTTGAGAGCATTAGCAAAGCTATGAGTATCAGTCCCAATTTCCCTCTGGTTGACCATACTCTTATTATGTTTATGTACATACTCTATTGGGTCTTCAAGAGTCAGTATGTGACACTCTTTTTCTTCATTAATTAACCTAATCATAGATGCTAAAGTAGTAGTTTTACCACTACCTGTAGGACCGGTCACTAATATTAATCCCCTTGGCAATTTAGATAAATCTTTTACAATCGCAGGTAGACCTAGCTCTTCCATAGTTGGTATTTTAAAAGGTATTATCCTAATAGCCATAGCATAACTACCTCTTTGATTATATGCATTAATCCGAAAACGTCCAAATCTTGAAATTGAAAAGGAAGTGTCCACTTCCCCCTTATCTTTAAGTCTTATTAACTGTTTCTCGTCTAAAACTTGCTGAACTAAATTCTCTGTATCTTCTGGCATCAGTTTTGCTTCTCCAACATTGATTAGTTTTCCATTTCTTCTTAATATAGGTGGCACCCCTACAGTTATATGTATATCCGATGCCTTCTTCAGGGTAGCATATTCAATTAGTTTTAATAATTCCACACTATTCCTCCTGACTTAAGGTATATCCTGCCTTTAATATTTCTTCAACAGTAGTTATACCATTTAAAGCAAGATTTACAGAGCTTTCTAATAAAGTTACCATTCCCTTCTTTATGGCACAATTACGTAATTTATCAATACTAGCTTTAATATCTATCAACTGCCTAATCTCTTCATCGATTACCATTATCTCATGAAATGCTCTTCTTCCTTTATAGCCATTATTACACATATTACAACCTTTTGATTTATATAAAATTACATCATCTTCAGCATCCAATCCTAGTATACTTTTTTCTAAGGAAGTGGCTTTATAAGCCATTTTGCAATTTGAACATAGTTCTTTTATAAGTCTCTGAGAGACCACCCCTATAACAGCGGAAGATACCATATAAGGTTCTATACCCATATCTATTAGTCTCATCACGGCTGATGCACTATCATTTGTATGAAGTGTGGATAGTACTAAATGACCAGTGATAGCAGCCCTAATGGCTATTTCAGCAGTTTCTAAATCCCTTATTTCTCCAATCATTATTATATCTGGGTCCTGCCTTAAAAAAGCTCTTAATCCATTAGCAAAGGTTAAACCTGCTTTAGGATTGATCTGAACTTGATTTACTCCTTCTAATTTATATTCTACAGGATCTTCTATGGTTATTATGTTTTTTTCTATTTTATTCAATTCTTTTAAAACTGCATATAAAGTAGTACTCTTACCACTTCCAGTAGGACCTGTAACTAAAATCATTCCATGAGGTTGTCCTAAAATTCTATTGAAGAATTTTAGATTTTCTTCTGTAAAACCTAATTGCTCCTTTGAAAACATAAAATTACTTCTATCTAATAATCTTATTACGATTTTTTCTCCATAGACAGTTGGAATCGTAGATATTCGCATATCTATTTCTCTATCGCTTATTTTTGATTCCACTCTACCATCTTGAGGAATTCTTTTTTCAGCAATATCCATTCTTCCCATAATCTTAACTCTAGTCACAATTGCAGAAAGGCTATTCCTTGATAATTTCATTATCTCCTGCAAGTCCCCATCTATTCTATATCTAACACGAATATCTTTAGCATAAGGTTCTATATGAATATCGCTAGCTTTTATTTCAATAGCTTGTTTGATTATAGAATTAATTAATTTTACAATTGGAGCTAATGTTACCTCTATTAATTCATCATCCTCTGGCTCATGTAGAACACCAGTTTCATAGGATTCTGTAAACTCTTTCACCATATTTTCAGCTGATTCTTTTCTATAGTATCTATCAATGTTCTTTAATATACTATCTCTAGTAGAAATAACCGGCTGAATCTCATAGTCGGTATAGATTCGAATATCATCAATTGCAAATATATTTAAAGGATCTGCCATAGCCACTACAAGAAGATCTTCCTTTTTATCTATAGCAATTAGCTCATACCGTCTAGCTATAGCTTCTGGAATCTTAGTAACTATATCTGATTCAATGGTAATTTTATCTAAATCCACATGGGGAATGCCCAATTGTAATTCCAATACTTCTATAATATCTGCATTTGTAACATAACCTTTTGTAACAAGAACCTCCTCAAGTTTTTTGCCTGATGTTTTTTGATTTTTTAATGCTTTATCCAATTGTTTCTTTGTAATTTTACCATAATAAAGCAGAAGCTCTTCCAGCTTTAAATTTGATGTTTTCATCTTTTCACCTATTAATAACTTATTTTGATAATTAAATATAGTTTCTCCCATAAAATATATCTATTTACCATATTATTCAACATATGTATCTAAAATCCTTCTTATTTTTTCAAAATTATTGGCAAAATTATAATTTTTATTTTCAATCCATATATTCTGACTGCATAAGGCTTGATTTATCAACATAGAAAGTCCCCCTACTGTACGATAGCCTCTTCTTTGAGCCATTTTTATAAGCTTAGTTTTTCTTGGTTTATATATGAGATCATATACTATTAGATTCTTAGAAAACCCCTGAAACTCTATGGGAGCCTCATGTATTTTGGGATACATACCAACAGAAGTACAATTTATGACCATATCAATTTCATTTTTTGGTACGTTTTTTAACTCTAAATCCCCATATTCAATAGCAATTTCAGGAAATTGCTTTTTTATTCTCTTTGTTAACTTTTCTGCCTTTGCTAAGGTTCTATTGCTAATAAAAATCTTCTTCGCTCCTGCCATTGATACAGATACTGAAATTGCATTGGCTGCACCGCCTGAACCTAGTATCAATATGTTTCTATCTTTTATGTCAATTCCTTCTAATTCTAAGGATTTTAAAAAACCTATTCCATCTGTATTATGGCCTATCAATTTTCCATTTTTATTTTTTACAGTATTAATTGCGCCAATAATTTTGGCCTCTTCAGAAATATCATCCAAATATTTTATTATGGATATTTTATGAGGTAAAGTAACATTAAATCCTTTTATATTCAAAATTTTAAAAGAATTGATAATAGTTTCTAAGTCTCTTTTTTCCACATCAAAAGTTAAATAGATATTATTTGCATTAATTAACTTATAAAAACTATTATGTATTATTGGAGATAAAGTTTTGGATATTGGATGTCCTATCAAACAATAAATATCAGTATTCCATGTTATTTTCATGTTTTGCCTCCTAATTGACTTTTTCGCTTTGTAAACTTAAATGAAAATTGAGGACTCCAATCCTCTGTGGTACAATGTTTTTGCGAGAAAACAAATACCTCCCAGAAAGGATGAAGTCCTCATGCAAAAAATTGTACCAATTAAATGCCC
>JAAYRD010000031.1 GCA_012518955.1 Tissierellia bacterium | reverse complement strand
GATCCTATTTCTACTTTAAAGATCGAAGACCTTATACAGGATTTGAAAAAGGATTATACCATTGTAATAGTAACCCATAATATGCAACAAGCCACCAGAGTCTCGGATAAGACTGCTTTTTTCCTTTCAGGGGAAATAGTTGAATATAACGACACCGAAACTATATTTTCAATACCAAAAGATAAACGTACAGAAGATTATATAACTGGAAGATTTGGTTAATAACAATTTTATAAAAACAAGGAAGGTGAAAGTAATGCGAAATAGGTTTGACAAAGAACTGGGTTTGCTCAATAATGAACTTATAGAAATGGGTAGTCTTGTAGAAAGAGCCATCGAAAATGCAGTCAAAACTTTAATAACAAAGGATGTTGAAATAGCAAAAAAGGTTATTAAGTCCGATAATGAGATAGATAATATGGAAAAAACTATAGAGAATAGGTGCTTTAAGATGCTCCTACAACAACAACCAGTAGCTGGAGATTTAAGACTAATATCCTCTGCCCTAAAGATGATAACAGATCTCGAGAGAATAGGAGACCAGGCTCAAGACATTGCCGAAATAACTCTATTGGTAGCCAATGAAATCTATATAAAGGATATAACACATCTACCCCAAATGGCTAATGCTACTATAAAAATGGTTGGAGAAAGCATCGATGCCTTTGTAAATAAGGATATAGTCCTTGCCAAGGAAGTAATAGAATATGATGATGTAGTAGATGATCTTTTTAATATAATTAAAGATGAACTTATAGTTTTAATTAGAGAAAATGTAAAAAATGGAGAACAAGCTATAAACTTTCTAATGATAGCTAAATATTTAGAAAGAATAGGAGATCATGCTCAAAACATTGCAGAATGGGTAGTGTTTTCCATTACTGGCCAACATGTATAAAAGAATTAACTAGGAGTGAGCTTATGCCTAAGATCTATTGTGTAGAAGACGAAGAAAATATTCGACAATTAATAGTATATGCACTTAAAAATAATAATTTTGAAGCGGAGGGCTTTGAAAGCAGCCATGATTTCTATAATAGGCTTCATATATCTATACCAGACTTAATACTATTGGATATAATGTTGCCTGGTGATGATGGTTTATTAATCCTTGAAAAGCTTAGAAAAAATCCTACAACTAAGGATATTCCTATAATAATGGTTACAGCAAAGACTAGTGAATACGATAGAGTGAAGGGATTGGATATGGGAGCTGATGATTATATTGTTAAACCCTTTAGTGTTATGGAGCTTATATCCCGTGTAAAAGCTGTGCTTAGGCGTACTTCTACAAATAATAATCAGCTAAATATTATATCCTTAAATAATATAACCATCGATTATAATAAGAGATTGGTCTCTGTAGGTGATTCTATTATAAACCTAACCTATAAGGAGTTTGAGCTTTTATATTATCTATTCAAGAATCAAGGTATTGTCCTTACTAGGGATGATATAATGAATAAGGTATGGGGATTTGACTTTCAGGGAGAAACACGTACAGTAGATGTTCATATTAGCACACTTCGACAAAAACTAGGTGAAAATGGAAGTATAATAAAAACCATCAGAAATGTAGGGTATAAAGTAGGTGAGAAACTGTGAAAAGAAAAATCTTTTTAAATATATCCTTCGTTGCAGCTATAACGGTTATATCTGCCAGTCTCTTATTAGTATTAATCTTTTATAATTTTCACCTTTCAAGGGAAAAAGCATCCCTTAAAGATCATGCCCATATAATGGCAAATTCTTTAGAAATATTAGAATTTAAAGATATGGATAGATTAACCAAAACCGAAAATCCTAATTTAAGAACCACAATTATAAATAAGAATGGGAAAGTTATTTTTGATTCTACTATAAATCCAAATCAAATGGAAAATCACCTAGATAGAATTGAGATTAAAACTGCTTTAAAGGATGGTAGTGGTGAATCCATTAGGTATTCTACTACCCTAGATAAGGATACCTATTACTATGCTGTTTTATTGTCTAACAACTGGGTTCTAAGAGTTTCCCGCCAAACAGATAATATATTATCTGTCTTTATGAAAATACTACCTAGTATATTTTTAACCCTACCTTTAATATTGATTCTTTCTTTTTTTATTTCATCTTTACTTACGAAAAACATACTTAAACCCATAGAAAACACTACTTCTAATATGGAAAAAATTATTACTGGAGATAGTTTTGATGAGGTTGAAATTTATGATGAGTTAATCCCCTTTATAAAAACTGTTTCCCAACAAAGTGAAGAAATAAAATTAAATATAAAAACATTGGAAGAGAAGGCTGATATTATGGATACTATCACCTCTAATATGAAAGAAGGACTTATTCTTGTAGATGAAGATAAAAATATTCTCTCTACAAATATCAGTGGTATAAGATTATTTAATGGAAATGAGGACAGTTCCTACTATGGAAATAATTTCATACAATTGTGTAGAGATATTGAAGTCAACGAAGCACTTCAAAATGTGATCAATTATAAAAAAGAAATAGATCTAATGATTGAGTCTAATGAAAAATATCTAAATGTCTTTTTAAATCCTATCATTAGTAATGATTCTATTTTAGGTGCAGTAATTTTAATAGTTGATTCCACTGAAAGACATAAAGCCCATTTAATAAGAAAGGAATTTTCAGCCAATGTCTCCCATGAATTAATGACTCCTTTAACCTCTATAAATGGCTATGCTGAAATGAT
>JAAYRD010000179.1 GCA_012518955.1 Tissierellia bacterium | reverse complement strand
TGGCAGACGCGCTGGACTCAAAATCCTGTGGTAGCAATACCGTGCGGGTTCGACTCCCGCCTTCGGCACCAAATAAAAACCATAATCATTGAAACCTTTTATACTAGGTTCAAGATTATGGTTTTTTTTAATCGCTCAAAATACTTTTAATTTCTTCAAAGACACCGAGAATTTCTTTGCCCTTAGCTTTACTTCCTTCTAAATGGGCCTTTGCAGCATCCTGATCTTTGGCTTTGACTGCCTCTAATACTTTGGCACCATATTCATGTACCTCATTATGAATAGAATCGATACTATTCCACTTTTCTAAAATTAGAGGGTTGTCCACTTTGATGCTATGATAATAATGGCCAAATGCACATTTATCTCCTCTAACTTGAATAGGTTTCACTTCCATTGTATTCACTATTTCTTCAAGGTTGGATAACCAAATTTGGTGGGTGTGATAGGCGTTGTCAATTATCTCAATCAAGTCTTCATCTGTTAAAGCATTTTTTCCACCACTTAATGCATGCATCATCTCTTTGGTAGTTTTGGATAGTTCATCGTCAATAATTGCTACCGTTTCTGCATACTCTTTACTGGTTAAAGCGTTTTCGTGAATTAGATTGGTCATGTAGCTTAATTTTTCCGCATCGCTACTGGAAGAATCCATTGCCGCATATATCTCGTCTGTTGCTACTGTTATCCCTGCCATGGAATTATTAATGTCTTTAATGTTTTCTATGGATCCTTCTAGCATGTCTACATTTTCCTTTATGGTTAATACCACATTGTCAATTTGAGTACTCATTTTATCTGTAGAGTCGATGGTGCGATTCATGCTTTCCTGACCTTCCTTGGCAGTGTTTTGAATATTGCCTACAAAAAGATTCATACCCTCCAAATTTTCCTTGGTATTATCGGCAAGTTTTCTTATTTCTTCTGCTACTACAGCAAAACCTCTGCCATGTTCTCCTGCTCTTGCCGCTTCTATAGATGCATTTAATGCTAAAAGATTTGTCTGATCTGCTATTGCATCTACTCCTTTTACAATTTCATTGATTTTAGTAGTCATATCTACAAGCTCTTCTATTTGTTTTTTCATTATCTGAGCATCTTGTAGTACATCTTCTTTCAATTTAGCTACTTCTAGCAATTGTTTCAATCCAGTATTGTTGCTTAGAACAAGATTTTCCGATGATTTTGATAGTTGTTCAAGGGTACGGGCTGCATCTGCCACTGTGGAGTTCACTTGAGCCATACTAGCATTTGTCTCTTCTACAATTGCAACATTGGATTCACTTAGATATGACATATCATGGGAAAATTCAATTAACCTTTCTGCAATATGGGACATAGTCACATCAAAATCACTAATAGATGCTGTAATTTCCAAAATTTTTTTTGCTGAAGTTGCCATTTGTTCCTCACTGGCAAATAAGGATTTAAATAGACTTAATATTTCCTTATGAATAGGGTAATCTACGCTTGGTTCTTCAGTTTCTTTTCCATTCATAATGTCATGAACATGAGCTATAATGCACTCGGCTTCATAGCATGGTTTTCTCTTAAATAATGTCAATATCTTACACCTCCATATAATAATAGGTAACGTTAATCGTGAGTTATAACGCTTAAGCCTATTGTTTTCTAGATTAGGTTTGAATTTCATAAATTGTATTTACATTGCTTATATGTATTCATTGGAAATTACCCTTTATATAATTACATAATTCAAGATATTATATCATTATTAGACAATAAGTGCAATGCGAATAATCCCCCATCTCTAAAGTATAAGATGGGGGATTTTAACAGATTTTAAAAAATATTATAATACTTTTTTTGTGTCCCTGGTGTGTAAAAATTTATCTATTAGGAATACTATGGCTAGTGCCAATACTCCCAATAATATATCAGCCATATTAGAACTACTTATTAACATCTTCCTGGCTATAGCATATAAGGTTACCTGTAGTACCCTTCCTGGAGTATGGCTTATCAACATCAATGCTAGTTCTATGCCTACTACCAATAGCAATGTATGGGATAAAAACCTTTGTAATATCTCATAACTATAGTTGGCCTCTGTTTTAAATATGGCAATCGCTATTGCCACCAAGTCCTTAAGCCCTAGTACAACGGTAACGATTATTAGCAATGCCAACAACGCTTCAATGCATATTATAAATTTTTCTATCTTATTTTCTATCCTTTGAATAGTATGCTTCATTTTCCTAACCATAGAACCCTTCTCTCTAAGATCATTTTCCAACCATTATATTTAAATCCATTAGATTTTGTTGCAATTCTATGAGTATATTCTTTAGTATGTCATACTCTCTTTCTAGTAATTCAGGATCTATCAATTTATCCTTTCTCATATTTAAAGACTGTAATTGACTGTATATATTTTCCAACTCAGCATTTATATCCTGCTTCAAATGGATGGATTCAACTGGTACACTCTCGGATAACTCAATGGTTTGCTTCTCCATAACAAATTTATCATGAATATTGGGGATAATGGTTTCTATCTTAAATTCTTCCTCTATTTTTTCAGATAAGGCTTTTGCAGATTCAGCTTCTCCATGAACTATAAATATCTTCTGCGGTTTAGATTTTATCTTTCTTATCCAATCGAGAAGCATGATTTGATCTGCATGCCCAGAAAGACCTTCTAAGTCATATATTTCTGCTTTTACAGCTACCTCTTCACCTAATATTTTGACCCTTTTTGCTCCATTCAATATAATTCTACCTAGGGTCCCTTCTGCTTGATAGCCCACAAATACTAAACTATTTCTCTCATCCCATAGATTATGTTTTAGATGATGTCGTACCCTACCTCCCGTGGCCATACCACTTGATGAAATTATTACCTTAGGAAATGTATACTTATTTAAAGCCATGGATTCTTTCTGATCCTTTACATACCTTAGGTTTAAAAATACAAATGGATTATCCCCTTTTAGAATAAGATTTTTAGCCTCATCATCAAAACTGCTAGAATTGGCCTGAAAAGCATTGGTAGCCTCAACAGCCATTGGGCTATCTACATATATGGGAATTCTCATATGCTCTTCTATTTCCTGATTGTATTCATAGTACTTATTTAATTCGTATATAAGTTCTTGAGTCCTACCTACCGCAAAGGAAGGTATGATTACAGTACCACCCCTTAATACTGTCTTGTTTATTATATCTATTAATTTTTCCGTACTTTCTCCAAGTCCCTCATGTATTGTGTCTCCATAGGTGGACTCTACTATGAGATAATCTGCTTCGTCTATATATTCAGGATTGTTGATAATTGGTTTATTTGGCAATCCTAGATCACCGGAAAATACTAACTTTAACGTTTCTCCATCTTCTTTGATCCATAATTCAACTATTGCAGACCCTAGAACATGACCTGCATCTTTAAATCTCAGTCTAATATCTTCATTAATGATTATCATCTGTTCATAGAGATAGTCTTCAAAGAACCTTAGGCTAAATTCCGCTTCATCCATAGTATATAAAGGCTCTATAGGCTTTTTACCAGCTCTTTGCCTTTTTCTGTTTTCCCATTCCACATCTGCCTCCTGAATCTTTGCACTGTCCAGTAGCATTATCTTACATAGATCATAGGTTGGTTTTGTAGATAATATTCTACCTCTAAATCCTTCTTTTACAAGTTTGGGTATTCTTCCACTATGGTCAATATGTGCATGGGTTAGTATTAGATAATCGATTTCAGATGGATTATAGGGAAACTCTTCAAAGTTCATAGCTTCAACTTTTTTACTTCCTTGAAACATTCCACAATCCACTAATATTTTATATTTTTTGGTTTCAATTAAAATATTAGATCCAGTTACCATCTTTGCAGCACCACAAAATTGAATATTCATAATTTTCCCCCTTTGCTCTCATAATTACATTATTACACTTTTTAATATTGATGTAAACAAGGATTCTAATAAAAAAAGAATATAGCCCTTATAGGAACTATATTCTTCAACTAGTAGTATATTTAATTATTTTTCATTTGTTTCTTATATGATTGCATAGCAAAGGCAATTGTACTAAAGGAACATAGGGGTACAACTAGCCAAGTCGGTAGTACTCCAACTACTAGTACTAAGAATGCTGCTACAATAGCAGAGAATGCTCCGTACTTTGGATACTGTACGGCAAATAATGCAAATAAAGCTCCGAAAATTGCTGGTAATACATAATCAAAGGAATCCAATACTATGGGCGGAAAATATCCAATTAATAAGTTTCCTGCAAAGGCGGCAATCGTTACCACAATAAGATTAGTTATTATGGAACCTGCAATCCCCATTGTAGCAATCAATTCACCTTCATTGGTTCCTGCCTTAACGCCTATAACATCCTGGGCTACTATGGCACAAGGTACCCTTACATTGGCTATATTTCCTGATAAAAAGGACATATATGTTCCTGACATTCC
>JAAYRD010000178.1 GCA_012518955.1 Tissierellia bacterium | reverse complement strand
TCGATTTTAGCTATACTGTGAGGAAAAACCTCTTTACAAGCCATAATAAACACTGCGGATATTGTCCTTGTATATATCTTATATCCATCCTCATCCTCATTATCTAAAAATTTTACATACATACCTTCTTTTACATTTTTACGTAGATGATGTATCTCGTTGTTGATCCTTGCTCCTAGATACTTTTTATAGTCCTTTTGAAATACTTGCTTTGATAGATCTTCTAGTATTGCGTTTTCTTCAATATGTACTTCTCCAACCCCTTCTACATATACTTTAATTTGATTCTTCATATTCAAATCTCCCCTTTATATTTCATAATTTAAATAGATCTTTTTGAATCTTTATGAACTTTTGGCTTGTTAATCCTATAAATTCCTTTTGGTTTAAGTAGTCTAGAGGTTTAGCCAGTTTAGAAAAAACTATTCTATAGCCATGGAGAAGCTGGTTATCTAGGTCATACTTCTCCTTAAAGTATTCATTGGTTTCCTTGTCTCCATATTTTATATCTCCAATTATAGGATGACCAATGGAAGCTAAATGAGCTCTAATTTGATGAGTTCTTCCAGTAATTAACTCCACCTCTAATAAGGAATATTCATGGAATGTATCAAGTACCTTAATACGAGTAGCGATTTTTTTAGAATTATCTATTTCCTCCTCTATAATCTCTACTTTATTTACTTCTTCATCCTTTATTAAATACCCTTTAATTATTTTATCTTTTTTTATAGTGCCTTTCACTATAGTTTTATAATATCTGCCAATATTTCCTTCTTTCATAGCATCATTTATAATCTTTAAAGATTGATAGTTCTTCCCACCTATTATGATACCACTAGTATTTCTATCTAAACGGTTACAGATAGAAGGAACAAAAGTACTTTCATCCCTTGGGTTATATTCTCCTTGTTTATAAAGATAATAGATCATGCTATCTACTATGTTATTTCCATTATCCTTAGTTGCAGAATGGGATAATATACCTACTGGTTTGTTTATTAGTATAATATTGTTATCTTCATATATGATTTCAGGGCTTAAAGTGCTTTTAACTATTTTGATTTCTCCCCTAAACTTTTCGATGGTCTCATCAGCTAGATATAATTGTATAGTATCTCCTTCAAATATCATAGTATCTGGTTTAGCCCTCTTATTATTTAATTTAATATTCTTTTTCCTGATCATTTTATATATGAAACTTTGAGGAGCTTCTGATAGATATTTTCTCAAGAATCTATCAAGTCTTTGCTCAGATTCATTTTTCCAAATAATTACCTCTTTCAAATTTTCTCACCTTTTCCTTATTATTATGTTATAATTATATTATACACTAATCATATATTAAAACCTTGTTTAGTAGAAAAACCTTAGAAGAGGTGAACTTGCGTGAAAAGTTTTTGGGAAAAGTTGAAGGACATGCTATACGATGGTGTGGATTATATAATCATGATAGCTATAGTAGTTGGAGTTATTTTAATTATTAACTGGAGATTAGATGGGCTATTTGCCGAAAGCAACACTGAAACATCTCCAAAACCTTCAGAAACTATAACAGAAAACAAATCCAACCACGATGATTCAACAGACTCAAAAGAAGCTGAGGAGTCAGATGATAGTAAGCCTTCAGATGATGAAAAAAAGGATGAAGCTAAAGATAAGAATTCTTCAGATACTAAAAAAGAAGATGAAGCTAAGAATAGCAATTCTTCAGATACTGAAGATAAAAAAGAATCCAATATAATAATAGAAGTAGATATTCCTGCCGGTTCTGCATCTTCAAATATTGGTGACATATTAGTTAGTAAGGGTTTAATTAAGGAAAAAGGTGAATTTTTGAAAAAACTTACAGAATCAAACCTTGAGACCAAATTGAGACATGGAAAATATAAAATTCCAGAAAATAGTTCTCTAGAGGAAATACTAAATATACTTACTAAATAATCAAAACTTTAAGGGAGGAACAAACAATTTTATTAAAATAGTTTGTTTCTCCCTTCTTAATCCGTATCTTTCATACCTTTGGTACAAAATTTACCCAAATTCCTAATGGTGAGATCTGCAGTAGAACCTATTATACCATCAAAGTCCGAAATAAATATATTTGCCCTAGCTAGTTTTGCCTGTATAATAGCTTCG
>JAAYRD010000177.1 GCA_012518955.1 Tissierellia bacterium | reverse complement strand
CCAACATTTAAGCCAGTTCGGGTATCTTGAGACTCTACTTCTCCTCCTCTACCCATGGCTTCTTCCTCTAGCCCAACTATTGGACCTTCTGTAAATAAGTAAGTTCTCAACTCTTCATCCCATACAGGCATATTTCTTCTCAACCACTCTAAGGTCATACATACATGCTCGATCTCTTCATCCCTGTTATGGGCCATTATGGCTTTTAATTCTTCATCCTTGGAAGCCACTACCCTTTGGTTATACCAATCGACAGCCTCTACCTCTTCCTTTAAACTGTTTAGCGCTCTTACTATATCCCTAGCCTTCTCATCTAATAACTCTATTGGTTCATGATATTGAGTCATTTAAAACCCTCCTATTCCCATATTTCTACTATTATAGTTTTACCCATAACGATAAATAATAATCAAAGTCCCCATATAAAAAAGGTTAAGGATATAGTCTCTCATCCCTAACCTTTTAATAATTCATATATTACTTTATTAGTTCTACTAGGTCTCCGTTCTTAACTCCTGCAGCATTTCCTTCTTCCAAATCCACATGCATTTCTAAAGCAAAGCTTTCATCTACCCTTACCAAAACATTTTCAAAAACAACAGCTCTTGGACCTTCTGTTCTTATTTTTACTATATCTTTATCCTTAACCCCAAATTTTTCTCCGTCGGTTGTATGCATATGTATATGTCTTGCTGCAACTATTATTCCATCTTCCAATTCTACCTCACCCTTAGGACCTACAATCTTCGCTCCCGGTGTTCCTTCCACATCTCCAGAATTTCTAATAACAGGTTCTACTCCTAATTTAAAAGCATCAGAAATAGATACTTCCAACTGTGTTCTACTCCTTGTTGGTCCTAGAACCCTTACTCCTTTGATAGTATTCTTTGGTCCTACTATATCTACCTTCTCCTCACAAGCATATTGGCCTGGTTGAGATAAATCCTTCATCTGCGTTAATTCATATCCTTTTCCAAAAAGAACATCCAAATCCTCTTGTCCTAAATGAATATGTCTATTAGATAATGCTATTGGTAATTTAAGTTCCATTGCTCTTCCTCCCTTTAAAAGTTTTTATTCCCTTATTTGATTATATTATCTAAACCTTAAAAAATCAAATCTCTACTGTGATAATTTAGACAATGTTTTATAAAAATTCGGATAGGATATGTTTATGGATTCATGATTTTTTATTCTAGATTTTCCTTCTGCTGTTAAAGCAGCAATGGACAATGCCATAGCGATCCTATGGTCCTTATATGAATCTAGGTTTGCAGGTCTTAAATTCTCCCTTCCCTGGATAATAAGTCCATCTGAAAGCTCCTCTATAACTGCCCCCATTTTCTTTAATTCATTATATATAGCCTTTATTCTATCACATTCCTTATATCTTAATTCCTCCACATCTCTAATAATTGTCCTACCCTTTGAAAGAGCAGCTGCGATGGCTATAATAGGTATCTCGTCTATTAAAGTGCCTACTATATCCCCATCTATTTTAATTCCTCTGAGGGTAGAATTCTTTACCTCTATATCTCCTATAGGCTCCCTGTTCTTAATCCTTCTATTTGTTATTCTAATACTTGCACCCATCTCCTTTAATACGTCAATTATTCCAGTCCTAGTCGGATTTATATTTACATTCCTTATAACTATATGAGAACCCTCTATCAATAAACCTGCTACTATAAAATATGCAGCAGAAGACATATCCCCCGGTACATAGATATCCTTCCCCTCTAAAGGGCTACCTGATTCCATATATATAACTCCATCCCTATGGTATATATTGGCTCCAAAGTATTCTAACATCCTCTCTGTATGATCCCTAGTTTCTTTTTTTTCAATTATCCTAGTAGTCCCTTTTCCATATAGGGTAGCAAGTAATATAGATGATTTAACCTGAGCACTGGCTACAGGTAATTCATAGGAAATGCTATTCAAGCCATTATCAGAAGGTCTGATATCCAATGGTGGAAACCTATCCTCTATGCCATGGATATATCCCCCCATCTTTCTTAGAGGTATAATTATCCTATCCATAGGTCTTTGG
>JAAYRD010000176.1 GCA_012518955.1 Tissierellia bacterium | reverse complement strand
TAGTAGATTCCCGTTCTATATTGACTTCCCATATCAGGACCCTGTCTATTTAATACGGTTGGGTCAATTATTTTCCAAAAGCATCCTCTCCAACACTATCTCCTTCATCTTTTTCATCTCCTTTTCTTTTTTATTATACCAAGTTTGAGAAAGAATAAACATTTGAATTTAGAATAGTAATATGCCATAATAGTGCTAAAATTGTTCAATTTAAAATAAGAAATTATTTGCATATAAAAATGGGCTTCCTTCTAATAAAGAAAACCCATTAATATTTACACTAAGCCTAAGAGATAATTTATGCCTAATTAAAGTATTATATTTTGTTGATCTCCGTCTAACCATTTTGCTATATTATCATCAAATGTAATATGAGCCCTTCTTATCATGGCCTCTTTTGTGAAGAAACCAATATGAGGTGTTAATATAGTATTTGGAGCACTTAATAATGGATAATCTGCTGGTATTGGTGGTTCCATATCAAATACATCTATACCTGCTCCTGCAATCTTGCCGTCTTTTAAAGCTTGAGCTAAAGCATCGTTATCAACGATAGGGCCTCTAGCCGCATTTATAAGAAATGCTGTTGGCTTCATTAGTTCTAATCTTTCTTTGTTAATTAAACCTTCTGTACTATCTAAAAGTGGTAAATGAATAGTTACAATATCACTTTGTTTTAATAATTCATTCAGAGGTAAATATTTTACTCCAGCTTCTTTTAGACTTTCATTTTCAACTACATCATAACCTAAAACGTCACACCCAAAAGCCAATGCTAATTTTGCTGACTCAGCTCCTATAGCTCCAGTTCCTACTATACCTACGGTTTTATCACCAAGGTCTTGACCAGGACCTGCCATAGTTCCACCTTCTCTTGTAACTTTATCCAGTGGGACTATATCCCTAAGTAGTGCAAGCGCCAACCCAATAAATAACTCTGCAACATTAATTGTAGCATATCCTGCTGCGTTTGAAACTTGGATACCTTTTTCTTTGCATGCATCTAAGTCTACGTGATCTACACCTGTGAATGCTACTGCAATATATTTTAAATTCTCTGCTGCTCTAATAACTTCGCCTTTCAATGGCATATTACCTATTACTAGTATATCCGCATCTTTTACATGTTGTTTTTGTAATTCAATATCATCTGTTTTTTCATATAATACTAGTTCTCATGCCCTTGATCCGTAACTGGTCTTGCTATAGTTCTAAGTTCATCTTCAGAAACAGCTAATGATTCTAAAACAACTATTTTCATATTTAAATCCCCCTCTTTTTTTATTTGGCAATGCCAAAAATCTTAGTCTGTTTAAAATGTAAACCTTTTCCTTATTGCTTTGTTTTATATAAGTAGCCCCATACCCCTTACCTCGAGGCCACTTATATTTAAAAATCCCTAACCCCTAAAAAGTATCTTTATTTTGCTAGTTCGGGTACTTTTACTAATTCACTCGTAAGAGTAGCAACTCCTTTACCTAGCACATCTTTAACTCCTAATCTATATAAAGTTCTTTCAATAGCTGACATTGTCGATACTATATCATGTGTATCAATATTACCCATATGACCTAATCTAAACATCTTACCTGCATAAGCCCCTAATCCACCTGCTACTACTGCCCCTTCTTCTGCTAATATTTTTCTAAATTTTCCATCATCTATTCCGTCCATGTATATTACATTTGAAAGTGTAACTGCCCTATATTCCTTTTCTGCTAATATTGTAAAGCCTAAGTCTTCCAAAGCTGCTTGCATTGCTCTAGATACTTTTTTATGTCTTGCATATCTATTCTCTATACCTTCTTCTTTCATAATCCTTAAAGATTCTTGTAATGCCCATATTAGGTTTACTGGTGGAGTACCAAAATATTTTCCTGGATTATTCATAATTGGAATCCATTTTTCAAAATCTATATAGTAATCTCTGATTGTTCCTAATGATTCTCTTCTTGCCAATGCTTTGGGTCCAGCTAGTACTATTGCAAGGCCAGGAGCTACTCCAAATGCTTTCTGTGAGCCTGTAATTAGTACATCTATACCCATTTCATCTAAATACTCTGGTTCTGCCGCGGTAGCACATACCCCGTCAACCACTAAAACTGTATCCTCAAATCGTTTAACTATTTTCCCTATTTCAGCTACTGGAGCACATACTCCCGTTGATGTATCTACGTGGGTAACTGTAACTGCTTTATAGTTTTTTTCACTTAACTTTTTTTCAATTTCTTCTACAGGAACTATAGTCCCCCATTCTGAAGAAATAACGTCAACATTTAAGCCTTTTCTCTCACATAATTCAATATAACGGTCGCCAAAAAATCCATTGGATACTACTAATACATTATCCCCTTCTTTTGTAACGTTTGCTATTCCCATTTCCATTGCAAGAGTACCTGTTCCGGCTACAACAAAAGCTTCCCCTTCGGTTTTAAAGATTGTTTTTAAATCTTTTACTACCTGTTTAACATCATTAATAAAACCAGGATCACCAAAAGCAACGGTTTCTCTCCCCATTTGATCCTGTATGGATCTAACTACAGGTGTTGGTCCTGGTATCATGACAAGCTTTCTGTTTTTCATTTTATTACCCCCTTAATTTTATTTATTAAAAATTATTTTCATACTCATATCTTATAATGAACAAGGAAAACATTTTCTCCGACATTCGTTATTGCTAGTTTACTATTAGTAATATTTATTTACTCTTGTTGTATATATAATAGCTTATATTTTTATCAAAGTCAATGTTAAGTTTTCAACAATATTAAAAACCATGATTCTTTTTTTACATCAAAGTTTATATGAAAGATAGACATAGGTTATATATCAAACATAACGTTAATCTTAACCTAATATAATTTTATATCCGGTCAAAATTATTATACTTTTTTAATTCATTGCTATTAAAAAGGTTTTACTCTTAT
>JAAYRD010000175.1 GCA_012518955.1 Tissierellia bacterium | reverse complement strand
GGCTCATCAACTAATACCTTTTGAAACCTTCTTTCTAAAGCTGCATCCTTTTCAATATATTTTCTGTACTCGTCTAGAGTAGTAGCTCCTATACAAAGAATCTCTCCCCGAGCTAACATTGGTTTTAGCATATTGGAAGCATCCATAGATCCCTCTGTCTTGCCTGCCCCAACTATATTGTGAATCTCATCTATGAACATTATGATCCTTCCATTGGAATCCTCTATTTCTTTGAGTACAGCCTTTAACCTTTCCTCAAATTCTCCTCTATACTTAGCTCCTGCAATCAATGCACCCATATCCAATGCAAATATGGTCTTATCCTTCAAGCCTTCTGGCACATCTCCATTTATAATCCTTTGGGCCAATCCTTCTATTATAGCGGTCTTGCCCACACCTGGTTCTCCTATTAAAACCGGATTGTTTTTCGTCCTTCTGGATAGTATCCTAATGGTATTCCTTATCTCCTCATCTCTGCCAATAACAGGATCAATTTTACCACTTTTAGCTTCATCAGTTAAATCCCTTCCAAATCTTTCTAGAGCTTCATAGCTAGCTTCTGGATTATCGGATGTGATGGTCTGATTTCCTCTTATGATCTTCAAGGCTTGTAAAAATCTTTGCAGATTTATATTATATCTTTTGAATATCTTTTCTGAAACTATATTTCGTTCTTTCAATAAAGAAATATAAATATGCTCTACTCCAACATATTTATCTCCAAATTTTTTGGCTTCATCTTCAGAGTTTAAAAGTATTTTGCTATATATTCTACTTGGATATATGCTTCCTCCGCCCCCAGATTGTTTTGAAAGATTGTCTAATTCCTTTTCTACATCCTTTTTAACCAGTTCTACATCTTCGCCCATATAGGATAGTACTTTGGGAATCAATCCTTCACCCTGATTCATTAAAGCATAATGAATATGGATTTCTTCCAACTGGGGATTGCCATTTTTAATTGCAATGTTTTGAGAACTTTGTATACATTCTATGCTTTTTTGTGTAAATTTATTGTAATCCATTTTCATCACCCCTTGTATTAATATTATTTACATATCCCTTAACTTCTCATATAATTCTTTTTGTTCTTTTGTTAATTTGGGAGGATTTACTATATTCACTTGAATATACATATCTCCTCTATTTCCTTTCATATCCCTATATCCTTTTTTAGGAATTCTTATCCTTGTATCGGTATTGATATTCGGTGTTATAGTCACCTTGATCCTCCCATCCAAGGTCTCTACCACCTTTTTAGTGCCTAAAGCTGCGTCCCAGGGAAGTATATCTATCTCCTTGTATATATCTAATCCTTCTAATCTCATCTTTTTATTTTCAATAAAGTTTATAGTAAAATAAATATCTCCATTGATTCCTGCTTTTTCACCTTGGATTTTTATCTTCTTTCCAGGCAATATACCCCTTGGTACCTTTACAGATAGGGATTTATTCTCATTTCCTATCCTAAGTGATACGGTTTTGGTGGTACCCTTATATCCTTCTTCCAAGCTAATGTTTAATTCTGATTCATACCTTTGTGCTTGGGGCTGTCTGGCTCGAGAAGGTCCTCCTCCAAATATATCTGACATATCAAAGCCTCCACCAGCTCCACCTCCAAAGAATGCATTGAAGAAATCACTAAACCCTTCTCCTCCTTCTGTGGTATAGGTGTAAGTCTGCCCACCTCCAAAATTCCCAAATCCATATTGGGAAGGATCAAAATTTTGCCCATTAGTAAAGCCTCCACTGCTACCAAAGGTATCATATTTTTTTCTTTTATCTTCATCGCCTAATACCTCATAAGCTTCATTTATCTCTTTAAACTTTTCCTGGGCTTTTTGATCATCTGGATTTAAATCAGGATGATATTTTTTAGCTAACTTTCTATAACTTTTCTTTATTTCTGCATTGCTTGCATCCTTGTCTATATCTAATATCTTATAATAATCTTTATATTCCATATATAGATTGATCCTCCTTTTTATTTATAGGAGAAAGAATAGTTTGACTTTCCCTGACCTTTAATGTCATTATAATCCTTTTATGATTAAAAATCAAT
>JAAYRD010000030.1 GCA_012518955.1 Tissierellia bacterium | reverse complement strand
GCCTTATTCTATAAGGCTTCTCTCTTTGCTATTTTAATCAAAAGTTCACTAAGCCTTATTGAATCATGACGAATATAATCTTTTTTAATATCTATTAGGTTTTCCTTCACTAATTTAATCCCCTTAGAGTTTAGTATCCTCTCATCCTCTGGCCCTAAATCCACAGGTTCTGATCCGTCTGAGGTATATTTAACTAGGGTTTCTCTTGGGATCCATTCAACATTGGCAATTACATAATCTAAAAAATCCTCCCTACTATGTTGAAGGATTCCTTTTACATGGTCCAATACCGTATATCCATCGGTTTCTCCCGGTTGGGTCATTACGTTGGTAATATAGACCTTAGGAGCTTTAGATTCATAAATTGTATCCACAATATTATTAACCAATAGATTTGGCACAATACTAGTATATAAACTTCCTGGCCCCAATACTATTGCATCTGCTTCTTTAATAGATTCTACAGCTTCTATTAAAGGGTAACTGGCTTTTGGTTCCATATAGACTCTCTTTATTCTACTAGCTAGTTCCTTATTCTTTAACGGAATTTCCGACTCACCCTTTATGGTACATCCATTTTCTAACTCAGCATAGAGAGTCACATCTTCTAAGGTCATAGGCAAAACCTTCCCTGTTACCGCCAAAACATTGCTAGCCTCTTTTATTGCCATTTCAAAACTACCATGGATTTCATTCATAGCTGCTATGAATAGATTACCAAAACTTTGTCCCTTCAAGATTCCTTCGCTGAACCTATATTGGAGTAGTTTCTCCATAGTTGGTTCCATATTGGCTAAGGCCAATATACATGATTTAATATCTCCTGGTGGGAGCATTCCTAAATCTTCTCTTAGTCTTCCAGAACCACCACCATCATCGGCCACCGTTACAATAGCAGTTATATTGGCTGTATACTGCTTTAATCCCCTTAATAATATGGATAAGCCTGTCCCTCCACCAATGACCACTACCTTGGGACCCTTAAATAACATTCTCTCTTTCACTTCACCATTTTTACTCATAAAACAATTCCCCTTTATAGTAGTTTGTAATCCCTATGAGTTACAATAGTTCTATGTCCTTGTTGGCTAAGTTTGCTTTCAATATAATTTGCTATAGCAACAGACCTATGTCTACCTCCAGTACAACCTATACCTATTATCAATTGACTTTTTCCTTCCTTAATATAATATGGGATTAAAAATTCTAGCATATCCATCAATTTATCTACAAATATTCCTGTCTGTTCCCATTCAAAAACATAATCCCTGACGTTCTCATCTTCTCCTGTTAGCTCCCTTAGTTCTGGTATATAATATGGATTTGGTATAAATCTTACATCAAATACTAGATCTGCATCTAAGAGCAATCCATGCTTAAATCCAAAGGACACTACCGATATGGTTAGTTTACGTACTTCTTCTCCCTTAATAAATATCTTATTTATCTCTTCCTTTAACATCCCTATTGTCAACTTTGAAGTGTCTATTATATAATCTGCTTTATCCTTTATTTCCTCTAAAAATTTCCTCTCTTCAATAATACCATCCGTAATGCTTCCCATAGGATTTAATGGATGAGGTCTCCTTAGCTCCTTATATCGTTTAATAAGGACTCTATCCTCTGCATCTAAAAATAATATCCTATATTTTAAACCCTCATTTTTTAATTCTCCAAGCCCTTTAAAAAGATCCTCAAAGAATATGCCTCCCCTAATATCCGCTACCACCGCTACCTTATCTATGGTTTTCTTAGATTGATAGCATAGTTCGGCAAATCTAGGTAATAGGGCAGGCGGAAGATTATCCATACAATAGTAGCCCATATCCTCCATTGCCTTCATAGCCTGACTCTTTCCAGCTCCAGACATTCCTGTAATTATAACAAATTCCATATATCTCACCTCCATATTAACCTTCTATATTTTTTATCCTATGAATAGGTACTTTAGCTTCCAGCGCCCTTTCTAGCCCCTTATTTACATTACCAACCATAGATGGCTCATGAGCATCGCTATTTATATAAAATTCCACCTTTTCTGTTAGAGCTATTTTTATATTCTCCACAGATAACTGACTATGGTTTGAATTGATTTCTAATGCAGTACCTCGATTATAAGCTGCCTTTGCCACCTTTTTTATATCCAGCCTAGCCTTGGAGCCCGGATGGGTTATAAGGTCTATGGGATATTTATTAATTGCTTTTATAATAGCTTCCGTATTTAAATTCACCATCCTTTTCTGAAGAAAAGGCAAGACTTTGGATATTGGATTTAAAAAATAAAACTTAAACCTGCTGCCTCCATCCTTTGGTATGATCCCATAGTGAAATCCTAATAATAATATGTCTATAGCTTTAAGAATTTCCTCATCTATATCTATGGTTCCATTATAGTCCATTACATTGGCCTCTACTCCTAATAGGATATTTATATCTTCATACTCCTGATTTAATTCATCTATTATTTTTCTCATCTCAAATATTTCTTTCTTCTTCACCCCATATAGCCGATGGCCTGGTCCATGGTCGCATATGGCAATCTCTTTTAATCCCTTATCTATAGCAGCCTCTACATTATCCCTTATGGTTCCTTTGCCATGACTAAATATAGTATGGGTATGGTAATCTCCTATGATTTTCATCTTTCATCCCTTCTAATCTCCAATTATTTTTATTTCTGTCTCTAAGCTTACATCAAATTTATCCTTTACAATTTTCTGCACAGTTTTTATCAAGGTGGAGACATCTTCAAAAGTAGCCTCTCCTACATTTATAACAAACCCACAGTGTTTTTCAGAAACCTGGGCATCTCTATGTCTTAAACCCCTTAGTCCTGCATCATCTATAAGCTTTCCCGCATAATAACCAGTAGGTCGTTTGAAGGTACTACCACCACTAGCAAATTCTAAAGGTTGTTTTGATGTTCTTTGGTGAGTTAAATCCTTCATCCTCTCTTCTATTGCAGAGTACTCTCCTTTTTCAAGCTCTAATTCTACCCCCAAAACTATAAGTCCTTCATCTACAACCCTACTTCCTCTATATCTAAAATTCATGTCTTTCCCATCTAGTTCTATTATATTATTATCTTTATCTAGAGCTATTACTTTGGTAACTATATCCTTCATCTCTCCACCATAAGCACCTGCATTCATGGTAATGGCTCCACCAATGGTTCCAGGTATTCCACTTGCAAACTCCAAGCCTGTTAAAGATTCCCTTAAGGCATATTTTGAAAGGGCCGATAATAATATACCACTTTCACAATATACCCTATTATCTACTATATCCACTTTTTTAAATCCATTTCCTATTTTAATAACTGCCCCTCTTATACCCGTATCTTTTACCAACAAGTTGGTTCCATTCCCCATTACGAAGTATGGAATATCCTTATCCCTACAATATTTAACGGATTCTACAATTTCTTCTTTAGTATCCGGTATTAACATGATATCAGCTGGTCCGCCTATCTTAAAAGAAGTATGATTTTTCATAGGCTCATCAAACAATATTTCCTTTACATCTATATCTTTAAATAATTCAAAAATCTCATTTTTTTTCAAAATACCACTCCTACTATATTAATTTTCATTTATTTCATCTATCTTCATTTTAGCATCTTCAATAGCTTCATAGGAAAGTTTTTCTCCTAAAATAGCCTTTTTTACCTCTTCATGAATAATGGATTCTATTTTTGCCCAATTATCTATAAAAGGGATATATTCAGTATATGAAAGACTCTCCTCTATCTTCTTCATCTTTATATTGTCTGCATACATATCCTTTATTCCCCGTTTCACCGTAAACAATCCAATATCTTCCAAGGACCTTTGACTAGAATCACTGGTTAAGTATTTAAGGAATTCAACACAGGCCTCAGTTTTTTTAGTATTATCGTTTTTCATAACTCCATAAGAAACTATACCATTATTCAACACCACTGGCAAACCTTTATTTCCAATAGGATAATTGGCTATATCAAAGTTGAACCCATCTCCACTTTTATATAGTTCATCTAGGGTTTTCACAGCCCAAGAACCTGTGATATAGACGGCTACTTTTTGTTCCTCATAAAACATCTTCCAAGCATCCTTTTCATCCACAATTCCAAAGCCATCTGGTACCACCTTGTACTTGTTCTTTAAATCTATAATCTTCTCCAAACCTTTAGTAGCCTTTTCTCCATAAAAGTTATATTCTAACCTTTTGGGATTGATTAGCTCACCACCATCAGAAAGTATAATTCCCCAAATATTATAATGGCCTAAATCCACAGGTGACACAAATCCAAATTCATCTATTTCATCCTCTTGGGAATTATAGGTTAACTTTTTCAGTATATCTACAAATTCTTCATAGGTCCAATCTCCATTTAAAGGAGGTGATACCCCCCTTTCATTAAACTTCTCTAGATTAAGATATAACGCATAGGTGCTCATTCCTATTGGAACTGCTTTTAATTCCTTTTCATAGGTTAAAGGTTTCAATACTTGATGTTTAAACTCTTCTAATTCTTCCTTTATAAAATAATCATCTAAGGATTCCAATATATTAAAATCTGAAAAGTTTAAGTCAACAGATACTATATCTGGTATATCCTCCATATCCTTATGAATTTTGACCTTATCATCCATGGAAGTTAGCTCTATATATATTCCTGGATTTTTTCTCTCGAAGCTACTTATCTTATCTTGTAACCATCTGCGATGATTATATCTATGACTTCCACCAATAGGCATATCCCATATCTTTATTATTCCTTTATAGGGTTCGTCCTCTGGTTTTTCTAGATCGATAAAATTGTTTATAAATAGATTATAAGACCAAATGAATATAAAAATAACCAGAATAAAAGAAATTATTCTTCTCACAACCTACACCTCCTATTATATAATTATTCATAATAAATATCCATTATGTAAATAACTATAATCTCTTTTAAATAGAGTAATAGGTGATTATTATATCTACTTTTTTATATTATAAATATCATTGGCCTGATGAATGATATTCATAATATAAAAAAGTAGGAGCCTAGGCTCCTACTTTAATGTTAATTTTATTCTTCTGACATTTTCTTATATTTTTCATATTTCGCTTTCGCATCTTGTTCTGCTGCTGCGAATAGTTCGTCAGCTATTTCTGGGAAGGAACGTTTCAAGGAAGTATATCTTACTTCTGTATTTATGAAGTCTAAGAACTCTTCTTTTGGTTCCTTGGAATCTAATACGAATGGATTCTTTCCTTCTTCTTTCAATCTTGGATCGAATCTATATAGATGCCAGTAGCCACTGTCAACTGCTTTCTTTTCTTGTCTTATGCTAGTTCCCATACCTGTTGTTATACCATGGTTAATACATGGTGCATAAGCTATTATTAGGGATGGTCCATCATAGGATTCCGCTTCTCTCAACGCTCTTAATAATTGATTCATATTTGCACCCATGGCTACTTGCGCTACATATACATAACCATAAGTTGTTGCAATCATGCCTAGATCTTTCTTTCTCATCTTCTTACCAGATGCCGCAAATTTTGCAACTGCTGCTGTTGGAGTTGCCTTTGATGATTGACCACCTGTATTGGAGTAAACTTCAGTATCCATTACTAATACATTAACATCTTCTCCAGAAGCTAATACATGATCTAATCCACCAAATCCTATATCATAAGCCCAACCATCTCCACCAAATATCCAAACGGATTTCTTAATTAGATAATCCTTAAATTTAGCAATTTCAGCTAATATTTCTTTACCCTTTGCATCGGATATATCCTTATCCAATCTTGGTAATATCTTTCCAGCTGCTGCCTTAGATGCTTTTGCATCGTCTTTTCCTTCTAACCATTCATTAAATACTTCGTTCAATTCTTCATCTATATCTAATTCGATGAATTCCTTCATCAATAGCTCTACTTTTTCTCTAATCTTTCTAACCGCTAAGGCCATACCATATCCATATTCTGCATTGTCTTCAAATAATGAGTTAGCCCAAGCAGGTCCTCTGCCATCTTTATTTACACAATATGGAGTGGATGGTGCACTTGCTCCCCAGATGGATGAACAACCTGTAGCGTTAGCTAATATCATTCTATCTCCAAATAGTTGAGTTACAAGTTTTGCATATGGAGTCTCTCCACAACCTGCACACGCTCCTGAGAACTGAAGCAATGGTTGTTTGAATTGACTACCCTTGATATTAGTATCTGGTACTAGGTCTTCTTTTGGTTCTACCTTATCTATAGCATAGTCCCAATTATCAGCTTGTGCTTCATATTGCTCTCCAAATGGTTTCATAACCAAGGATTTTTCCTTTGATGGACATATATCAGCACAGTTACCGCAACCAGTACAATCCAGTGTGCTTACTTGTATACGGAATTCTAATCCTTCTAATCCTTTACCTATAGCTTTCTTGGTTTCAAAAGATTCTGGTGCATTCTTCTTTTCTTCCTCATCTACTAAGAATGGTCTTATTGCTGCATGAGGACATACATAGGAACATTGGTTACATTGGATACAATTATCTATATTCCACTCTGGTACATTTACTGCGATACCACGTTTTTCATATGCAGATGTTCCATGTGGGAATACCCCATCTTCCCTACCAACAAAAGTACTTACTGGAAGTTTATCCCCTTCCTGTCTTGTCATTGGGATTACTACATCTTTGATGAAGTCTGGCATATCTGATGCACATGCTGTTTCTTCTGCCACCTTTTCATCTTTCCATGTTGCTGGTACCTCTATCTTAACTAAAGCATCTATTCCTTGATCCACTGCTTTGTGGTTCATTGCAACAATCTCTTCACCTTTTCTGCCATATTGTTTTACTATGGAATCCTTTAGGTGTTTGATAGCTTCATCTATTGGTAGAACTTCAGATAGTTTAAAGAATGCAGATTGCATTATCATATTGGTTCTTCCGCCAAGTCCAACTTCATTAGCTATTTTTGTTGCATCTATTGTATAAAAATCAATATTATTTTCTGCTATATACTTCTTCATAGAAGCTGGTAGATTTTGTTCTATTTCCTCCTTATTCCAGTTACAATTAAGAAGGAATGTACCTCCCTCTTTCAATCCATCTAGTAGATCGTATTGATGTACATAGGATTGTTTTGAACAGGATATAAAATCAGCTTCATCTATTAAATAAGTAGATTTTATTGGTTCATGACCAAATCTTAAGTGAGATATAGTTACTCCACCAGATTTTTTACTATCATATGCGAAATATCCTTGTGCATACATATCAGTGTCATCACCGATTATCTTTATAGCACTCTTATTAGCCCCAACAGTACCGTCAGAACC
The DNA here is from genome assembly GCA_012518955.1 of Tissierellia bacterium. Taxonomy (GTDB): domain Bacteria; phylum Bacillota; class Clostridia; order Tissierellales; family Tepidimicrobiaceae; genus DUNJ01. The sequence continues at coordinate 1,645 of JAAYRD010000030.1, read as the reverse complement.
GAATCCCCAGAATTTACATCTAATAGTTCCTTCTGGTTCAGTTTTTATATCTTCTTTTATTTCTAAGGATGTATGGGTTACATCGTCTACTATTCCAAGAGTAAATTGATTCTTTGGATTTTCTTCTTTTAGATTATCGAATACAGCTTTTATATGAGATGGAATTGTATCCTTTGAACCTAATCCAAATCTACCACCAACGATTATAGGTGCATCTTCCCTATCATAGTATATACTTTTTACATCTAGGTATAATGGTTCGCCAATTGCACCTTTCTCTTTTGTTCTATCAAGAACAGCAATCTTCTTCACCGTTTCTGGCATTACATCAAAGAAATATTTTGGTGCAAATGGTCTATATAGGTGAACTTTAACAACTCCTACTTTTTCACCTTTTTCCATTAAGTAATCAATTGTTTCTTCTATGGTTTCAGTTACTGAACCCATAGCAACTATTACTCTTTCTGCTTCTGGGTGCCCATAGTAATTAAATGGCTTATAATCTCTACCAGTTATTTTGTTTATTTCTTTCATGTAATCATTTACAATTTCCACAATATCTTCATAATATGGATTTGCCGCTTCTAAAGCTTGGAAGTATATGTCTGGGTTTTGTGCAGTTCCCTTAGTATATGGACGCTCTGGATTTAACGATCTATTTCTGAACTCTTCCAATGCTTCATAGTCAACCAGTTTTGCCAAGTCATCGTATTCCATTACTTCAACTTTTTGTATCTCATGACTAGTTCTAAATCCATCGAAGAAATGTACAAATGGTACTCTACCCTTAATAGCAGATAGATGAGCAACTCCTGCTAAATCCATAACTTCTTGAACACTGCCAGATGCAAGTAATGCAAAGCCTGTTTGTCTTGTTGCCATTACGTCCTGATGATCCCCAAATATACTCAATGCATGCCCTGCAAGAGCTCTTGCAGATACATGGAATACAGCTGGAAGTAATTCTCCTGCCATTTTATACATATTTGGAACCATTAATAACAGCCCTTGAGATGCTGTAAATGTAGTTGTCAATGCTCCTGCCGATAATGAACCGTGGACAGCACCCGCTGCTCCGGCTTCAGATTGCAATTCAGATACTAATACGTTTTGACCAAAGATGTTTTTTTGTCCATGAGCAGACCACTCATCTACCAATTCTGCCATATTCGATGATGGAGTAATTGGATAGATAGCTGCTACATCTGTAAATGCATATGCCACATGAGCTGCAGCCGTGTTTCCATCCATGGTTTTCATAACCTTTGCCATTAGTAGACCCCCTTAAAGATAATTTATGTTTCTTTTTAAACAAAGTGTGTCAGATATAAGCTAAATCCCTAAAGTTATCCCTATGTATTTATTGTTTTATAGTTTGTTAAATGTGTTAAAGTATTGAATTGATGCCAATAATATAATGAAAATCTTTAGAGATTTTACCTATGCTTTTTATGATATATCACTAAAGCCATCTTTATTTTAATTATATTAAACATCTATTAGAATGTCAACTGGTTAGATAGTAAACATTTTAGTCCCTTATTTCTCTATTTATCCCTTTCCTTTCCCCTATTCTTCGTTGGATCATATTGTCCAATTCTTTAGCTGCATTGTATCCTAATTTCTTTTGTCTCGTATTTCTTGC
>JAAYRD010000174.1 GCA_012518955.1 Tissierellia bacterium | reverse complement strand
GCAAATATAGCATAAAATAAACGTCATATTCTTATCCCTACGCTGGCATTATCCAGATCAGGTCAACGGGTAGAGGACTTAAATCCCTCTTCTCAGCCCAATATATGAGCACCCCTTATACTAATATAAGCCTATAATACCTTTGTTCAATTGTCAAGCTATTGATACTAGAGTTGATTATCAACAATTAGTTTGCATTATCGCCGCCATATTTCTAATTGTAGATACCCTAAACTTATAGTATAATAAAATATAAGAAAATTTAGTAAATACCATTTCACCTAATACAATCAAAATACATGAGCTAAACTTATAGGGGGTAAATAGAAAATGGAACCAGTTTCATCATATAGCAAGAACTATAAAGTAGAAGTGGACCATGTTGACTTTAATGGCAGTTTAAAATTAAGTTCCTTATTTACATATTTTCAAGATATTGCAGGTCTTCATTCAGAAAACCTTAATATGGGAATGGAAACATTGTATGAAAATCATAATGTTTTATGGGTATTGGCTAGAATAAGAGTCGATATCATTAGATACCCTCTATTGAATGAGGAAATCATCATAGATACTTGGCCTCAAGAACCTGATAGAGTAGGATTTGCCAGGGATTTTCTTGCAAGGGATATACAGGGTAATATATTGGCCAAGGCCGTTTCAACTTGGGTTATTATCGATGTAAATACTAGAAGGTTGAAGAAAACTAAATCAGTTTATACTGGATATCCTCCAACAGTAAAAGAAAGGGCGATTGATTGTAAATTAGGAAACCTCAAACCAAGAGGTCCATTGGAAATGGTTTATAAAAGAACAGTAAGATATAGTGATATTGATGTAAACAAACATTTAAACAACTCAAAATATGTTGATTTCATAATGGATTGCTTTAGTCTAAAAGACCATGAAAAATATAGTATTAAATCAATTGAGGTTAATTATAGTAAGGAAGCATTGCCTGGAGATAGCATAATTATTTATAAAGATATATCTGAAGTTAATTCAAACCTAATATATATAGAGGGTATTAATGAAAAAGATAATAAGTTAACTTTTAAAACACAACTAGAGCTTGAAGCAAAATAAGTTTCAAGCTCTAGTTTATATATAAGTGAGATCATTGAATACTGTCTTCTCTCCTTGCACCACCACTTCTCTCTCAATAAAATTTAGATCTAGCATTTTCCCTCCTATAAAAGTTTATTATACTATTGTTCACTAAAAATAACTTATTCGATATTTTAAAATAATATTTATTTTTTTATTAAACAAACCGTCTCTACATTAATATTGCAAATAATAAGCATATTATAGAAACAGTTGCAGTTATATAAAAATGATTCACATTTATTGTATATAAAATATTTGGGTTATCTTTAAAATAAATTATATTTTTTGTATCACCTAAGTTTGCAGATAGCTATTAAGCCCCTAACCTATTTGGACAATGGCACACTAATTTAGTAAAATAAAAATTAATGGGAGGTTGTCTAAATTGAGAGGTAAAGGTAAAAGATATCCAGAAGAATTTAAACTTCAAATTATTAAGGAAGTAGAGGAAACTGGTAATGCTACCTTAGTTGCCAG
>JAAYRD010000029.1 GCA_012518955.1 Tissierellia bacterium | reverse complement strand
TGGATTCTCCACTATACTATAATAGTCGGCAGTCACGGGGTGTGGCGCAGTTTGGTAGCGCACGTGGTTTGGGACCATGGGGCCGGGGGTTCGAATCCCTCCACCCCGACCATATAAAGAAAGATTGAATATTCAATCTTTCTTTTTTAATTCAAATAATTAAACCCAGAGAAGATCCCCCTTCTCCGGGTTTTTTTATTTTTTATAAAATTATATTTTCATTTTTAAATTGATCATATAACATCTTAGCAATACCTATTCCATTGTCCTTATTGGCTATTTCCTTGGATATTTCTTCAGTATACATATCTTCAAATATCTTTGTCCCTGTGCTCTTCTCTACAAATCCACTTTCAGGTACGGTCTTTTGCATCTCCTTAAACATTATGGAAAGGAATATGGATTCAAAATCCTCACACACCTGCTTCAAAGCTTCATCATCTTCTCTTTCCTTCATTCCTTCCATCTTTTTATGCAGTATTGTAGGATCATTGGTTATTTTCATCTATTCCACCCCATTATCTCTTTAGGTTATTGGCTAACTGCAGCATTTCATCTGATGTTTGTATGGTCTTTGAATTGATCTCATAGGCTCTTTGAGCTGTGATCATCTTTACCATTTCATCTACTACTTGAACATTGGAGCTTTCTAAATATCCTTGTACTACTCTACCGGTCATTTGGCCTGCTCCTATAGGCATTTCTCCTCCTGAAGCTACAGTGGAGCTATATAGGTTTAATCCTTCAGATAGAAGACCTTCTGGATTTGTAAACCTAACCAATTTTATCCTGCCTAAATTGACTGTGTTTTCTGCTTCATCTATTCCCCTTATATATCCTCGTTCATCTACCTCTATATCCGTTATACCCCTTCTTATCCTTATCCTATTATTATTTTCATCCAGTACAAAATATCCTTCGGTGGTGACTAAAGTTCCTCCATTGTTGTCTACGCTTAATTTAAAACTACCATCTCTAGTGTATCTAATATCTCCACTAGGCAATCTTACTGCAAAAAAACCCTCTCCATCTATTGCTATATCGAAGGCATTGTTGGTTTCTATAAAACTACCTTGTGTAAAATCCCTTCTGGTTCCTGTAGCCATAGAGCCATGACCTACTTCTAAGTTGACCGGTCTTCCTTCTTCGTCTGTCATATTGGTTCTTTTCAAAGTAGTATAAAATAAATCCTTAAATTCAGCTCTTTGTGTCTTATAAGATGTGGTATTTACATTGGATAAATTGTTTGCAATAGTATCTATATTAAATTGTTGTGTTTTCATGCCTGTGGCGGCAGTCCATAAAGCCCTCATTTCTTAACCCCCTTATACCCTTCCTATTTCATTTGAAGATTTTTCAAGCATTTCATCTTGGACCCTAATAGCCTTTTGTCCAGCTTCGTATTCTCTAAGCAAAGTAATCATCTCTACCATTTCATTTATAGCATTTACATTGGAGCCTTCCAGATATCCTTGTAAAACCTCTCCTTCAAAGGGAACCTCCTCTGGTTGTACTCCTTCTGCCATAGCATATAGGTTGTCCCCAATCTTTCTTAAAAACTCCCTATTTTCTAAATCCACTATGTCTAAAGTTCCTACTATAGTTCCATCTACCGTCACCTGACCATTGATATCTATAAAAACATCTTCTCCGTTGATATAGATAGGTCCATTGATACCTTGTACTACTTCTCCTCTTAAGGTGGTTAATCTACCTTGGTTATCTACTATAAAAGACCCATCTCTGGTATAGTAATTTCCATCTTCCCCGCAATCTTAAAAAAACCTGAACCATTTAAAGCTAAATCATATTTGCCCCCTGTTTCCATTACATGGCCCTGAGTAAAGTCCGTTACCATCTTTTGAAACTTTATTCCTGGACCCATGGTTCCAACTACATGGGTAGGTGGATTATATACTGCTCCTCGGAGGAGGGCTTCCATATTTCCTTGACCTTGAAGTCGATTTCCTCGTCCATCAGTTATATAATTTTCATAGTCTGTCTTTAGATCGTCTCTGCCATCTTGATAATAGGTTCTCAAATATCCTTCATCATCTATTGTAAAACGGATGTCTCTAACATAGCTATCCCCCATAGGGGTGCTAATTACAAAGTATCCATTATTGACTCTTGCCCTATGTACATTTCCATTTACCTCATAGGTAATCTCATTTTCTCTTCTTGCCCTTGGCTGAACCTTACCAGCATTTATCTTGGATAATAATTTTTCTGGAAAGGTTTCCGTTAAGGGCATGTCCTTTTTAAAGCCTGTAGTATTTACATTAGCCAAGTTATTCGACAGAGCCTCTAGCTTTTTTTGATTTGCCAATAGTGAAGTTGCACTAATATATAATCCTCGGTTCAACTAAATCCTCCTTCCTATATCTAGCCTTTATTCATATTTATAGAATCAGAATTGATAGATTCACTGTCCAATAGATGAATCCAATCTAAAGCTTTTCCTGTTCCAGTGGCTACAGCCCCTATAGGATCCTCAGCAATATGAACATCTATTCCAGTTTTTTCAGAGATCAACTTATCCATTCCGTACAATAGAGCTCCTCCACCTGTCATCATTATTCCCCTATCCCCTATGTCCGCTGCTAATTCTGGAGGTGTTCTTTCTAATACGGTACGCACCGTTGTTATTATATGGGATATTGGTTCTTCCATGGCTTCCAGCATTTCACTAGAGGATATTTTTATGGTTTTAGGTAGTCCAGACAATAGATCTCTACCCCTTACATCCATAAATACATCTTTTTCCCTAGGATATACAGTTCCTATATTCATCTTTAAGCTCTCTGCTGTTCTTTCTCCTATCATCATATTATGTTCTTGTCTTAAATATCTAGTTATAGCATTATCACATTCGTCTCCTGCCATCTTTAAGGATCGGCTGATGACTATACCACCGAGAGATATTACAGCCACATCTGTTGTGCCTCCACCTATGTCCAGTATCATATTGCCATTGGGTTCTGTAATGTCTATTCCTACACCAATAGCTGCAGCTATTGGCTCTTCTATCAAGAAGGTTTTATTTGCACCAGCATGGGTGCTAGCTTCAAGCACTGCCCTTTTCTCTACCTCCGTTATTCCACTTGGCACACATATGATGACCTTTGGTTTAAAAATAGTTCTTCCTACAGTTTTAGTGATAAAATATTTAAGCATTCTTTCAGTAATATGATAATCAGAAATGACCCCATCCTTCATAGGCCTTATGGCTCTTATATTTCCCGGGGTTCTTCCCAGCATCCGTCTAGCTTCTTCACCTACAGCCAAAAATTGATTACTATTCTGATCTATGGCAACTACTGAAGGCTCATTTGAAACTATACCTCTTCCCTTTACATATACTAATATACTAGCTGTTCCTAAATCTATACCTAAATCGGTTCTAAAAGCAGCCATGTTTATTACCTCCTTCCAACGCATATACACTCTAGTATATCATAATATATTCTATAAAAACCCAAAAACTCCTTTATTTTTACAAAAAGGTAAAAAGGTCCTGTAAAGGACCTATTTAATCGTTTATATTCTTGTATTTTAATTGGGTTGCTTTACCACCTCTAATGTGCCTCTCAGCTTTGTTTTTTTGTAAAACTTTTTTCACCATGGTTGCTATCAGAGGGTTTATCTTTGGAAGACGTTCTGTAACATCCTTATGTACGGTGCTCTTACTAACTCCAAAAACACCAGCTGCCTGCCGCACAGTGGCCTCTTCGCTTATTATATATTCTGCAATCTCTAATGCCCTTTCTTCTATATAATCTTTCACCTGAGTATAACCCCCCTTGAACTTGATTTTGGGTTTTCAATCTTTATAAATACTTATGCACTATAATTTCCTATTAGAACAAATAACTATTACTTTAAATGGCTGAATGCTGGTATATAATCCTTTGGATCCACATTTACTCCGTCCTTGATTACCTCAAAATGAATATGAGGCTCCATAATCATCTCTATAGCAGCTGTATTGCCAACCTTGCTTATTACTGTTCCCTTTTCCACCCTATTGCCTTCCTTGATCATTTCCATCGTAGATAGATTTGCGTACTTGGTCATGAGCCCATTTCCGTGATCTATTATAGCTACTATTCCCCATAGCTCATCTTCATATACCTCCAACACTTCTCCCGATAAAGCTGCCTTGACTTCCTGTCCTTCCTGAGCAAGTATATCTATCCCATTATGACTGGTCCACTCTTCTAACGTCTCTGAGTAGATTAGATTGTCCTTGGTAAAATCATCACCTAGTTTTCCATCTACTGGTGCTATCATTTCACCTGTACTAGTTGAAGATTTTGGTTCCTGTTGTTCTGGTTCTGGCTCCGATTCCGGCTCTTCCTCTTCTACAAAATCCAAATCCCCATCTTGGTCATCTTCCTCTTCTTCTGTTCCATCCGTCTCTTCTGTGGATTTTTCCATTTGAGCTATTTCCATAGCAGGTTCTTCTTCAGAGACTATGACAAAATCCTCCTTTTTAGATAGATTGTCTTCTTTTTTCTTATTAAAATTTCCCCTGGCTGCCATAACCCCGGTAATAGCCAAAACAGATACACAAACGAATAAAATAATGTGGAATCCGCTTTTTTTGAATATTTCGGAAAATTTGTCTTTCATATCCCCCACCTCCAGTAGATATTATTTCCACTTTTATCTATTTAATACATGGGAAATAAAAAAATAAGACAGAGGATTTTTTATTTTTCCTCTGTCTTATATTCATCTATTGTTATTCCTGTATAATAATGTTTAAGTATATCTTTATAACTTTTATCTTGTTTAGCCATACCATTGGCACCCCATTGACTCATACCAACCCCATGACCATATCCTATGGTTTCTATCTCTACAATGTTGTTCTTAGGGTTATATGTAATGGTAAAATTGGTGGAATTTAGTTCGAGTAATTCTCTTATTTCTCCACCATTTATAACCGTCCCATCTATGGCTATCTTCTTTATCCTGCCACTTTTAGATTTTTCCACCAGCTTAATCTTTTCAGATATATTTTCCTTGGTAATGTTAGAATTGGGATATTTAGTAGACAGCTTTTTTATGAACTCGTCTCCGGTTAAGGTAACAAGGCTCTTAAACTTAGGTGCCTCCTCTTCATAAGGACTAGAAACAGCCTTTAAGTAGGGCCTGTCAACAGCAAATACATCCTGAGAGTCCTCCGTCATCCCACCACTGGTTGAATGGTATAGAGGTTCTATAAGTTCTCCTTTATAATATAGAACTTGACCTTTTGTAGATTTTACTGCCTCTTCAATTTTAGGCCAGTATTTCTCAGGCCAGTCCTTGGCATGGATATTAGTTAGTTCCTCTAGGGTAAGGTAGGCTTGGCAATGAATGCCTGTACAAAGTGCAGCCTTCTTATGATCCGGATGCCCTTCACTATAGTTGTTTATCCGACTCAAGGCATAGGTCCTACTGGCAATTGCCTGAGCCTTTAAAGCTTCTATATGGAATTCTGCTGGCATTTCCGCTGCCACTACTCCCTTGACATACTCCTCTAAATCCATCTCCTTAACCTGTTGATTTCTTGTATCATAAACCTTTACTCCATCTTCTATTTTAACATCTTCATTACCTTCAGAAATATTTTCAGGCTTATTAGGCGATTCCTTCAGTTTATCCTTCTTAGGAACAAAATTGAAAGTTTTAACTATTATAGCTGGTATCAATATTATTATTATAAGTGCTATTGCAGTATAATATATGCCTATCTTTTTCATCTCATCCCCCTCTTGCCTTTTGTTCTTTATATAAATTGTATGCAAGAAAGGATAAGCATATGTTAAATATTATACCCTATATATCTTAGCCCCTAATTTAATAAATTTATCTTCTATTCTATCATATCCCCTATCAATATGATATATATCTCTAATCTCTGTAATTCCATCGGATACTAGACCTGCTAAGACTAAAGCTGCACCTGCCCTCAAATCCGTTGCTTTAACCGGAGCAGCCATCAAGCTATCTACACCTTGAATGATTGCAGATCTACCATCTATTTTAATATCTGCTCCCATTCTTTTTAATTCATCTACATGCATGAATCTATTCTCAAATACGGTTTCAATAACAACACTGGTGCCTTCACTAACACACATGAGAGCCATGAATTGGGACTGCATGTCTGTAGGAAATCCTGGATATGGCAGAGTCTTTATATCAGTTGCCTTTAATTTTTTAGGCCCTATTACTCTAACCTTGTCCTCATTTTCATAAACTTCACAGCCAATCTCCCTAAGCTTTGCTATTACAGGCTTAATATGGCTAGTTATAACATTTTCTATCAATATATCTCCTTTGGTTATAGCTGCAGCCACCATAAAGGTTCCAGCCTCAATTCTATCTGGAATGATTGAATGGGTTGCCCCACCTAATTTTTTTACTCCTTTAATCTTAATGCTACTGGTTCCCGCTCCTTTAACATCGGCTCCTAATTTATTTAAAAAATTAGCCAAGTCTACTATCTCTGGTTCCATTGCTGCATTATCGATTATGGTTTCTCCTTCTGCCATTACTGCAGCCATCATGATATTTTCTGTAGCTCCCACACTAGGGAAGTCCAGGTAAATTCTATCTCCCACTAGTTTTTCAGCATAGGCTCCAATATTTCCATGATCTACATCTATGGTGGCTCCTAGAGCTCTAAATCCTTTAAGATGTAAATCTATAGGTCTGGTTCCAATAGCACAACCTCCAGGCAAAGAAGTTTTAGTTTTGCCTATCCGGGTCAATAATGGTCCCATGACTAAAAAAGAAGCCCTCATCTTGCTCATTAGGTCATAGGGAGTTTGATATTTATTTATATCAGCTGAATTTATCTTTATAACTCCTTCATCTAAAAATTCCACCTTAGCTCCTAAAGAAGCCAAAACCTCACATATTATTTCTACATCCTTAAGTTTCGGTACATCTTCCAAAATAATATCCTCAGTTCCCAATAGTGATGCCGCCAAAATTGGCAATGCAGAGTTCTTAGCTCCGTTAATCCTTACCTTTCCTTTTAATGGAGGACTTTTCTCCACCATTATCTTATCCAAATAAATCCCCTCCTAGTTCTAATAGCCAATAGTTATTATAGGTGTCCCTATCCAAATATAGGTCTTGTTTTCATCTTCATTATACCCTACAGCAATGTTTAAATTCATCTTTTTATCACCTGTATAGATATGCTCATCTATATAAGGGGTGAATATGGAATAGCTCAATACATCTTCATCTTCATATTGTTCTATTATCTTCCCCTTAATAGCTTTATTAGCTTTAAGTATTCGCTTTTTGTTTTTTTCTAAATCTAATTCTTCATCAAAAGTCCCAACAATACACGTTGTAATATCTATGGTTTTATTATATTGGTCAAAAAAATTCTCTACCTTTTTTATTATATCATTAAATTCAATAAATTTCTCCCTTTTTATATAATTTATAAAAAGGGAAGTTTCTCCATGGCTATTACCTAAGTTTTCATAAGAGGATATTGTAAAGGTTATAAGGTTCTGAGAACTGTCATAGCCTTGACCCATTAGTTGAATAAACTCATCTTCTTTTGTCATATCTTCCCAGTAAAATTCTCCATCTACATATTCCTCACCCTGAATATCCAATTCATCTTGAATTTCCTTAGCAATCTTTTTTATCTCCTCCTCGTCTACAAATTTATCCATAACGACTCCACCCATATTGATATCCCCTTCTACGAAATCCGCCTCCATCTCTTCTAAAAGGCCTATCAATAGATCCTTGTCCTTGGTTTCAGATAATACAAATATAGGTATTAATAAAGTAAAAATAATGGCACCTAATATAAATCCTCTATAGTTTTTCACCATATTCCCTCCCAAATACTTATTAAAGGAAAGGGTATTGAGATAAAAAATGTAAAGGGGGACAAAACATTTCTTCTATAAAAATACCCTTTCCTTATGATAAAAGTATTGCCAAGAAAGGGTGGTTTTTATACCTTATGGATAAAACTTTTAATTTATATAATTGAACAAAAAAAGACCTTTAAGAATTTTGTAATTCTTAAAGGTCTTCTTAAAAACTAAGCTTCCTTGCGTATAATATCCTTAACCTTCATCAATCTGGTTATGGTACTTCTTTCACTTTCATCCAATTTCATCACTATGAATTTTATAGTTTCTTCTAATTCTGGTATAGTCCTGTATTCTAGGGCATTTACCCTTCTTCTAGTTTTTTCAATCTCATCTGCCATGAGTTGACATGCTTTTTCTACTTCTGCTAATTTTAGAAGTTTTGACATTATACCATATAGTTTAGCAATTGCATCGTCCAACTCAGAGGATGTCTGAACAAATCCATAAGGATATAGACTACCTTCATCACCCTCTAGTTTTCTTATAAAATTCATAACGGGAACATTAACACTCATTATATTCTTTTTTTCTATATCAACTGAAATACTTTCCTTAGGATAGGCTACAGCCTGCTCCAATAATTCAGGAGACATCACAGCACTAGCTAATAAAAACTCTTGAAAAGACTCGTGTAAATCTTTTTCCACTTCTGCTCTTAGAGCTTGGTTCTCCCTAATCATACCTATGAATACACGCATGAGTTCATCTTGCTTATCCTTCAGGAGTTTATGTCCCCTTGTTGCGGTGACTAATCTCCTCTTAAGCCTTGTGAGCTCCATACGAGTAGGCTTCACATTTAGTTTAGTCACTATTATTCAACTCCTTCAGTCTCCAGTGGAAGATACTTCTCAAGATATTCGTCCCTGATTCTCTTAAGTTCAACTCTTGGCAGAATCTTCAATAGATCCCAACCTAGATTTAGGGTATCGGTAATACTTCTATTATTTGTATACCCTTGATTTACATATTGCTCCTCAAAAGCATCTGAGAATTTTGCAAAAGCTTTATCCGTATCGGACAAGGCTGCTTCTCCTAGGATTACCGCCAGCTCTCTAGCCTCTTTACCAGAAGCATAAGCTGCAAATAGCTGGTTCATAGTATCTGCATGGTCTTCCCTAGTTTTTCCTTCGCCTATTCCCTCGTCCTTAAGTCTGGAAAGGGATGGAAGTACATCTATAGGAGGTGCTATACCCTTTCTATACAATTCTCTAGACAATATGATCTGTCCCTCTGTAATATATCCAGTTAAGTCTGGAATAGGGTGAGTTATATCATCCTCTGGCATAGTAAGAATTGGAATCTGAGTTATGGAGCCTCCTCTTCCTCTTATTCTACCAGCTCTTTCATATATGGTTGAAAGGTCAGTATATAGATAACCTGGATAACCCCTTCTACCTGGAACTTCTTTTCTAGCTGCAGATGTTTCCCTTAGGGCTTCTGCATAATTGGTCATATCTGTCAATATAACAAGTACGTGCATATCCTTTTCATAAGCTAGATATTCAGCACATGTTAAAGCCATACGAGGTGTTGCAATCCTCTCTACAGCTGGGTCATTTGCTAGATTCATAAACAATACTGCCCTATTGATGGAGCCAGTTTTATTGAAGTCATCAATAAAGAACTGAGCTTCCTCAAAGGTAATACCTATAGCGGCAAATACTACGGCAAATCTATCTCCTTCACCGTCTCCTATAACCCTTGCCTGTCTAGCAATTTGAGCAGCAACTTCCGAATGTGGAAGTCCAGACCCGGAGAATATAGGTAGTTTTTGCCCTCTAACCAAGGTATTCAATCCATCTATTGCAGAGATTCCTGTTTGGATAAACTCTGATGGATAGTCCCTTGCAACTGGATTCATAGGTACTCCATTTATATCTCGTCTTTCCTCTGGAATTATTTTAGGCCCGTCATCTATAGGACGACCTAATCCATCAAATACCCTTCCTATCATGTCTTCAGACACTGCTAATTCAAGAGGTCTACCTAAGAATCTAACCTTAGTTCCTTTTAAGTTTATACCTGTAGAACCTTCAAACAGCTGTACCATGGCTCTGTCTCCATCTACCTCTAGTACTCTACCTCTTCTTTTTTCACCTGTTTGAATTTCAATGTCTACAAGCTCTTCATATTTAACGCCTTCTACTCCTTCTACCATCATCAAAGGCCCTACAACTTCTGAAACCGTTCTATATTCTTTAAGCATCAAGGATACCTCCTTCGCTTATGAGATCATCAATGTTTTGCTTTACTTCAGCTATTATATCGTTTATTTGTCCTATATCTTCTTCAGCTAAATACTTGGCTCTTGCAATTTTCTCTCTTACATCTAGTTTCTCTATTTTGTCTAAATAAACTCCATTAGCTAATCCTCTAAGGCCTTCTTCGTAGAATGCTAGAACCATCTTAAGCATAAGATTTTGTTTTTCCAATGGTGCATAGGTATCTTCCTCGTGAAAAGCATTTTGTTGCAAATAGTCTTCTCTAATGGACCTTGCTGCTTCTAACTTCAATTGGTCTTCTTCTGATAAAGAATCCCTACCTACTAATCTAACAATCTCTTGAAGACTTGATTCTTCTTCTAAAAGAGCCATAGCCTTTTGTCTATTGGCAGAAAACTCTGGATCTACATTTTTGTCCATCCACTCATCTACCTTAGTTTGGTAAAGACTGTAGGAATTTAACCAGTTAATAGCTGGGAAATGCCTTCTGTAAGCAAGAGGTGCATCCAATCCCCAGAATACCTTAACTATTCTCAAAGTAGCCTGAGATACTGGTTCAGATAT
>JAAYRD010000173.1 GCA_012518955.1 Tissierellia bacterium | reverse complement strand
TTAGGTTGACTAAGCAAGCTTATTTTCAATTTTGTAGCATTGGAATGTTTAATACAGTTGGTTATAGCCTCTTTTACAATGGATAAGATATCAAACTTCAAATTATATTCCAAATTATTTTCTAAACCATATAGAAATTCAGTATCGATATTGGGTATTTCGCTTAAAAGTTAAATATTGCTTGCGGCATAGCTCATAGGCCTAAATTAATATTTTTAGATGAACCTACAGTAGCAGTAGATGCTCAAAGCCGTAATTTCATATTAGATGGTATAAAAAAACTAAATAAAGAGGGCAGTACCATTATATATACTACTCATTATTTAGAAGAGGCAGAAATGCTTTGCAAAAGAATTATCATTATGGATAAAGGTAGGAGCATAGTTACTGGAACCAATGAAGAACTAAAGGCCATGATAAGTACCTCAGAAAAAATTGTAGTTGGATTTTCAGAGGTTGGAGATGAAACAATTCAGAAGATGAAGTCTATACCCCATGTAATGGATATAGAAAAAGCTGGAGAAGATTATATAATAAAATTTGAAAATGGGTTTAATAATTTAGCTAATCTTATGGAATTTATACAGGAAAATGAATTAACATATACAAAGCTTCACAGTCAATTACCTTCATTAAATGATGTCTTTCTAGAGTTAACTGGAAAGGAGTTGAGGGATTAAGTGAGAAATCTAATTAGAAATTGTATTTATCAAGGAAAGAATATGTTAAGAGATTTTAGCTTTTCTTTTTGGTCTTTATTATATCCGATAATTCTTGTAAGCTTTTTTAATATTGCTTTCAGTGGAATGATAGATATGAAATTAGAAAATATAGATGTGGGAATAGGAGAAAATAGTTCCATTGAACATATATTAGAAGAAATTGAATTTATTAATATTCATAAAATAAATGAGAAGGAAATAATAGAAAAACTAGACAATGAAGAAATTCATGGATTTATAGATGATAATTTAGATATACAAGTAAAAAAATCTGGAATAAATCAAACTATTATTAAAGAAATAGTAGAACAGATAAAGCAAATGCAAAGATTAAATAGACCTATTGAAAATTATGATTTCGAAATAGACTATATAGTAGATAGAAATCAAAAGGCAAACTCCATAATAGTGGTATTTTACTCCCTAATAGCTATGGTTTCTACCTATGGAACCTCTGCAGGCATTGTAACTGTTAGCTTGATTCAAGCTAATCTATCTAATATTGGTGCTAGAATTAGCATCACCCCCCTTAAAAAGGAAAGTTTCTTATTAGCAGGGATTATAGTTGCTTTATTATTGAATTTGGCAGCAAATGGTGTATTACTTTTATTTATTAAATATATTTTAAAGATTGAACTGTTTAACGAAATAAAATATAGTTCTATTTTAATAATAATTGGGAATTTATTTGGGGTATCTCTTGGAGTGTTTATAGGTGCTTCAAATAAAAAGACTATGAATACCAAAGTTTTAATGGGAGTTGCTATTACTTTGTTTCTATCCTTTTTATCAGGAATGATGGGGCCTTGGGTGAAAGTTTTGATTGATCAATATGTACCTATTTTGGCTAAGATAAATCCTATATCTATAATAAGTAATAATTTATATAGGATAAATCTACTACAAAGTACTAAAACCGTAGGTAGCGGAATTCTAATCTTATCTGCCTATTGTTTAGCTCTAATATCCATATCCTATGTGTTTTTAAGGAGGAAAAGCTATGACAGTATATAAATATTTTATAAAAATAGCGTTAAAAAACAAAGGAGCTATTCTGATCTATACTATAATATTTTTTGTTTTAACCATATTAAGTGGAATAGGTGTTAGTCAAAAGGATGCTAAGTTTACGGGAACTAGATTAAATATCGGAATAATAGATAATTCTGATAGCGAATTGTCCAATGGTTTAAAAAACTATTTAGAGGAAAAGAACGAAATAGTAGAGACAATAGATGATGAAGAATATATAAAGGAACAGATTTTTTTAGAAATGGCAGATGCCATAGTAATAATTCCAGAGGATTTTCATGAAAAAGTTATAAATAAAGAAAAATCTGTAGAGATATACAAGGATGATAGAAAAATAGAATCTATGCAGATACAGAATCAAGTAAATAAATTTCTGATGTTTGTTAATGCCACTTATGAAGAAGGTAGATTTAATTTAGATGATGTAAATACTGCCTTAGATGAAAAGACAAATGTGGAGTTAATAGATAATAGCATAAAAAATACTAGTATAAATGAATGGTTTAAAACCTATTATAATTTTACCAGTTATGTAATCGTTGGTATGTATATTGCTATAATAGGTTTAGTGATGGCTGATTTTAAAGATAAGAATATTTCCAGTAGAATGAAAATATCTTCAAAGAAATTTTTAAGTTTTAATATGGAAATGTATTTAGGTCAGTTGACTATAGCGGTTATGATCACATTAGTGTTTATTTTAGGAAGTATAGCAATAAAGGGAAAATATATTGGAGAAGTTGATTTCATGAAATATTTAATCAATATCATTATTTTTTCATTTACTATACTATGCCTTACATTTTTTATAAACAATTTTACTAAAAATAAATTTATTATAAATGGGATATCTGTGGTTTTATCCTTGGGTACATCATTTATATCAGGGGTAATGGTACCACAAGAAATTTTAGGTGAAAAAACTTTAGCACTAGCTAAATTTCTTCCAAATTATTATTTTGTAAAGATAAATGGTATGACAGTCAATTCCTTTTCAGATATGAGATTTGAAATTCTTATGCAATTATTGTTCGCTGTGGCATTTTTATTGATGGGGTTATATTTCTCTAAGACGGCTCAAAGGACTTAATTGGGATTGAATTTATATATTATGATCTTAATATATAAAAAGGGATGGATAGATGATAGGGTTCATCAAAATTACGTAATGCCAATGGCTCCTATAGATAATACTATATTATCTGTAGGAGTTTTTGTTCCTATGGCAAGTAACTTAGCAGTAGTTTTGTTATTTGATTTTATCATTATAGCGGTTTTCCTTATAGTTGTAATCCCTTTTATGTTACAATTGATTAAAATGTTATCTTTATTAAAGGCTATTGGAATTAACTTTTCTGCAGAAAAATTATTATAAGAATAGGAGAAGATGTAATGAAGTTTCGGAAAGCAGTCAAATCGGATATTAATAGCATAATGAATATTATACAAGGAGCACAATCATACTTTAAAGCCCAGGGGATTAATCAGTGGCAGAACAACTATCCTAATTATGAAACCATAAGTAGTGATATTGAAAATGGATATGGATATGTTTTGCTAAAGAATAACATGATCATTGGCACAGTAGCAATTGTTTTTGATGGAGAAGAAACATATAATTCTATCTATAATGGTAGTTGGTTGAGTAATGGAGAATATACAACCATTCATAGAATAGCAGTAGATACTAGCCATAAAGGCCTAGGAATAGCATCGACAATATTAAAAAACATAGAGGAAATGTCTTTAAGAAGAGGTATAAGGAGCATCAGAGTAGATACTCATGAAAAAAATATATCTATGATAAAGTTTTTAGAAAAAAATGGATTTCAACATTGTGGTATAATTTATTTAAAAGATAAAAGCCAAAGAATAGCATTTGAGAAAATATTATAGTATTTTTTCAAATGTATATTTTAAAGGCATGGAGATGGACATGCTGTCCAGTATTTTAAATACAATAAAAGGAAAGGAAGAAGGTTAATGATTGAAAGAAAGCATGACAGATCTCTTTGGATTAAAACCACAGGCATAAGGGAGTGGAAAGATGGAACAGCCCATTACAATCGCTGTGAATCTACCCCCTATGTAGCATTAAATAAGTTGTTTAAGAGGTATAAGTTTGACAAGACAGACAGATTAGTGGACTTTGGGTGTGGTCGTGGACGAGTAGCATTTTACATACATAATCGTTTTGAAATACCAGTTACTGGGGTTGAGGTACATGATATAACATATGATGAAGCTCTTGAGAATAAGGCATCCTATAGACATAAATTCAAAGACATAGAAGCCCCGGTTCGTTTTGAATATGGTCTTGCGGAACATTATGAGATAAAACCTACGGATAATAAGTTTTACTTCTTTAACCCTTTTTCTATTAAAATATTTAAGAAGGTTGTTAACAATATTTTACATTCGGCTAAAAAGGAGAAGCGAACTATAGATATCATTCTTTACTATCCAATGCCTGAATACAAACTATATCTTAAAAAAAGCACTCCATTTAAACTGGTAAATAGGATAAGGGTGCCAGGGGCAAATGATAGTAAAGAAAAATTCTTAATTTATCGACTGAAATAAATGGATATAGTATAATGTTAGGAACATTCAAAACAAGGGGGGAAAAAAATGCAATATATAAGTACTAGGAATAAAGATATTTGTATTTCGGCTAGTGAAGCAATAATACAGGGTATATCTAGAGACGGAGGATTGTTTGTTCCAAAGACATTGCCCAAAATAGATAATATGGAAAATTTAATAGATATGGATTATAAGGAATTAGCCTATGAAGTAATGAGTAAATTTATTACGGACTTTGAACCTCATATACTCAAGGATTGTATAGACAAGGCTTATGATGATAAGTTTACAAAAGGGATTGTTCCTGTAGCAGATGTGGGGGGTGCATACTTTTTAGAATTATTTCATGGACCAACCCTAGCTTTTAAAGATATGGCTCTATCAATACTCCCCTATCTATTAAAGACAGCAATGGATATGAAAGGTGTTGATAAAGAGATAGTGATTTTAACTGCTACTTCGGGAGATACAGGCAAGGCGGCATTAGAAGGTTTTGCAGGTGTGGAAGGGATAAAAATAATAGTATTCTATCCAGAAGACGGGGTAAGTGAAATTCAAAAAATGCAAATGCTTACCCAGGAAGGGGATAATACCTTTGTAGTAGGCATTGATGGAAACTTTGATGATGCTCAGAGTGGGGTTAAGCAATTATTTAATGATCCAGATTTTGTTAAAGCTATGAATGGTAATAATTATATATTATCATCTGCTAATT
>JAAYRD010000172.1 GCA_012518955.1 Tissierellia bacterium | reverse complement strand
TCTTCTACAGTTCCCATGGCTATTATTTTACCTTTATTTATTATGGCTATTCTATCACAAAGCTTCTCCGCCACTTCTAATACATGGGTAGAAAAAAATACTGTTTTCCCTTCATCGCACATCTCTTTCATAATCTTTTTAAGGTTGAAAGATGATTTTGGATCTAGCCCTACCATAGGTTCATCCAGTATAAAAAGCTTAGGATCATTCAAAAGGGCCGAAGTAAGTACTAGCTTTTGTTTCATTCCATGAGAATAGCTACCTATTATATCCCCTACGGCATCTTTTATATTGAACATATGTAAAAAATGATTCATCTTTTCTTCCCGATCTTCCCTAGGGATTCCGTACATATCAGCTATAAAATTTAGATATTCTATGCCTTTTAACTTATCATATACTTCAGGATTATCAGGCACATAGCTGATCATAGATTTTGCTTTTAAAGGTTCTTGCCAAACATCTACTCCATCAATGGTAATTTTTCCACTATCCGGTTTTAGCAAACCTACTATCATCTTTATTGTAGTAGTCTTCCCCGCTCCATTAGGTCCTAAAAAACCAAATATCTCCCCTGATCTAATATTTAAATTAATGTCGTCTACAGCTTTTACCGTTCCTTTATTATAGGATTTAGATACACCTTCTATCTTAAACAAACTTCCAACCTCCTTATTAAACTATTATATTAACTTAAATATTACCATGTCCATGGTTTTATGTCGATAGATTGAGAATAAATCCCATGATTAACAAATATAATTTATTGAATAAGAATTTTAAGAAGGGGGAATTTCGTGTTAATAGAGAAAAAGTTTGTCCAGATGTCACTAGAGTTAAATCTATTCTTTGCAAGAATCATGAAAGAACACATGATTTTCATGGAAGCTGGATTGTTGATAAAAAATAGCAATCTTATCCTAGAAGCAGATCAACTAAAAAAATCTTTTGAAGAACTATTAGAAGAAACCATAGAACTATCCAATGGAGTCATCAGCCAAGCTGCAGTAGATTCTAGAGAATTTGTAACGCCATATACCTTGAAAGCAGAAAATACAGTTGAATCCTTAACTGGTATATGTATAAACCAGAATCTAACTCTAAAGGAATTAGAATTAAAATCTAAGCCAGACTTCAATTGTCCACCAGATCTGGAAGAACATGTCTTCCAGCTAAATAACAGAGCCATCAACCTAATTGTAGAGATTATCAATTTCAAAGAAACTGTCCTAAGTCAGGTAGAAAATTGTAAGCTCTTTACCTTCATATATCCTGATATGCAAGAGCATCTAATTGAAGAAGCAAAGTTCTACCTAAAAAATCTAATAGACCTGCAAGAGAGGAAGATACCTGAAAGGGATGTTTTAAGAACAGAAGTCTTCTGGGACCATATTATGGGAGATCATGCAGAATTCATAAGAGGACTACTGGATCCAACGGAAAAAGATTTATTCAATAGAGCCAATGATTTTGCTATTCTATTTGAAAAACTATTGGAAGAAACTGAAAATGCCACTAAAGGAAATATAATTAAAGTTACAAAGAAAAACTTAGAGGCTACAAAGGAAATTGCAATGTTCAAATCATCAGCCACAGAAGGTCTTTTAGCATGTAAAATCAAATCTCTAATCAATCCATTGTTGGCAGATCATGTTCTAAGAGAAGCAAATCGGTATATTAGAGTATTAAAAGCCTATTTGAAAAATTATTAGAATTTCAAGTGCTATAGTAGGTTTGATTTTTAGTAGAAGCAGAAGGAGGTATGTTATGTTATCAAAAAAGGAATATATTAAAATCTCCTTAGAATTAAATTTATTTTTTGCTCGAATTATGAAGGAGCATATGATTTTTATGGAAACTGGATTGTTAATTATAGACAGTTCTCTTATTTTAGAAGGAGATCAACTTAAAAGTTCTTTTGAAGAAATATTAAAAGAAACAGTTTCTATATCACAAGGAGCTATAGGACAAAATATATTAGACTCAAATGAACTAGTAACACCATTTACCCTTAATTCAGAAATCATAACAGAAAACAATACTGGTATATGCATAGATAAGGATATAACCATGGAAGAACTTAACTTAGTATCCAATCCAGACTTTGACTTTTCATCTGGTCTAGAAATGCAAGTATCCAATATAAATCAAAGAGCTATTAACTTAGTTATGGAAGTTATCAAATTTAAAGAAAAAGTATTGTCCCTATTGCTAAGCTGTAAAATGTTTGCAAACTTGTATTCACTTCTTGTAGATCATATTTTAAGAGAAGCTAAGTTCTATTTAAACTCACTTGAAGATATTGAAAAAAGAATGAAACCAAAGAATGGTATAATAGAGCAGGAGATATTCTGGGACACTATTATGAAAGAACATGCACAGTTTATAAGAGGATTGTTAGACCCAACTGAGATTGAATTGTTTAATACAGCCAATGATTTTAGTAAAATATTCGATGAACTGATAAAGAAAACAGAAAAAGCAAAAAAAGAAGATATGTTTAAAATTACAGAAGAAACCATAAAAGCAACAATTGGAATCCGAGATTTTAAGGCCACTGGTACAGAAGGCTTGATAGACTGTACAATACAAGCTATGGCTTACCCATTACTTGGAGATCATGTATTGAGGGAAGCTAATAGATATATACGAATATTAAGGTCTTTCTTGAAAAAATAATAAGATATTAGTAAACTACTTTTATAGTATAAGTTCCTTTTTAGGTATTTTCACCTAAAAAGGAACTAGCTTGTATTATAATCAATATACTATTACATATATCCACTCTTATTGAAAAACAGTTAATTCTATTAGATTATTGGAAGGATCTTTTGTAAATACATGGCTATCCTTCTCAAATATATCATAGCCCATTTGTTTTAGATTGGTAATACTGTTTTCTCTAGTTAATCCATCCGGAAATACAAGAGTATAATATTCCAATCCTGCAGAGTTATCAGGTAATGCTGGTGCATTTATACCGTTCCAAATATTTAATCCTATATGGTGGTGGTATCCTCCCGATGATAGAAACAAGGCTGAATTAGACATTTTCATCACTAAATCAAAGCCTAGGCCATCACAATAGAAGTTTTTAGCCTTTTCTAAATCTCCCACATGTAAATGTATATGCCCTATTATTGTATTCTTTGGAATCTCAGTCCACCTTGCTTCTCCAGCCTCATCTATTACGCTATTGAAATCCAATGGATCAGTAGCCATGACTATTTGATTATCTTTTCCTTTCCAGAGATTACTATCAGTATCTACATAGACCTCAATTCCATTGTCATCTGGATCTTGCAGGTATACTGCTTCACTAACCCCATGATTAGAACCACCAATGATAGGATAATCATTACCTTTAATATGGTTTAAAAATAAGCCTAAATCCTTTCTGCTTGGTAGAAGCAGGGCAAAATGATAAAGTCCTGTTCTCCGGGGTATCTTTGGCACTACATCACTAGGTTTTATAATGGTCAATATGGGATTAATCCCATCGGCTGTAAATCTTATTTCCTTTTTCTTAGATTCTAAAATCTTAAGACCCATTATTTTTGTATAGAACTCCATGGACCTTTCTATATCCAGCACCTTTAACCTTATTTCCCTAATAAATATATTATCTTCACCATGAAATTTTAACATAAAATCACCCTTTTGTTTTAGTAAGTATTTTATACCCAATATCATTCAATAGAAATGATTAAATAGAAAAGTTCCTTTTTAGTCTAATAACCTAAAAAGGAACTTTTCTATTATCTCAAGCTCTTATTGAAGTGCTTTGAACTATTAGTTACTTTCATCTATTACCCTAAAAATTATATTTCCATTTTCCTCTTCTGCATCCTCAAATACTTGAATTATAGATTTACCATAATCCCCTAAGCTCTCTATTAATTTTTCCTGATTTTCTAACTCTATCACAATAGGTTGACTATAGGTACTCAAGACATCCCATAAAGCGTCCAGATTTGCCCCAAAATATCCTGATAATTTTAATTTTCGTTTCAGGTATGTATGAGTCATTTCTCTACTGTTCATATCCTTTCCATCTAGTATCACTTTCATCATATTATTCATCTCCATATAGTAAAATAAAAGATTCGTAGTGATCTCCTGTATAATATACTAATCCGTCATTAGAATATACTATTCTCTCAGGACCCCTATAACCACCCTCATAGTTTATATCGCATTCATAATATTGTCTGCCTTCCGAGATTGGTAGTTTTCCTTCTCTATTTCCAAATTTGTCACCACCAATACTCATTTTATCGGTCACATCCCATAAATTCCCTTTCTTAGAATCCCAACCTAATTTAATAGCTTCTTTCTTTGAAATAAAATTCCCTGGAAGCTTGCCATAGGTATGAATATATAAAGATACATCTTCTTTACTGGTATAATATCCATTTTCTTCTATAACTTCCTTATCTACAAGATTCTCATTTTCCTCTACAACATCTATGGATGATGATTCATCCTCTTCTAATATTGAATCAAGAGGAGAACAAGAAATTAAGGAAAAACTTAATAATAATATTAATAATAATGATAATGTTCTTTTCAAATCCATATCTCCCATATCTTTATTTTAATCGGAACGAATTCATTGTACTATATGGTCCCGATTATAATTATATCAATTTTTCTTTCCATTCACTCTCTTTAAATCCTACCAATACGGTATCTTCTCCTACCAAAATAGGTCTTTTTACCAGCATGCCATCGGTAGCTAATAATTTAATCTTTTCTTCCTGTGTCATATCATCTAATCTATCCTTTAATTTTTGTTCTCTATATATCTTTCCACTTGTATTAAAGAACCTCTTTATAGGATAATCACTTTTACTTATCCATTTATCTAGTTCCCTTTCTGTAGGATTTTCTTCCTTTATTGATCTTTCCTCATACCTTATATTGTTTTCATCTAGCCATTTCCTAGCTTTCCTACATGTACTTCATTTTGAATAGCAAATAAATAAATACTCCATTATTCATTCCTCCCTAAAATATTTTCTCCTATCTATATACCCAGTTCTCGTTATATTATTAAACCTTACAATACTTAAGTATATACCAGACAATACTTTTCATTCCCCAACTTTCAACCCTGTCCCTAATAATGGACCTCTTTTGATTATAATTGTAGAATATTGTATTTTTCTTTAGTTTAATATATAATATATGTGTCGATAATGATTATCAATATCTATAGAGGGGATACAATGATACAGTATGAAAATAATTTACTATATGCTTTTTCAAAAAATGAATATGAATATCTAATGGATATTTTTAATAATCTATTTAAAAATAGTCTCCTATTCCATAAAAAAAAGCCAAAAAAATTTAGGCATATGAAAAACTATTTTATCACCATCAACTCAATTATTTATGCGATTCTGTATAATAGGCCTGTATGTAAACTCAATCTATATAAAACTAGGAATTCCTTTAATCATCAACTTGAAGCATGCCAGAATATTGATGAACTATATGAAACTTGCAAGAATATGATCTTATTCTATTCTAAAATAAAGAACATCGGTATAGAATCGTGTAGTCATCCTGTTGTTGCAGATACCATAGAATATATACATAATAATCTAGATAAAGATTTAACTTTGGAAAAATTAGCAAATGAAGTACATGTCAGCAAAAACTATCTATCCCTACTCTTTTCAAAATTTGTAGGATTGAGCCTATCCAACTACATTAATAAGCTTAGAATAGAAAAATCTAAAAAACTTATTAAAGAAACCAATCTCTCCCTCTTGGATATAGCCTTGGAATGTGGCTTTAATTCCCAAAGTTATTTCTGCTCTGTGTTCAAAAAATTTGAGCATATGTCTCCTAAAAGGTTCCAACATAAAATTAAAAATAAAGAATTGAATAGACATGAGATAAAAAAAGGATCTTGTTGAAGATCCTTTTTTTATCTTAGAAGGGTTTTTTAACTCTATAATTACTTATCATTAATAATGATAAAAGTACCATTATCGAAATGTTTTCATAAACTAGATTTATTCTCCCCATTTTACTTACTCTAAAATTAATATCTATAATAAGCTTTATGGCTATAACCAATCCGGATATTGTTATAGGTAACCCCCTTATATACATATCATCTTCTTCTATATTAAATCTGGCTAATCTGAATACTCCGCAGCCAATATATAAAAAGGCAACTATAATACCTGCTAACCCTATGTTTTTAAATCCGAAATTTAAGAATAAAACCAAAGGAGCCATTCCGAATGATATTAAATCTGATAAAGAATCCAACTGTTTGCCAAATTCACTAGTCATATTATACCTTCTCGCTACATAACCATCTAATTTATCTGTAATAGCTGCTATAATCAATAGATAGCTTCCTAATTTTAAATCTTCTAAACCACTACCATTTCCAAATGATATTGCCAATATACCTAGAGCTAAATTAGAATATGTAATTATTGTAGGTAATATATAAAACTCTTCATGTTTTTCCTTAAGCATATTCTCCACCTTTAACTTTCTTATATAAAATTCTATCTAGTATAATAATGATTCCACTAATTATAAACTCAAACCAAAATGTTACAAACCTAAAAGCTATTGATATTACCATCGACTCTTCTAGAGTAAGCCCACTTATATAAAGCAAACTTCCTAAACCCGATTCAAAGCTCCCAATACTACCTGGAAGCAATGGAATACCTCCTATTAAATAGGAAATATATGTAATGCCTACTAGTATAAGTACATTTATCTCCCTATTAAATACTCTTACTAAGATTATTAATTTTACCGCATATAGAACCCATATAAATAATCCTAATACTATATTTAACAATAGATTTTTTTTATTCTTTTTTATCTTTTCTATATTCTCTATATATAAGTTTAAAAAATTGTTTAATTTTTCTTTTTTCTTGAACTCACATCTATCCACGAGTTTTTTTATCTTTATAGGATAAAATACTAAACTTAGAATAAGAAGTAATCCTGATAATAAAATCGATAGTATCATATAATAATAATTTTTACTGGTAAAAACCATACCCCTAATGTTATTAATATATAATATACTGATTATTCCTAAGGATATAAAACTAAAGATACTAACACTTTTTTGTAAACTTAAAGCTACTATAGAATTATTTAAAGAAATATCTAAACCGTTTTTCATCTCATATACTTTTGCCAATTCACCACCTACTTTTGCTCCTGGAGTAATTGCATCAAAAATATTACCTTTTAAGTTTATCTTTAATATACTATAAAATTTCCTACCAGGGCATATTATGTCAACTATTTTCTTCCACTGGAACCCTATGGATAACATGGTGATAATTTGTAAACCAAGAGTAAAGGCAAATACTTTTAATGGGATAAGTTTAATTTTTTCAATAAGGTTGTTAAAATCAGTGTTGATTAACAATATAATTAATCCTAAAACAATTAGGAAGCCTAATATTTGCTTTTTCATTTTCTCACCCTAATCTTTTACTAGTAAAAGTAAATCATCTATGGTATTAAATCCATTATTTTCGCATATTTTCTTCATCTTGTCTTTTTTGCCCATTATAAAGACTTCTGAAAGATTTGAATAAAATATTTTAAGAAATTTCTTAGGTTGTCTTATGAGCATTCTAGTTCCTTTGCTACATCTATTCCAAATATTGTTCACAATCTCTTCTTTTGGAGTTACCTGTAAAGCTATATGTATTACATCATAATTTTTTACATCTATATTTTTAGCATCTTTTAAATATATTTTTATTCTATCTTCTAGTCCCAATCTTTGTATCAGTTCTTTTGAACTCTTTACTGCTTTCTCGTCTATATCTATTACATCAACTCGTGCATCGGTGGTATTAGCTATATTAATGGCAGTGCAAGGAACTGCACCGCCACCAATAATCAGAACTTTATCTATTGATTTTATTTTGGCTAGACGAATTTCTTTTTTCACTATATCTTTATAATATTTATCATATAGATTAACTAATTTATCTGAATTAAATAATAGCTTTTCAAACCATTTAGTCCAAGTTTTTATCATCTTTTCACCTCTACTAGATTATTCTTAGAATAAACCTACCAAAATGATTTATAAAACCTCCTAGAACAAAAGCAGATGTAGTGGTTAGTACCGCTATTGTAAGTGCTGCTTTTAAAGAGAATTCTTCAATTAAAACTCCAAAAACCGAAAGACATGGTAGATAGAGTAGTGCTATTGTAGAACCAACTAATAATTGAAGTATATTTAAATTTAATTCTAATAAGGGTAGTACTGCTAGTTCTCTCCTTATTATCCCAAGCAATAGAGATAAGCTGGCCTCTTTTGGAAGACCTAACCACCCCTCTACTATTGGACTTATTAATATGCTAAATCTATTTAAGATCCCTGTTTCAGCTACTACTGCTGCAATCAATATTCCTACAATCATTGGTCCCTCAGCATCTATAAGAAAATGCTTCATTCTTAGTTTCAACTTCTTTACAAAAGCATCTTTATCTGGCATTAGTAAGTTTGGAACCTCTAAAAGCATTGGTTGACTTTTACCAGGTATAAATCTATTCATCACTATTCCAACTACTATCATAATCAAAAATGATATTAAATAAACTAATATTAGTGCTAGTATAGACCTCTCACCTAATAGAGCTATAAATGCACCTGTTTGAGATGCACATGGAATTGCAAAGGATACTAATGTTGCCACTATAATCCTTTCTTTATATGTTGTAGCAGCTCTAGTCCCAAGTATTGCAGGTACCGCACAACCATAACCCATTATCATGGGAATTATATTTCCTCCTTGAATACCTAATTTCTTTAAAATTCCATCTGCTAATACTCCTATTCTTGGCAAAAACCCACTATCTTCTAAAAATGAAAATACCACATAAAATAAAAATACATATGGCATTATTAATGCAAATGGCCATTCTATTCCTAT
This sequence comes from Tissierellia bacterium, assembly GCA_012518955.1. Taxonomy (GTDB): domain Bacteria; phylum Bacillota; class Clostridia; order Tissierellales; family Tepidimicrobiaceae; genus DUNJ01. The sequence goes on along the minus strand of JAAYRD010000172.1, from coordinate 8,768 downwards.
TATTAACGCACCATATTCTCCTACTAATATATTTCTAAAGATTCCAGGTGGTACTATTAATGAAACAATACTAGTTAAAAGTGGCTTAATAACGTTGTTTATTAAAGGCAATAAGATTACAGATCTTAAAGCTTTTCCACCACCTACTACCGCTAATAGAGATATTATTAATACTAACAATGCTATTGGAATCCCTGGCAAAGGCTGGATAGTCCAGTCTTCTAATTTACTAATAAAAGTCTCTTCCTTTATTACTTGCCTTTGAACATTATTTGTAATCCTATCTGCCTCTTCCCATCTTTGTTCATCTGTTAATTCTTTTTCTTTTAGGTCTTTAGGTCCTTCTTTTACTACGTCTATAGTCTTATGTAGTAAATCTCTCAACCCTATATTCCTAATAGCTATAGTAGGAACTACAGCTGCTTTTAATTCTTCTTCTAACTTTCTATAATCTATTATTATTCCTTGCCTTTCTGCAATGTCTACCAAGTTTAAACAATATACTACTGGAATTGGTTGTTCCTTTAGTTTTAATGCTAAATCTAAGTTTCTATCTAAATGTACTGCATCTAATACACATATTATTGCATCTGCTCCTTCATATAATAATCCAACAGCTACTTGCTCTGCTTCTGAAGTAGCTGAAAGTGAATACGTCCCAGGAACATCTATCAATACTCCTTCTTCCCCATATAAGTCTATATCCCCCAATGTATAATCTACCGTAGTCCCTGCATAGTTTGAACTCTCAACATGCATACCTGTAAGTTTGGAAAATATAACACTTTTACCTACATTGGGGTTCCCCATTAAAAGGATTTTTTTCTTATTGCTCACTAAGCTACCTCCCTAACTATTATTTCCCTTGCTACATCTTTGGCTATAGCAATACTTCTATTTCCTACTTTCACAACCATAGGACCTCCTAATGGTTGTCTACTTTGAACTTCAAATAATGTTCCCTCTCTTATGCCCAATACTTTTAAAAGATATAAATCTGGTAGTCCTATAACTCTATATTTGTTTTTTCTATTGCATTTACATAGTGACATAATATCCCTCTCTTTCTAATTGATATTGATTATCATTTTCTTATTATAATTATAGCATCTATTTTATTAATGTATTTTAAATTCTTACAAAAATTTTAAAATATTACATAGATTTAAAACTGGATCCATATCCATCAAACAAAAATAATAAGTTCCTCTTTCGGTATATACCGAAAGAGGAACTTATTATTTAAATAGGCAAAATCCCATCAATTCCCTTTGTTGGATTCCCAGACTAATTTAACTCCTTTTTTTCTTTATAACATAGTTTTATCGCAGCCTACCATAGGTATGGATATATAAAGCAATATCTTCATTAAAAATTAAATCTCAAACATATTTAGCTGCTCCCTATCCCCTATCCTTTCTATGACCATTGGATCGTTGTCTTTAAAAAATGCATAGTTGATATTTTTCTCCTTAGTTAATATTGATGTATCACCTCCTACCGAAGGCCTTAATTTACAACTATAGACTACAGGGAAGTAGTCCCTTATAAATCTTCCTTCTCCATGGGCGGTTAATGCTATGAACTGGAAACCTAATTGTTCTGCTATGAAAAATACCGGGCTTAATATATGGTCACTAGAGGCTTTTCCAAAAGGATTATCCATTATAACAGTTCTATTTCGTCTTTGATTAGGTGATATATGTTGTTTCTTTTCAGCTACATAATTTAATATACCTAGGAAAAGAGCCATATTCTTGCTCCATTTTTCTCCACCCGACCATTGGTTAGAACTTTCCCAAGAATAGTACATATTACTTACCTTTCCATCATTAGTTACCTTTCTGCATTTTACCTTTATCTCCTTACCCAACATTATTATATTCAATAGTTGTTTGGATTGGAGCCATTTCTCTATGGATCTTCTTACCTTAGTCCCATCCTCTTTACCCTCATCATCTAAAAATTCATCATCTTCCAATTTCCCTATCATCCAATCCACATGCTTCCTAATTTCCTCTTTTCCATCCTCTTCTTCCCAACTAGGCATTTGAATTTGGTATATTTCCTTCCAATTATCGCCTATCTTTACCTTTGTACTCTTAGGTATAGTTCTTATTTCATCCGCTAATGTAGATAAATAGGTATATAGATATTGAATAAACTGATTTAGCTCCTTATCATGTTCCATCATGTTTTTCTCATGTATTCTCATAACTCTATTTAAAGTCTTTTCCATATTCCTTTGCCACTCTAATATTTCTTCAAAAAACTTTTTATTTCTAACTCCAGATATTGCCATCTCCCTTAATCTTATATCCCTAACATTCTCATTTAAAAATTGAATAAATTTATTCCTTTCCATGTCCACTCTTTCCCTATGATTTTTCAAATCCTTGGTTAAAACCTCCATATCATCAATTGCTTTAGATATTATGTCCTTTCTTCTATAGGGTAGATCTTGTTTTATATCTGCTGATAGTATAATTCCTTTTATATTATTTGTTAAAAATTCATACCTTCCATTTTCAATTTTTAGATTCTGGACATGGCTCTTAATATCCTCAAGTTCTTCCTTCAATCTATTATGGTTAGATTTTAAATATTTTTGCTTTTCATCTAATTCTAGTTTTTCTTGGGATAGTTGTTTCCTTATACTAGGCAAAGGTTGAGAAAAATGTACAATTTCATGAAATTCCTCATAAAAACCTTCTAATCTTATTTCATATCTATTAGCCTTTTTTTCATAGGATTTTTCTGCTTTTCTTAAATGAGGATCTATCCTTTCTAATTTATCCCCTAGCTTCCTGACATCTTCTACTAAGCTCTGTATTAAAATTTTTCCGTTGTAAGGGTATTCTATACCTTCATCTACAGGGTAATTAGCGCCAATATATTTTCTCTTTAATAGTTCTTTATCCTTATCCCAGTTCTTTTTCGCTTCCTTTAGTTGCCTTTCTATTTCAGGTCTATCCTTCTGTTTTTCTGAGAGCATATCCTTTATATACTCTCTTTCTTCTAAAATACTGTCCCTACCTATGTTTTTATACCACGCTTTAAAATCTTTGACTTCTCTATAATTAGGATCATCTAGTATTCTAGATATTTGATTGATAATATTGCTAATTTTCTCCCTTGCTTCTTGGACTATATATTCCTTTGTTTTTTTATCCTTTTCATTTAATAAAATTTCTTTCTCAATCCTATCCAATTCTTCATTTTTCATATATAATTGGCTCTTTAATCTTTCTACCTCTTTCTCTTTTTCAAAATAATCCAAAGCTCTTTCAATTTTTCTTTCTAAATAATTGGATTCTTGTTCTAAATTCTTCAGCTTAGTTTGATGCTCGCCAATCTCCCTATCTAAAGCAATGCTTTCTCTTTGTTTTTTATCTAGCAAATTTTTGTATTTGGTCAATTTTTCTTTTAAAGCTTTGAGTTCCTCAGTCAATTGAGAGTATTCATCATAGGGATACATGGATAAGAATTCATTTATCTTTTCCAATATATCTTGCCAATCTTTTTCTTCTCTTTCCTTGTTCTTTCTTGCTTCTACTGCTTTCTTAGTAGATTGCTCCAGCTCTCCTTTCCATAACTGGAATTTTTCCTTATCTATATTTTCCTTCCAAATAAAAGGATAGACATATCTTTCTTCAACTTTTTTCTTCCCTAAAATTATATTCACAGCCTCTTCCTGTGATAGAATCAATATGGGTAATGTTAATTTTTCCCTTTGTCCTTCTATTTTTCTAGACAGTTTTCCTAGTTCTCCTTCGGATGTTATAACTACCAGTGGCCATAGAGGATACTCTTTATATATTTCTTCCAAATCTTTGCCTAGATTGGATGCTGTCTTTTCTATATATCTAGCTCCTAGCTCCAGTAGATGAAATTGGTTCTTCCAATTATCTATCCAATTTTCAAGCATTGGTTCTCCAGTAAAATATTCATTCTTCCCATAAAAATCCAATAATCTATAGGATAATCTTTCTCCTTCTAATAATTTCTCCTTTTCAGCTCTGGTCTTTTCCAGCCTCTCTTCAATATACTGAATTGCAGATTGCTGTTTTAAATATATAGAATCCAAATAATGCCATTCCAATCTTAACCCTTTAACTATAGCCAATATTTTATCATGTTCTCGATTAATAAAATCTAAATGATTTTCTTTTGTAGTAGTGTTTTTAATCAGTTCTTGTATTTCATTATTAATATCAGGTATTTCTCTAGACAAATTCTCTTTTTTATCCATCAATTTTTTCAAATAATCCTTATTATTTATATTTATTTTTTCAATTTCTTCTATTCTTCCCTTCCATTTAGGGTATTCACCAGCCACAGTTTCATTGATAGGATTGACCAATATGCTTTTCTTAATGGCTTCCATGTGGCTTTCTGCGCTTTTTACCTCTCCCTTATAACTAGCTCTTTCTTCTATCACATCTTGTTTTTTCTCTCGTAAATCTTTAGTTTTTTTATGCATTATTTCTAATTCTTTTTCATACCTATTTTTCTGACTTACCCACAACTCTTTCTGTTTTTCTAGACCATCCTTCTCTTTTTCGAAATATCCCTTCAATATACTAGAGTTTTCTTCCAACCTAGCCTTTAAATCCACTATCTGCTGATCCTGATCCAATTCATCTAATTGCTTTTTTAATATGCCAACTCTTTCTTCCTCCTGTTTTATATGGGCTTTAAGCTCCGCTATTTCTAAATTTTGAAGCTCCTCTTCCTTCTTTTTCAACATATCGTCTATTTCCATGCGTTCCAATGCAATGATTTCATAATCATCCTTTGTTGCATTCAGTTCTTTTTCTAAAGTCGCTAGTTCATAGGAAGCCTTTTTCCTATTGAGTTCCCACTCTTCTTTGGATAAAATATCCTTCAATTCCTCTATATGGGACTTTTCATTTTGAACCTGAGTTTCTTCTTCCTCTAAAAATTCATATATGGATTTAGCTTCTCTTTTTTTGTTGAACATTTTTTCCTCTGCTTCATGGAGTTTAGTATAGATAGATACATAATGGGATATTCTTTCCTCTATATTTTTGCTTTCCTCTATTCTTCTCCTAAGCTCTTTATGTTTCTTAAAATGCTCCCTCTGCCTTTCAAATATTTGAACAAAATCGCCCGTCCCATTACCTACTAGTGCTTCTTCCACTGTAGGTATGAGCATTTGATCTACCAACTGGGAAGTGGTTTTACACTTTTCAAAGAATTTTTCCACATCTCCTTCTGCTCCATTTATACGAGCGATGCTTCTCCATTCTGAAGGTATAATATGAAAATTCTCCTCAATATACTGGTGAAAATCCTTTATAGTGTCAAAGGTATGAGCATTCAATTTCTGGTTCTGCATATATTGATAATATTCTTGAATCTCTTGCCTACCGGTAGGTCTAATATTCCCTTCTCGATTTTCCTTTACAAAGGGAAGGTTTTCTATGGAATGATCATCTCCCGATGAGTAATCATATGCATACCGTAAGGATCTTAATCCTTCAGGAGCTAAAAATAAAGTCACAGCAGTAATACCATACCTTCTTGGTCTATCATTTAATATCCATTCAATAGCTATATGGCTAGCTCCTCCTTCTAAGGACAAGGTATCCTGTATTCTCCTCTCTCCTAAATTGGAATGAGGTAATACAGCTTGAAGAACCGTTTGAATCAGCACGGTTTTACCTCCCCCATTTTCTAATAATATAACTCCATTATGTCCATCGAACTCAAAGATATCATCGTTAAATCTTTTTGCCCCATTTTCATATATGATATTGGTCAACCTCACCCTAGATATGGCTGGCATCAGATTCACCTTTCCTTTCTTCTAAAGAATATATAAACTCTAATATCTCTCTATTGTATTCTAATTCCATATAGTATCTCTGAATAATAGCCTTAGCTTTTTCTGTCAATTGAATTTCCCGATTCCCAATTTCATTTACTAACTCCTGCTCTTCTAAAAATTTCTTTACCACATTCATAAAACTCATTCTACTTATAGTCCTTGCAGTTTGTTGTACGTTTTCCTTTATATCATCTAATGCATCCCATTTATCTATTATGGCTATCCAATTATATTCATATTTTTTCTCCAACTCCATCAATTTTTCTCTATCATAATCTTTTAAAGACAGTAATTTATCATTTACACTATTTAACCAATCATCCATCCTGATAAAATCTCTTGTAGCCTCTGTAGACTGATAACTATCATAAAATTCCCCAAATAAAATTATTATGGCTATATACATCATATATATATCTGCATTTACCGCTCTAGAGGGTAGATGTTTTGTTTTAATGGTTTCGTTGGATACATGAAAAGGTGAATTTAAAGCTAAAGGTACCATATATATTACATCGCCTACCACTAGTAAAGTACATTCTACTTCATGGGCAAATTGATCTACTAAGCCCCTGATGGAATCATCTGCTATATATAATCTTAAATCATCTTTATTTCCCTTTCCATTGATAGCTAAAATAGAATATATTTTAAAGGCCTGCATTACCTGATCCTGTTCATATAACATCCTTGTTCCCCTCCAGTATTAGATTCATATTTCTAATTATATATCTATCGTTTGGTTGAAGTTTACCATGAGTTTCTACTACTTTCATCCATTTATAATCTCTTTCTAATAATTCTATCACCTTATCTAACATATGATTTTGATTTTCTTCTATCTCTATCTTTATAGGAGAGTTATAATGAAGCAATAACCAAAAATCATAAAAAGCTCTATAGTTCAATATATCTCCCTGACCCTTTTCCTTAATAAAGTCTATAACTTCTTCTAATGTTATGCTATCTTTATCTCCTATAACCCTTAATATTGTTTCCATAATATATTTAAAATTTTTTTGCTGAATTTTAATATCTTCTTGTATTTCCCAATCTTCTAAAGGCTCTATAAAATTTCTACCTTCTTCCTCTAATCCTCTTTTTTCAATCCTTTGTTTTGCAAATACAGCTAATGGAGACCAAAACTCTCCTTTTTCTAAATATAGAAAGGGAGCTACTAAATTTCTTGAAGTTTCCAGAGGTAAAGGTGAAGATAATAATTTATTGGTTATTTGCTCTTTGAAATTGAAGGAGTCAATGCCTATATAATAAAGGGACTCATGGGCAGCATTTAAAGCTGTTGTTTTCATATCAATACTTTGGGAAAGCAAATTTCTATGTTCATAATGAACTTCTCCTAACTCCTTATCTATTCTAAGGATTAGTCCATAGGCTTTTTTCATCTTATCCTCATAGGTTTCATGTTCTAATCGTTCCTTTGTTTCCTTTATAAAAGATTTTAATTCTTCAAACTCTTCGTTTTCTCGGCTTAATCTAAAATGAATATCATCTACAATTGATTCATAGCGTCTATAGGTTTCATCGGATATTATATTCCTTTGGATTTCATGTTTTATTCTATATATCTTGTCCTGCAAATTCCTAACATCCATCCTCATCTCATCAATTTGTCGTAAAGCTCCTATAAACTCACCTTTTTCCAATTGTTTTCTAAGTATTAGCTGGTTTATAGAAAGCTGAAATTCTGAAAAGTATTCCTTTGTTGCAAATATGAGCTCCAACCCTTGCTCATCTAATTCATAATATTGAGTATTAGCCTTTGCATCGAAATGTGAGGCTTTCAATATGGAATATTGAATTATTTCTTCTTTCCCTGTTTCCCAGTTGTAAAACTTTCGTCTATTTCTCTTACCACTAGGAGGCCGAAATATTTGGATTATTTCTCTAGATAATTTTATATAATCGTCAGAACTTAAATCTAATTCCCCTTGAGTAAGGTTAGAGAGAAATTCAGTCAATTCCAATACACCGGCCTTTTTGTTTCTTATCAGCATATTTTCAAAGAAAAATAACAATGTTAACAGTCCTAGTCCATAATAGTCTATAGGCTTACCACTTTCATCTTTTCCAGATTTTCTCTCCAAAGCATATAAAGGGTCAAATAATACTAACCTTTCCATCCTCTCTCTATAATTTTCAGTAATATTTTTTACGGAAATATCCATAAGTCATTCCTCCAAATATCCGATAATTCTTCCTTCTTCAAGCCTTCTTGTGGAAGATAGCCTTTTTTCCTAATCAATTCATCTATAATAAATACTTCCTCGTCTAAAAAATAATCCTTAAATTCTTCAATTGCTTTCATATTCTTCTGCTGGCCCTCCTTGCCAATAGAATACTCCTTTCTAAGCAATGCCCTATAAAAAGGAATAGCAGGTTCTATCTTATACTTTTCATATAATGAGTGCCAAATTGAGATACCTTCAGCATCTATATCGCCAAAGTAATATATTTTATGTAAATCATCCTCTAATCCTAATTGGAAAGGTAGTCTATGAATATTTGCTACCACCTTCCAACCTGCTCCATATACTAGAGATGTGAATTGGGTTTCCCCTATGGTTCCCATCAAAGCATAAAAGGTCGACTTGTTTTCTACTACCATATGAATATGGCTAGATTCTTTAAATCCTAAAGGACTTACGCCCAGCATCAGTGGATCTGGATTAGTTATTATCTTCAGTTTATCCCATAATCTAATCCTTTCCAATAATTTTTTACCATCCTGCTCATCTATCCATTTTTCATCTCCCATTAGCTGAAAAGATCTCTCTGGTACAGTAGCATAATTAGAAGGTAAACCTTTTTTATTTAAGTAAGAATTGATCCCTTTTATATAGGGTAAATCCCTATTCCATTCCTCCTCATCTAGAGAAAAATAGATATCTAAATG
>JAAYRD010000171.1 GCA_012518955.1 Tissierellia bacterium | reverse complement strand
TAGTAGATTCCCGTTCTATATTGACTTCCCATATCAGGACCCTGTCTATTTAATACGGTTGGGTCAATTATTTTCCAAAAGCATCCTCTCCAACACTATCTCCTTCATCTTTTTCATCTCCTTTTCTGAGCGCTTTAGTGTTGAATTTATTTTATAAGAATAAAATCTTATTTAATCTTAACTAAAACATAATAATCAATATTTTCAAAAATATACTCATCAGGTCTATTACCCTTTTCTCCACTTATACTATTTATCATAAATTTAACTTTTACCTTATCATTTTCATCTATAAATATCATTTGGTCCATATTAAGTAGGTTTTGATTCTCTATATTTGCAATATTGCCTCCATGTTTTTCTATAATACCTAATCCAATGTCTTTTAAATCAGCTTCGTATACTAATTCATCATCCTTTATGTTAAACTTATTGTTAGTCATATTATATGAAGCTACTAAATTATCTTTTAATTTTACCCCATCTACTATTTTATATCCTTCTAAGAGGTAATCATACCCTGTTATTTCAATAGCCCTATCCTCTATGAAAAGGTTAAAATAATTGCTCTCATTTATATCCTTCTCCATATATGGAAATCCAAATACGGATTCCATATCGCTTACTTTAAAATTCTTTTCAAGATATTTAACATCATCTAAAGAATGATAGGTATCAAAATATTTAAGAATCATGCTTATTTCCATCTTATCATCCGTAAACATATTGTCTGGTGCTTTCACTATTTTGTTATTTACCAGCATCTTATTCCGTCTTAAAATTGATTGTAGCCTATCATTTTGACTTCGACTTGACATTGCAAAACTACTCAAAGGTCCAAATACTGCATTTAAACTAATTATAGATAGAGTTATTGGAATTATAATATTTTTTGATTTCTTTCTCAATGCAAAATACAGCATTATACCAAATACCCATAATCCAAGTACCAAAACAAAATACCTATTCTCAGTAATGCCATAGGTTCTAATTCTAGTACCAATGGAAATAAACATCATAATCAATATGGGAATGATAAGTTTTGGAAACCAAAATTTAAACCTATTGGCCCATCTATTTTCTTTTAATATAGGTGTTATAAAAAAGATGACTGCTACACTTATAAAAGAATACCAAAGAACCAAATGGGACACCAATCCTCTAGGCCAATTTCTTGTTATTATTATCTTAGCAAAATAAGCATACAATATAACCGAGTATATAGTAATTAAAGGAATGACAATATATAACAATAATATTTTCAAAGATCTAGGATATTCGTATTTATCAAAACTATGATTCCCCTCTGGTATACGCGCTAAGAACAATGAAGGTGCAAATATTCCTGCCACTACAAGAAAACTATAGTAAAAAAATTTTCCTGGTATATTGACATCAAATAATTGATCTGTAGCAAATAGTATAGCAGATATGCCAAAATATAATACTGCCGAATATATTATTGTCAAGAAAAAACTCGAAAATACTCTAATTATATAGAATTCAAAATCCTCTTTTCTATCAATCCAAGGTATATAACTAAAAGCTAAGTATAAGAACAAAGAAACCCCAATATATCTTATTATACTCGTTGTACTAAAATCCTTTAACAAAAAGAAATAATATAATATTAAAATACCAGTTCCTAATATATATCCTATTGTCTTATGAACTCTATTAAGACCTTCTCTCTTTTCATATACAAGCTTAATGCATAGGGATAAAGGTATTCCAAGTGCGATAATCATATTGACTCGCTGTAAAACAGTCCTTGAACTAGGGGTCAGTTGAAATCTTTTTTCTAGTAAAATAATCAACATAATAACCAAGGTTGTAGATATTCCTATAGTTATAGGAAATCTTTTAAAACTGTTTTTAATGCTTCCAAATACCTCCTTAATCTTTCCAGTTAAACTCATCTCCCCATCTCCTTCTATAATTATTAAACCATTACATCCATATTATACCCATTAGAATTGAATAGGATTATACAAAAAACCTTCACTTTGTAAACATTAAAGTGAAAGTTTAATTCATATAATCACTAAATTTTAGTATAGTATTTTTATTTGCTAATCAATTCTTCTAATCTTTGTTCTATATAATCATCTAAGTCTAATTCTCCAATTGTTACCTTATCCTCTTCATATAGATCTGGCATCACTCTGAAGAAATTGATTATGAGTTTGTTTTCATCAATTATATATTCATCTAAATGGCCAGGAATAAATATAACCTCTATTTCCTCATATTCTGCATCAGGATTAATCTTATTAAGCTTGTCAATTAGCTTGTTCAGATTCAATACCTTTAAAGGATATACCATCATATTTGTAAATTCCAAATCCTCCAACATCCACATATTATTATTCCAATATTTTCTATCCTCTTTACTTCCACCGTTAAGCATTTCCCGATTGGAAATTGCACTAAGTACTTTTCTCACAGATTCCCTATCAAACCCTTCTCCATATAAATATTTCATCTCTGGAAAATCAGCTATGCTCAATATATAAGGCTCCCCTACCTTTTCCTTATCATTAGTAGCTTCCCAATAGTATAACATTGCCTCTACCACATCTAAATTTGTTTTTATTCTTTTAATCATGCTATCACTCCTTGTGTATTAGGTTTTATTGTCTATTATATTATTATACACCTAATGAGCGTTTATTTTCATATTTTTTATTTTTAATTTTTAGTTTCAACAACTTTTTCTTTCCAGTGACCCATTTTATAAATTATAAAGCCGTATATACATATTATAAGATTGCTAAAAACTCATAGAAAACCATATTCCCGTAGACCCCAATTGACTAAAATATTTAAATAGCAGTATCATAGGTAACCTAATAAACCAAAGTCGACCGATAGCCATAGACATAGAGTGTTTTGTATGTCCTGATCCCTGAAAAAGCCCTTGAAGTATACTAAATATTCCCATCAAAGGCATGGATACAGAAATGTACCTAAGGTAGGTAATACTTTCAGTTATTACTTTTTGATCATCTTTTGAACGTATGAATAGATCTATAATCCAACTATCCTTCCAAAGCATTAATAGGGCCCCTATTATACCAATTACCATAGTAAGCTTTATTGCCTTTTTAAAAGCTTCTTCTACCCTCTCCAATTGATTAGCCCCTATGTTTTGACCAACTATAGATGTTAAAGCTGCTCCAATGCCCATAGGCGGTTGCATCAAGATGGATGTTATTCTATTTACCATGCCAAAAGCAGCCAATGTAGATGTTCCATAGGAAGCTATAAAACTATTAAGAACTGTAAACCCTAATGCCTCACCAGACTGACCGATAGTGGATGGCAAACCTATTTGTATAATCTTCCTTAAAATATCTTTATTGAATTTAAATCCCTTGAATTTTAACTTTATCATAGGGGAGTGTTTTTTTAATATATATATCCCAACAATTACTAATAAAGCTTGAGATAATACTGTTGCTATAGCAGCTCCCGCTACTCCCATATCCAACGTAAATATAAAGATAGGATCTAGTATTACATTGATTATGGCACTAACACCACTAAGTATTGTCGGAGCCATTGTATTACCTTGGGCATGCATTATGGAGTTGAAATTAAAAAATAAAAATACAAATGGAAAACCTAAAAAGCTTATCTTTAAATATGTATTACTATATCTAGCAAAATCCCCTGCTGCACCCATCAATTTAACAACCCAAGGAGTTGATAAATAACCTAAAACAGCAAAACAAAGAGAAAACATAATAGATACTACCATTAGCTGACTAGCATATTCATTTGCTTCATCATATTGGGATGCTCCAATTAATTGAGATAATATGGAAGTCCCCGCAACTGAAATACCTATTCCCAATGAAATAAATAAAAATATTATGGGCCATACAAAGGAAGTAGCTGCAAACTGAACCGAGCCTAATTTACTTACCCAAATTGCATCGGCTAAATTATACAATGTTTGAATAAAATTGTTAAGCATAATAGGTAAAGATAGCGTCATAATTACCTTATAGATATCCCCGTTTAATATTAATTCTTTCCTCTCAACTCTCTCCATGCTATTCACCCTACTATAATTTACTTTATATAATAAAATAATCCTTCGAGTATCTAAAGACCCTATGATATTATATCACAAAAAAACCTAAAAGATATCTCTTTTAGGTTTTTTATAATTAGATAAGATTGACCTTCTTTTTATATATTTGTTATTAGACCTATAAATTCTAGATCCTCTTCTCCAATATTTTTTATTGAGTGACCTTCTCCATTTTTACACAAGGTAAAGTCCCCATTTTTTACAACTACTTCTTTTCCATTATCGTTATAAAGTCCTTCTCCTTTTAGTATATAATAGGACTCTTGTTCCCCATTATGAACATGATATCCTATGGACATACCTGGTTTTAGCAAAAGTTTTGCATATAATCTACCATTGTTATGGAAATCTTCTATCTCCAATAAATGAGTTATATTAACCGAACCCTCTCCATCCATTAGATTTTCAACGATATCCGTTCTTAATTTGCCAGACTTTTTTATCATAAAAAATCCCCCCTTTATACTAATTAATCTTCATCATCTACAACTTCTTTTAAGGATGAAATAAGTCCTGCCATGTTCTGTATCTCACTAGGTATGATTATCTTCGTGGATTTACCATCTGCTACTTTAGCAAATGTTTCTAAGCTCTTTAAAGAAACTACCTTATCATCAACCTCTGCATTCCTTAACATTTTCAATCCTTCTGCTGTAGCTTCTTGTACCTTTAATATAGCCTGAGCCTCTCCTTCCGCTTCTCTTATAGCCGACTCCTTCTTCGCTTCTGCTCTTAAAATAGCAGCTTCTTTTTCAGCTTCTGCATTCAATATGGCTGCTTCCTTATTACCTTGAGCCATAAGTACAGCCGATGTCTTTTCCCCTTCTGCCTTGAGTATCTTTTCTCTTCTCTCTCTTTCTGCTTTCATCTGTTTTTCCATGGCATCCTGTATCTCTACTGGTGGCATTATATTCTTCAATTCTACTCGACTAATTCTAATACCCCAAGGATCAGTTGCTTCGTCTAATATGGACCTTAGTTTAGTGTTTATTATGTCCCTAGATGTTAAGGTTTCATCTAGTTCCAAATCTCCAATGATATTTCTTAAAGTTGTCGCTGTTAAATTTTCTATAGCCATCAACGGATTATTTACGCCATAGGTATATAGTTTTGGATCTGTAATGCTGAAATATACCACAGTATCAATTTGCATAGTTACATTATCCTTAGTTATGACTGGTTGAGGTGGAAAATCCACTACCTGTTCTTTTAAGCTTACTCGGTTGGCTACCCTATCTATAAATGGAACCTTCACATGTAGACCAACATCCCAAGTTGTTCTATAAGCTCCCAGTCTTTCTATTACAAATGCTGCTGCCTGAGGTACCACCCTAATGTTGGTAATTATTCCTGCAATAACTAAAACAAAAACTATTATGAAAAACCACATTCCATACTCCCCCTTTGTTTTTCTTTTACAATAAGTTTCACACCTTCAATTTTAATTATTTCTACCATAGTTCCTTCTTTAAGCAAAGTGTCTTCCACAGATTTAGCGGTCCATACCTGCCCATTTACTTTAACTAGCCCAAAAGTTAAAGGGGTTATTTCTTCTACCACTTCTCCTGTTCTACCTATTAAACTATCCGTATTAGTCTTTGTTTTAGGGTTTTTAATATGTTTCACTAGAATAGGTCTAAATAACAGGAAAGTTAAAATAGATGTAATAATAAACCCTATTAACTGAGTGGTCATATTGTATCCTATGAATTTAATAACTATTGCAATTAATGCACCAGCAGAAAACCAAATGGTAACCAAGCTTAAAGTTCCTAATTCAATGATAATTGTAACTAAAAATATTATTAACCAGACAATAATACCCACCCCCTTTCAGCTACATCATATTTAAATGTATTTATTCTTTTTCTTGATAGGTAATTGTGGCTAAGTACGTATTTCCTATTTGTGTATATTCAATATCCATTATCTCTGATAAAATATCTTGATTTTCTACAATCCAACCATTCACCTGTTCTTCAAGAGTTGATCCATCATAATGGTCTACCATAGATACATATTTCATCTAACCACTCCTTTCAAATAGTCATAATTAGTATATTCTAAAAAGGAGTATAGTTTCCTAATTTTCTTAATAGACTTTGTACCTATTTTAATTTAATTCCATTTTCAATAAACTCTATCCTGCCTTCTTTTAATAGCCTCCCAACTGCTTTTTTAAATGCAGATTTGCTCATGCTGAGCTTTCTTCTTATCTCTTTAGGTGAACTATGATCGTTTAAATAAAGAATTCCATTATTCTCCATAGCCTTATCAACAATTCTATCTATATCGCTATCTATTTCCATATGGGATCTATCCCTTAAACTTAAGTCTAACTTCCCATCCTTTTTAACATTAGTAATCCTTACATTCACTTCCTCCCCTGGTATATGGACTCCTACCAGTTCCCTTTTAGGAATTAAACCTTCATACCTATTATCTACTGCCACAAAAGCTCCAAATTCATCGTTAATGCTATATATGGTACCCTTTGTCCAGTCATTTTCTTTATAGGGAGAATCATTTCTAAGAAAATCTCTAACTTTCATGGTACCACAAAGCCTCTGACTTTTATCTATATAGAGCCCTATTAAGTATTCTTTGCCTTTTTTCAGTTTCATGGTTTGTTCTTTAAAAGGTAGGAACAAGTCTTTTTCCAATCCCCAATCTAAAAATGCACCTATCTTAGTGATATCCACCACCTTTAAAAGTCCTATCTCCCCTAAAGTTACCTTGGGCTTTCTCATAGTAGATATCATCCTGTTTTCTGAATCCTTATATACAAATACTTCTAGGATATCTCCTGTTTTCGTCCCTTCTGGTACTTCCTTCTTAGGTAATAGAATATCATCATATCTTTCTTGCTTTCCCGTATTTAAAAACACCCCAATAGAAGTATTCCTCTTCACTTCTAATTTTTGAATTTTACCAAGTTCTATCATCAATACACCTCTTCATCATATTCATTATATCTATAATTTTATCACATCTAGTATATAATTGCTCAATAATATTTATTCAAAAAATTAAAACACCTAATTTAAATTAGATGTTTTAATTTAAATAACTTACTTTAACCTAAAACTTGTCATAGAATATAAGCTCTTCCAATATACCCTTTTCAGTTAAAACTTCGATTACAGAGTCGATCATCCCTGGGCTACCACATAGATAGGCCTCTTTATCTTCTGGTGTCTTTATATGTTTGTCTAGGGACACATTAACCCTCCCTCGTTCACCAGTCCAATTATGTTCATCCAATACTCTGGAAAGGGTTGGAATAAATTCAAAATCGTATAAATCTTTTTCCAGTTTTTCAATCTCATCCAATAAAAATAAATCTTCTGGAGTTTTTGCTCCAAAATAAAACCTGGCCTTTCTTTTTATATCATTGTCTCTCATATAATAGAGTATGGAAAGTATTGGAGCGATGCCTGTACCTACCGCTACCATTACCATTTCATTATCATATTTATCTTGATAATAAAAATCTCCATAAGGCCCATTTATATCAACCGTATCTCCTTCTTTCAAAAATTTATGGACATAAGTAGTAGCCTTCCCTCCAGGAACATACCCTATAATCAAATCAATATAATCCTTGACAGCAGGTGGAGAAGCTATGGAATAAGCTCTATAAACTTCTTCATCATTCCCCTCATATATAGGAGCCTTCAATTGTATATACTGTCCTGGTTTAAAGTCAATCTCTTCTCCTTCTTTAAACCTTAGTCGCAATTTCTTTATTTCAGGAGTCATATCCTCTATAGACTCTACCGTCATCTGATACTCCCTTACATTAAATAGCTCTTCTGGGATTTCAATCTTCATATCTTCTTTTACCTTACACTGGCATGATAATCTTACATTATCTTCTAGTTCATCTTCGGTAATCCAGGGTAATTCCGTAGGAAGAACAGGCCCTCCACCCTCTAAGACCTTTACCTTACAGTACCCACAGGTACCCTTTCCTCCACAAGCAGAAGGTATGAAAATTTGTTCGCTGATTAATGAGGCTAGTAAGGTGTCTCCACCTTCTACTATGTACTCCTTATCATCATTAATCGTTATTTGCATCTCTCCATAATTACCTATGGTTCGATCAGCTAAAGTCAATAGAAATGCCAATACTCCAGTAAAAGCTGTAACAGTCGCTGTTGTAATTAGTATAGTTTCCATATCCTCCCTCCTATTGAATCTGTACTATGCCTGAAAAACCGATAAATGCTAAAGCCATCAGACCAGTTATAATCAATGTTATTCCAGGACCTTCCAAACCTTTTGGCAACTTAGTTCTCTTTATTCTTTGCCTAGCTCCAGCCATAGCTACTATTGCCAGAGTCCAACCAATTCCAGAGCCTACCCCAAATCCTAGTGATTGTAAAAATGTATAGTCCCTGATTACCATAAATAATGAAACTCCCAATATTGCACAATTTACTGTTATTAGGGGCAAAAATATGCCAAGAGCATAGTAAAGGTTTGGAAAATATCTTTCCACTACCATTTCTAGTAGTTGAACAAAAGCTGCTATACTAATGATGAACACTATAAACCTTAAATATTCTAGGCCAAGGGGTACTAAAATATTATGATATATAAGATAGTTTAAAATAGTGGTGAAAGTTAGAACAAAAGTAACTGCCTGCCCCAATCCCAATGATGTAGGTATTTCATTGGACACTCCAATGAATGAACACATTCCTAAAAAGTAACTGAATATCATATTATTTGTAAATATGGCTGCAAAAAATATGACGAAAGGATTAAGTTCTATCATTAACTTATAGCACCTCCTTCTTTTTCATCTTCTCCAGATACACTTCTAGCCCACCAAACTATTACTCCTAGTATAAAGAAGGCTGCTGGTGGCATAACCATAATGGTCCAATTGGTCCACCAACTACCTAAGACCTGGTATCCAAAAATGGTTCCAAATCCCAACAACTCCCTAATAAATGATATTATAAGAAGTATTATAGTGTAGCCAAGCCCTGAGGCTATTCCATCTAGAAAGGATTTTAAAGGTGGATTGTTTTGTGCATAGCCTTCACATCTACCCATGATTATACAATTGGTTATAATAAGTCCTACATAAGGTCCTAACGCTTTACTCATCTCAGGATAATAAGCTTTGAGAAAAATATCTACTATAATTACATAAACAGATATTATGAGTACTTGGACCATCATTCTAATATGTTTTGGAGTAAAACTTCTTATAAGGGATACTGTTAATTCAGAAAAAGCTGTAACAAATATTAGCCCTAAACCCATTATCAATGAGTTAAGCATTAGATTGGTAACAGCTAATGCTGAACATATTCCAATAACCTGTTTAAATATTGGATTATCTTCCCATATTCCCGCTTTAAAGATTTTCTTTGGACTATCTCCTGCCATTTATCTATTCCCCCTTCCTTCTATTTATAAATTCATATATATCTTCATTAAGAAGTTTGCTAACTGAATTGGAGGTCTGAGTAGCACCAGCTATTGCATCTACATTTCCGCCAGGTGCAGGTCTATAAACAATATATTGTCCATCTTGCACATCCTCCAGATCCAAACCTCTGAATTGTTCTTTAAACCACTCTTCAGAGATTCTTCCACCTAGACCCGGTGTCTCGCTATGAGATACAAAATCTATTCCCAATAGTTGCTTATAATCTCCAGATATAGCCGCATACCCTTGTACAGTCCCCCAAAGAGCCGTTCCATCTACTGGAAAAGCATACCCAGTTATTTCATCATTTTCTTTTACATAGTAGATAGTATCATCGCCTACCTCTTCCTCACCTACGTATTCGTTAAAAACCTTCTCTATTTCCTCAGGCTCTTCAGAAGGAATATCTATATCAAATACATAGAGCAAGGTCTTCCGCAAATCCGTTTCTTCATTATAAGCAATAACATCTACAGTTGTATAATTCAAATAAGCAAGTATCAAAGTAAAGACTGCTGTAATCACAACCATAAATATTATTGGAAAACTAAATGATTTATTCATGCAGCCACCCCTTCTTCTGCCTCTTTTTTCATCTTCTTATAATGGTTTACCCCTTCATCAATTACCGGTGCAAAGGTATTACCAATTAATATGGCAAACATCATCCCCCCTGCAAACAATGCATATCCACGAATTATTACCGTAACTACACCAATAAGAATTCCATATATCCATTTTCCCTCCTTAGTCCTGGGAGAAGAAATAGGATCTGTAGCCATAAATATCATCCCAAAAAGAAAACCACCAGATAATATACCAAAGATAGGATGGGGAATCTGAGGATTTCCTAGCAGATATAGAACACTACTCAGCCCTGTAAACCCTATAAAAACTCCAGCCATCGTTTGCCAAGCTGCTACCTTCTTATATAATAGATAGATACCTGCAAGAATAATTAAGATAGCACTGGTTTCTCCTAAGGAGCCTGATACATTTCCTAAAAACAATTTTAGTGAAGATACCATTTCTCCTGTATCTCGAAACATCAGCATTGGTGTAGCTTGAGATACAGCATCGATATTTTCCGTAATATATGTAGCAAATCCTCCTGGAAAACCTGATGCTGCTTTAGACCATTGAATGGTTAGTGGCTCAGGGAAATTTACATATACAAAAGCTCTTGCTACTAATGCAGGATTGAATAGATTTCTTCCAAATCCTCCAAATACCTCTTTCCCAAAAAATACTCCAAATATAATTCCTATAACCGCCATCCACACCGGTGTACGTGCTGGAAGGGTCAGGACATAGAGTATACAAGTTACAAAAACTGCCTCTGATATTTTTTTACCCTGTTTCTTTTCATAAAACCACTCAGTGGCAACACCTGCTATAGTTACCCACAAAAGAAGTACTAAGGACCTCCATCCAAAGAAATATATAGATGATAAGATTAAAGGAATCAAAGATATAATCACTGTCCTCATCATCTTTTGTGTTGTAAAATATTTTTTTATAAAATTGGATATCAAAATACCACCTCCAAAATCTTTTTTGAATATAGGTATCATCTATATAAATATATGCCCTTTTTCTATAAAATGTAACATATTTATGTGGATTAATATATATCTAATGCCGTGAACTTGTAATTTTTGTTAGTGATAACGATTATCATTTACATTGCTAAGTTTTTATGGTATATTATTAATTGGCTTTTAAATTATCGCGGCAATATATTAGATGGAGATGATAATTTTGGCAAAGAAAATGAATCCTAGATTCAAAGAATGCAGAAGATTAGGATTAAATGTATGTGGCCATCCAAAAGCTATGAATAGAGCAACAAAGGGTACAGGAAGAGGAGATAAAAAACTTTCAAACTATGGAATGCAATTATTAGAAAAGCAAAGATTGAGAGCATACTATGGAGTAATGGAAAAACAATTTATAGGGTATGTAAGAGAAGCTAAAAAATCAGAGGATCAAACTGGCTATGCATTGATAAAGATATTGGAATCTAGACTTGATAATTTAGTATATAGATTAGGTTTTGCTTCTTCCATAAGGCAATCTAGACAAATGGTAGTGCACGGTCACATTCTAGTCAATGGTAAAAAAATAGATATACCTTCTTATAGAGTAGCTGTAGGAGATGTAATTTCTCTAAAGAAAAGTTCAAGGGACATCGAACTGTTTAGAGATAACTTTATATCCAATATATTAAATAAATATCCTTATTTGAAAAAAGATGAGAATAGTTTTTCTGGTCAATTCGTAAGAGTTCCAGAAAGACATGAAGTTCCCATTGAAATCGAAGATCAGCTAGTAGTTGAATTCTACTCAAGACTTGTATAAAACAAGGCACCTGATGATCATCAGGTGCCTTTACATATTCTATCTATATAGGTTCTACAACCTCATCTTTTTTTCTAGTTCTTTGAATCAAATAGATGCCCAATAAAACAACAATTCCAAATACATCTGTAATAATTCCTGGTTTTAATAAAGAAATAGCCGCAGCAAATAGTAATATCCTTTCATATATTCTACACTTTGATATTAAGTATCCTTCAACAGCACAGGCTAAACAAAGTATACCAATTATAGCCGATAAAATCATAGGAAGTGCCTTTATAAAGGGTAAAAATACCACATCCCCTCCAACTACCTCCTTTACAAGGATTAATGAAGAATCATAGGCAAATATATAAGGAACTATAAACGCTGCTAAAGCAAGCTTTACAGCTTGGAACCCCGTTTTCATGGCATTGGCCCCTGCGATACCAGCTCCAGCATAAGCAGCTAAAGCAACAGGAGGTGTTATATCAGCTACAACTCCAAAGTACAATATGAAAAGGTGAGCTGACATCAGGTTTACATCCAATTTAATCAAAGCTGGCACAGCCATTGTGGCAAGTACGATATACTTTGCTGTAGTAGGTAGACCCATTCCAAGTATTATGGATGCTATCATGGTAAAGAATAGGGTTAAAAAGAGCTTTCCCTGAGCAAGAGTGATGATAAGTTCAGCTATTCTCAAGCCTAATCCTGTCAATGTAACTACCCCAACAACCATTCCAGCACAGGCACAAGCACAAACAACTCCTATAGAGCTTTTTGCTCCCTGCTCCAATGCACTGAAAAACTTTTTAACGGTGAAAGACTCGTCCTTTTTTATCAATGTAGCTATAATAGCAATTCCTACACTAACAGCTATTGCCCAAAATGCTGATAATAAAGGGGTATAACCTTTTATTAGAAAATATACGATTACAAACAAAGGAATTAATAGATACCCTTTAGTTTTCATTATGTTGCTAAACTTAGGTAATTCATCCTTTGGAATACCTTTTAAGCCTAATTTTGAAGCTTCTAGATGAACCATTGTGCCAACTGCAAAATAATATAATATAGCAGGTATTGCAGCAGCCGCAATGATTTTAATATAGGGAATCCCAGTAAATTCCGCCATTATAAATGCTGCAGCTCCCATAACCGGTGGCATAATCTGTCCACCCGTAGACGCTGCTGCTTCCACAGCACCGGCAAAGTATGGTTTATATCCTGTGTCCTTCATCAAAGGTATGGTGAAGGCTCCTGTAGTAACCGTATTGGCAACAGAACTACCTGATACAGAACCCATAAATCCACTTGCTACAACAGCAGTCATAGCTGGTCCACTCTTCAAATGTCCTGTTAAGGAATAAGCCATATCTATAAAAAATTCTCCTACCCCTGTTTTATCTAAAAAAGTTCCAAATAATATGAACATAAAAACAAAAGTAGATGACACGCTAATAGGTATTCCTAGTATCCCTTCTAAGGTTAAATACATATGGTTTATAATCCTATCCCAGGTAAAACCTCTATGTCCTAAAACTCCTGGCAAGTAGGGACCAAATCTAGCGTATAAAAGAAATAAAATTGCAACTATTGGAAGTTCAGGACCTACTACCCTTCTAGTGATTTCCAGGGTTAATAGAATAGCAATTCCACCGAATAAAACATCTATAGTGGTTACATTTCCACCTTTAAAAGCAATTTCTTCCACATAGACAAATAAATAGCCAAATATAATTATATTGGTAACAATAAGAATATAATCCAATATGGAAGGTTTCGACTTATCACTTTTTTTAGTAGCTGGAAACAATAAGAATCCTAAAGTAAAAGCAAATATAATATGAAGAGATCTTTGTCTTGCAGAAAGCAATACCCCAGCTCCGGCAGTATAAAGGTGAAATAAGGACATTAGAATAGCTACCAAAACCGTTGCCTTGCCGACTAAACCAGTAAGCTTTCTGGATTTACTTGCATCTGCATCATATTCCTCTAATAATTGTTCAACATCCAATGCTAGTTCATTTTCTGTAATTGACTTGTCTTGTGACATTATATACCTCCTTAGCTATATATTGTAATAGGGATAGTTTTTTTACTTCAAATTTTACACCTTCTCTTGGCTTTGAAAAGCCTAAAAATGGATAAGTCTTTCCTCCTATAGTAATCTCATGATTTGCTCTTACAGCACCGGTCCTATATATGAGATTACTCATCTCCTCATTAATATCATATATCCTAAATCCATCTTCAGTTATCTCAAATTTATATGGAGTGTCTGACGGTAGTCCAGCGCCATAGGAATGAAAATATGATTCTTCTAAGATGATTCTTCCATTTTCATCGATATAATATATCTCAATTACAGGAGTTAATTGGATTGAATGAGTATATTCTATATAAAACCTATCTCCTTTTTTCACCCACCAGCTTTTCAAGTATTCTTGTGTTTTATAATTAGACGCTTTTAAAGTATAAATGGGAAGGAGCAGTATTATTAAAATTATCATAAAAATAATTAATAAACTACCCCTTTTTATAGATTTGATATTATTTACTAATTCCTTGCTCCTCATAATACCTCATAGCTCCAGGATGCACATCTATTGGCATTCCTGTCAAAGCAGTTTCTAATTGTATATCATTCCCTCTATCGTGGGTGTCGATAATTACTTGTCTTTGTTCAAACATAGTTTTAGTCATATTGTATACCAAGTCTTCGTCTAATTCCTCTGGTACTACTAACATAGCCATAACCGCTATAGTAGGATTGTCATGTTCCTGTCCTTTATAGGTTCCCTTAGGAATATCAACCTCTGTATAGTAAGGATACTTTTCAATTAATTCATCAATCTTATCAGATTCTATAGGTATAACTACTATATCTGAAGTTTGAGCTACTTCTGTAACAGCCGATGTAGGAATCCCTGCAGTAATAAAAGCTGCATCGATCTGTTTGTTTTTCAACTGATCCGCCGCTTCATTAAAGGATAAGTAGTCTGCCTTTCCTAGATCATCATAACTCAACCCATGAATATCCAATACTTGTCTCGCATTGGCTTCTACCCCTGAGCCAGGTGCACCAATAGCAACTTTCTTACCTTTTAAATCATCTACCGATTTAATCTCGGATTCTTTTGTAGCTATGATTTGTACTAATTCAGGATAGACCATAGCCATACCTCTCATATTTTCTATTTTTTCCTTACCCTCAAAGGTTTCAGTACCTGTAAAAGCATAGTAAGTTATATCATTTTGGATAAAAGCTACTTCTGCATCACCTTTAGATATCAACCCTACATTCTCTGCAGAAGCCCCTGTTGACTGAGCATTAGCCGTTACCCCATCGATATTATCATTAAAAATCTTTGCTAAAGCTCCACCTAACGGATAATAGGTTCCCGCTGGCCCACCAGTAGCTATAGATATATACTGAGTACCTCCGTTAGTACCTGCTTCCTTATCATTCTCTGCCCCCTTAGAAGTACAACCAGTTACTAGGGCTATTAGTAATATTACTAACAAAATTTTGATTCCCGGTTTCTTAAACATAATAATACCCCCTATTCTCTATTCTGCAAGTATTGTTTATCAATCTTTCTAAACGCAGAATATTTCGAAATTTATTCTTGTAGAAACATTACCACTATTATATACTTATATACCTCTTTTGTAAATCCCTATTTTTATATAAACTAGGGTTTTTAATAGATGAAATTTATGGTACATCGGTGCTTTTAATTTTAAAAGACCTATTTTAAAAATAGGTCTTTACCTCATATTTATCCTTTAATTCTTCAGTTCTATTCAAATATACTTCCTGTTGTTTCATCATTAGAAGTTGTTGTTTAATTTGGTCTTTAACTT
>JAAYRD010000170.1 GCA_012518955.1 Tissierellia bacterium | reverse complement strand
GTCAAGGTTGTGGCAAAGCTTTGTCCTATCAGGATTCCACTTAAAAGCCTCATAGTAGTACCAGAGTTGCCACAATCTAGCATGCCCTTCGGCTTGTCCAAGCCCTGGAGGCCTACCCCTTCTACAATGATTCTATCTCCTTCTTCATCTATGTTAACTCCCATATCTCTAAAACAATTGATGGTCCTTTTAGTATCCTCCGCCACTAAAATATTTTCCACCATAGTAGTCCCATTGGACAATGCACCTAGTATTATACTCCTATGAGAAATAGATTTATCCCCTGGAACGGTTATCTCTCCCAATAGCTTCCTCTTTCCTCCATTGATAATCAAATCCATTCACCCTCTAAACTTTCCACAATCAATCTTTCATCAACATTCTTACATAACTCTACTTTTCCTCTTAAAACAGGTAAAACAAAAACTATATTATCATCAAAGTTTTTCTTGTCATTTTTCATTATATGAATTAAATTCCTTATCTCCCCATCATTAAATCTTACCGGAGCCATCAACTTCTTAAGACCATGATAAATCTCATTAAAATATGGACTATCTATGAGCCCCATTTTATATGCTATATAGGATTCATATATCATGCCCAATATAACAGCCTCTCCATGGTTGTATTTATTAAAATTATAATAGGCTTCTATCCCATGGCCTATGGTATGCCCAAAGTTTAAGATTCTCCTCATCCCAATATCGTATCTATCCTTACTGACCACTTCTTTTTTAATGCCAATAGATTTTTTTATTATCCCTAATAGTATGTCCAACCTCTTATTGTATATATTATCCAGATTATCAATTGTAGATTGAAAAAACTTGTAATCGTATATTAACCCACATTTCAATACTTCGCCTAAACCACAGGTTATCTCCCTAGAAGATAAGGTTTTTAAAAATTCTAAATCTATAATGGTCATCTCTGGAAAATAAAAGGAGCCAATTATGTTTTTATATCCATTATAATCTATACCTACCTTGCCTCCCACACTACTATCAACCTGAGCTAATAAAGTAGTAGGTATTTGAATATATTTCAATCCCCTTTTATAGGTAGCAGCTACAAAACCTGCAATATCTCCCACTACCCCTCCCCCAAAACTCAGTATAATAGTATTTCTATCTACATTATTTTTTATAAGATCATCATAGATAGACAATATAGTAGCCATAGATTTACTTTCTTCACCTGGCTTTAAGGTATAGATGTTTATACTAAAATCCTTCACAATATCTTTTAAGCCATATATATAGAGTCTACTTACATTTTCATCTGTTATAATATACAATCTATTAACCTTTTTAGCCTTCAAATATTCCTTTAGTTTATATACGATATTCTCTCCAATTAAAATATTCATATTATCACCTACTTTTCAAACCTTCCCTATAGTTTGTGTAATTGGCCTTAGTCTCCTCTATACTATCTCCACCAAATTTTATCATTATTTCATTAGCCAATATATATGCTAAAATATTTTCAGCTATAATACTAGCCGATGGTACAGCACAAACATCGGACCTTTCAAATTGTGCCAAAGCAATCTCTTTAGTTTCCATATCCACAGTTTTTAATGGTTTCCTTAGTGTAGGTATAGGTTTCATAATTGCTCTAAATACTATATCCTCGCCATTGGAAACCCCACCCTCAATTCCACCAGCATTATTGGTCTTTCTATAGTAGGAGCTATCCTTGTAGTAAATTTCATCATGAACCTTTGAGCCCAACCTATTTGCCGTCTCAAATCCTAGACCAAATTCAACTCCTTTTATTCCTGGTATGCTCATTATACCTTGGGCTATCTTGCCATCCAACTTTCTATCCCAATTAACATAACTCCCTAAACCTATAGGAATACCCGTTCCTATTACCTCCATTACTCCTCCTAAGGTATCTCCTGCTTTCTTAGCCTTGTCCAATTCCTTTATTATAGACTTTTCTATGTCCTTATCAAAGACTCTAACACTGGATTCATCCACTATATTAACCAATTCTTTCCTACCTATATTTTTATAAAGCTCTTCTGATACCTTTATTCTACCTATTTGAACTATATGGCTATATATCTCTATATTAAATTCCTTTAAAAGCAGCTTACAAATGCCACCTATGGCAACTCTCATAGCCGTTTCCCTAGCACTTGCCCTTTCTAATACATTTCTACCACCTTTTTGATTATACTTTAAAGCTCCTGCTAAATCACCGTGACCTGGCCTAGGTCTAGTCACCTCTACCAAATCTATATTGGTTCCCCTGTTTTTAATCACAATGGATATAGGATTCCCAGTGGTATAACCTCTGTTTATTCCAGATATAACTATAGCCTCATCCCTTTCTATATCCATTCTATTACTCCTACCATAGCCCTTCTGCCTTCTGCTCAATTCCTTATTTAGAAAATCTATATCCAAGTATAGATTAGCAGGAAACCCCTCTATTATTCCAATCAACTTTTCCCCATGGGATTCCCCTGCCGTCAGAAACCTTATCATTAGCTTACCCCCTTTATAAA
Organism: Tissierellia bacterium; assembly: GCA_012518955.1. Taxonomy (GTDB): domain Bacteria; phylum Bacillota; class Clostridia; order Tissierellales; family Tepidimicrobiaceae; genus DUNJ01. Next base: position 4,922 of record JAAYRD010000170.1, on the reverse strand, counting down.
AACTTCCAATTCTATGCCCTTACCTCTTTTTTATCCCTTAGATATGATATCAAATTATATACTCCAATAATCATCCCATATACAATGGATATAATAGCTATAACCTTATAGTATACTGGATAGGAGACAAAGGATGATACAAGATAGAAAACAATGCCCAATAATATGAATTTATATATCTTGTCCTTTCTATTGAAGCTTAGATTCTTTCTTAAATCCTTTCTTCCTGCCTCATATTTATCTACTATTAATTCTTCTATTTCCTCCTTGTCTGGAAAACTTTCTCCATCATTTACTTTTAAGAGCATATCCTTTATATGATCAAAGTCTATCAATAGATAGTCCGTTTCTTCTTTGACTTCACCTGCAAAGGAGGTATTGGTTACAATTATTCCCTCCTTGAGATTTTTATTTTCCATTTCCATTGTAAAGTATTCTATACTCTTCAATATAACCCGAGTCTCTAAAGGATTTTTAATACATTTAACACCATATATCTCTCCATTTATTTCACCAATAAAATCAATATTATTATCGTATTCGTTAAATGTAGTTGAATAATACGCTTCAAGTAACTTTTTTATATACGTACGAAAATCCCGATTACTATATCTATCTATTTGCCTAACCACACGCTCCGTTGCTAATTCATCATTTATGGATACGATCTTCTTTGCTCTAGTTCTTTTTTGCCAAATCATTGTAATTGCTAAATAAAAACTGATTAAGATTGTGGTCACAAATATCGATACAAATACATTTTTAGTGGAGTTGAAAATAGTGATCAAAAAAAACACCATTAAAAATAGGGTGATAAAAATCCAATCTACCAAAGATGCGTGAGAGGTTTTCCCATCTTTGATCTTTCTAGTATAGTAACTGTTTAGTATCATCCTTCTTTTAATATCTTTTAAATAATCCTTGAAAATCCATCGTTCTTCCATTTCCTTTTCTCTCCTTTTTCATTAGTATATAGGCTATTATCTGTATTGTTGCCAATATGCTTACAAATAATAATATTATTCGCCTAAATATACCAATAAAAAACTGTTCTGGAAGCATTTGAATCAATAAATCTGTTCTAGGATTTAGTAGCCATAGATCATTATCGAAAAATATTAAATGAAAATAAGTAAAATACTTGGTGAAATCCATAGTAGCCAATAAGAATAACAATATAAATAATCCCCACCATACAAATATTCCATAGAATAATCCTTTTGCAAAATATCTATATTCCTTAGAAATAATTACAATAACTATTACTGATAGTGATAAGGCAAGGGATATGTTTTTAAATATAAAACCATATTTAAAAAGGAACTTTACATCTTTCATATGGTTTACTTCCCTTTCATTAAAAAAAGGTCTTAAAACTTCCTCATCCAAACCTTTCCTTAGATATTGTAAAATAGTTTGAGTAATACCATCTAATTCTTCCATAGTTCTACCAGTTATCTCCATAGCATCATGTTTTTCATAGGATTTTAAATATAAGTTTCTATTGAAGGTGTTTAATTCTGTACTTTGTAATAAAAAAAATAAAGGTAAAAAAATTATTAAAATGATTAGTGCTATTCTTTTCAAGTCCATCCCCCTTTTTCTTGAAATCTAATTTCATAAACCTATCAATCTAAAAAAGATCGAAAGAAAGTTTCCCTTCGATCTTTTCATAGTTTTATGCCATAGCCTTTTCCAATCTTTCTAGATGTTTAATTGGAAACATTCGAAGTAATTCCTTATATTGATCAACAGTTAAGTTCTGCACAGAGGTGTAGATTTCTATTTTACCATCTACATCTGCTTCACTAAATCTTTGTTTTATATCTTCAAAATTTTGAGTACTATCCATTTCTTCACTCCTTCAACAATCCTTTTGCAACTTCCATAGGATTATTATGCTTAAAAAAATACTCTTTTATGCAAAGCAAAAATTCTAGTTAAATCATATAAAACCTATTTATTATTTAAGTTTTTTGAGGATTTCACTTTCAATTTTATCTGATTTTTTATTTCTTTCAAGGGATTTTAAAATATTTAATAAGAATAATGTTATTCATGGCTTTTTTCCTATTAATACTATGAGAGAATGTATATTTATTTATCAATGTATAATCTTACATTTAGACGTATTTTATTGCAAAAATTTAAGACCTATTATATAATATTTAAGTAGATATATAAAATAAACTTTATTGGAATTTTTAAAAGGAGATGATTTTATAATGGAGAAAATAAATACAATTATTATGGGTGCTGCTGGTAGAGATTTTCATGTATTTAATACATATTTTAGGAATAATACTCATTATAATGTAGTTGCCTTTACAGCCACACAAATACCAAATATCGAGGGAAGAAAATACCCTGCTGTTCTAGCTGGTAACCTTTATCCAGATGGAATACCTATCTATTCTGAAGAACAATTGCCTGAATTGATAAAAGAACACAATGTTAAACAAGTAATATTTGCCTATAGTGACCTTAGCCATGAAGATATAATGCACAAGGCTTCCAGTATTTTGGCCATAGGTGCAGATTTTAGATTGATGGGACCAGAAAACACAAGCATCAAGTCCACTAAACCTGTAATATCCATTTGTGCAGTTAGAACTGGAGTAGGTAAAAGCCAAACCACCAGAAAAATATGTGAAATATTAAAATCTATGGGTAAAAAAGTAGTTGCAATTAGACATCCTATGCCTTATGGAAATCTAAGTAAACAGGTATGCCAACGTTTTGCTTCTTATGAAGATTTAGATATTCATAATTGTACTATAGAAGAAAGGGAAGAATACGAACCTCATATAGATAATGGAATTATAGTTTATTCTGGTGTAGATTACGAGGTCATACTTAGAGAAGCAGAAAAAGAAGCGGATATAATATTATGGGATGGTGGAAACAATGATTTTTCATTCTATCATACGGATCTACATATAACATTGGTAGATCCACTAAGACCAGGCCATGAAATAAGTTATCATCCTGGAGAAACAAATCTAAAGATGGCAGATGTGGTAATTATAAATAAGATAGATTCAGCCAATGCTTCAGATGTAAATATAGTAAGGGAAAATATTGAAAAGGTAAATTCCACTGCCATCATTATAGAAGCTGCCTCACCTATTTCTGTAGAAGAGCCAGATAAAATTAAGAATAAAAGGGTTCTAGTAATCGAAGATGGTCCAACTCTTACCCATGGAGGTATGAGTTATGGTGCTGGCTCCGTTGCTGCTAAAAAATTTGGTGCCAAGGAAATGGTAGATGCAAAGCCTCACGCTATTGGAAGTATTAAAGAAACCTATGACAAATTCTCCAATCTTTCCACAGTTCTGCCTGCCATGGGCTATGGGGATAAACAGGTAAAAGAACTTGAAGAAACCATATCCAATACGGACTTTGATACCATAATATCCGGTACTCCTATAGATATAACCAGAGTCATTAAAACAGATAAGCCAGTAGCTAGGGTAATATATACCCTTCAAGAAATTGGTTCTCCTACATTGGAGGATGTTTTGAAAGAGTTTAAATAAAAAAGTAGCCTGAAGGTTATGATACCTCGGGCTACTTTTCTAGTTTACTATATTTCCTATTCCTCATCCATTTCCCAGCTATGGTAGATTTCCTGGACATCGTCGTTATCTTCCAATATATCTATTAGTTTCTCCATATTTTTGATATCTTCTTCATCGGTAAGAGCTGTTGTATTTTGAGGTAAGAATGATAATTCTGCTATTGCAAAATTATATCCTGCTTCACTTAAGGAATCCCTAATCCTATTAAAGTCTTCAGGGCTGGTGATAATTTCATAGCCATGTTCATCACTATCAAAATCCTCTGCTCCCAAATCTATGGATTGAAGCATTAGCTCATCTTCGTCAATAGAGTCTTCTCTCTCTATAGCCAACAATCCTTTTCTATCAAACATAAATGAAACACAACCTGTTTGTCCCAAATTTCCTCCAAATTTATCGAAGGCATGTCTCACATCGGATGCGGTTCTATTTTTATTATCTGTTAAACAGGATACATATACAGCTACTCCACCTGGTCCATAGCCTTCATATGTTATCTCCTCGTAGTTGGCTCCACCTAGTTCACCAGTACCTCTTTTGATTGCCCTTTCAATATTATCATTAGGCATATTTGCAGCCTTAGCCTTTTCAATAGCCGCCTTCAAAGCTGGATTGTACTCCTCATCAGCTCCTCCTTCTTTTGCAGCTACTGTAATATATCTTCCTAATTTAGTAAATTCTTTAGCCCTCTTGGCATCTTCCTTGCCTTTTCTATTTTTTATATTATTCCATTTAGAATGACCTGCCATTTACTTTACCTCCTTAAATTATTACTAATCCATTTTAACATAATACTTCATATAATACATGGATTAATTAGTCTTTTGGAGTGAAAATTGGTGGAAATTTTCTTTTATGTTCACTTATCCTCTGCATTCTCTCTATTTTAGCTGTAATCTCATCTGGACCAGTTCCCTCTAGTATAAAGGTATCCAAAACATCGTAGCCAAAACCCATCTCTTCTTCATCGGTTTGGTCCTCCCATAGTCCTGCTGTAGGAGTCTTTTCTATTATCTCCTTGGGAATATTTAAATGCTCCGCCATTTTCCATATATCCCTTTTCACAATAGATGCAATAGGCAATAAATCCGCCCCACTATCCCCATACTTGGTAAAATATCCTATGGAGAATTCGCTTTTATTGCTACAACCTAAAACCAAATAATTATTCCTTTGGGCAAGATAATATAACGTGGTCATCCTAAGCCTTGGTTTTATATTAGCTGCTGCCATATCCTTGACATCTTCAATTCCTAATGTCTTGGCAAATATATTATAGGTTTCCGATAGATCTACTTTCTTAGTCCTAAGATTTAAGCTTTTAGCAACCAATAAAGCATG